>CALAYL010000064.1 GCA_937894725.1 uncultured Bacteroidota bacterium
TAGCTATCTATAATCGCTGGGGCGAGATAGTACACAATGCTCCACAGCCATGGGATGGTAAGTATAAAAACGAAGCTCAACCGCAAGATGCATATTGGTTTATTATCGAGTATGAAGGGAAGATAAATAAGGGAGTGGTAACGCTACTCAGGTAAGGTTTAAGTGTTTTTTTCTCAAGAATCCGAAATAGTCTAATCTATATCAGCGAAGCGAGTCGAATATCGCTCCTCTAATCAATATATCTTTTCAAAATTGGCTCATAGCTATCGATACGTCTATCTCTCAAAAATGGCCAATGCGTTCGATAAAAATCGGATTTATTGAGGTCGAGGGTGACTACCTTTGTTTCTTCTTGATCGTGCGAAGCGAGGTATTCTAATTTACCAAAGGCATTGCTCACAAAGCTTCCTCCCCAAAATTTCATAGCACCAGCTTGTTCAAAACCCACTCTATTTACACTTACTACATGCACACCATTGGCTACTGCGTGCGCACGTTGGAGCGTCTGCCAACCATCATATTGCTCCATATTAGTAGCTTTATCTTGGTTTGTAGCCCAGCCAATAGCCGTAGGGTAAAATAATATCTCTGCACCCATCAAAGCAGTAATACGAGCCGCTTCTGGATACCACTGATCCCAGCAGATCAACACGCCTATAGTCGCAAATTTTGTTTTGAATACTTTATAGCCTAAATCGCCTGGTGTGAAATAAAACTTCTCATAAAAAGCAGGATCATCGGGGATGTGCATCTTGCGATATTTGCCAAGATAAGTGCCATCTGCATCAAGTACCGCAGTAGTGTTATGATATAATCCCTCTGCTCTTTTTTCAAATAATGAGGCAATGATAACTACGCCTAACTCTTTAGCAAGCTTAGCAAATATATCAGTCGTTGGGCCAGGGATTGGCTCTGCTAATTTGAAGTTTTCATAGTCTTCTATATCACAAAAATAAAGTGAGGTAAAGAGTTCTTGCAAACAAACTATCTGTGCTCCGTCAGCGGCTGCTTTACGCACTTCATTGATTGCTTTCTCAATATTTGGTGCTGCGTCTTTCACACAACTCATTTGGACTAAGCCTACTTTTACCTCTGCCATATTTGGATGTTTCTTTTGGTGTAAAAATAAAAAAAGATTAATGCTTTCTTGTTACTACAAAGTCGATCAAATTATGAAACGACTTTCTAGCATCAGAATCAGCAAATTGGTCTAGCAAAGCATGAGCTTCTTGCACATATTTGTTCATGGTCTGATTGGCATAGTTGATACCGCCATAAGTTTTTATTTGCGCTATTATCCAGTCCACTTTTTCGGTGTCTGTATTTTCATTTTTAACGATATAAATCATCTTTTTACGCAAGCTGCTATCTACCTTGTTTAGTGTGTAAATAAGGGGTAGTGTAAGTTTGCGTTCTTTGATGTCAATGCCCTTCGGCTTGCCTGTGTCACTATCGCCAAAATCTAATAAATCATCTTTGATTTGAAATGCGATGCCTACTTTTTCGCCTATCAGACGAAGTGTGGCTATCTGCTCCTCAGTACCTTTGCTCGATATAGCGCCTACCATACAGGCGGATGCTATGAGGGATGCGGTTTTTTGTCTTATAATCGTAAAATAGATGTCTTCTTTAATGTCTAATCGTCTAGCTTTTTCAATTTGGAGCAGTTCGCCCTCGCTCATTTCACTGATAGTATCTGAGAGTACATGGAGCAAGCGAAATTGTTCATTTTGAATAGAAATCAACAGGCCTTTTGCCAATAAAAAATCGCCTACCAACACGGCTATTTTGTTTCGCCAAAGCGCATTGATAGATAAAAAGCCACGTCTTTTATAAGAATCATCTACCACATCGTCATGTACCAAAGTGGCGGTATGTAGCAATTCGACTAGCGATGCCCCTACATAGGTAGCCTCGCCTATTTCACCTATGAGTTTGGCTGAGAGCATCACAAAGATAGGGCGCATTTGCTTGCCTTTACGCGCTATGATGTATTTCATTATCACATTTAGCAAAGGAGTATTGCCCTTTACGCTCGCCTTGAACCGAACTTCAAATTCTTGCAGTTCGGGGTCGATTATTTTCTTAATATCATTGAGCGTGATAGCCATTATGGGGGCGAATGTAAGGGTTTTTGTGAGGGAAATGATTAAATTTCGAGCTATCTTGAATCTGAATAACAAATTTATACAGCGAATGATTTGCGAAAAACGAAATATTGTATTGGAGGGGTTGCATGACAGGGCGATATTGCTTGATGTATTTTTTAAAGAGGAAGAAACACAAAAACCCATAGTTGTTTTTTGTCATGGTTTTAAAGGGTTTAAAGATTGGGGTGCCTTCGATTTAGTGGCCAATGCCTTTGCTGAGGCGGGCTTTGTGTTTATAAAATTCAATTTCTCCTATAATGGCACTTCTGTTGAGCATCCTAAGGACTTTGTGGATTTAGCTGCTTTTGGCAACAATAACTTTTTGATAGAGCTTGATGACATAAAAATGGTGTTGGATGCGTTAGAAAATAACCTTTTGCCTGTCCCTGATCGTTTGCTTGATTTTCGCAAGTTGTCGCTGGTAGGGCATAGTAGGGGCGGAGGTATTGCGATTTTGAAAGCCGCAGAAGATGATCGAGTAAAGCAGCTAGTGACTTGGGCTTCGGTAAGCGAATTTGGGAAGCATTGGAAAAAGGAATTAATGGAGGAAATAGAAAAAAATGGCGTGATATATGTGCCGAATGCGCGTACTGGCCAGCAAATGCCGATATACTGGCAACTCTATCAGACTTATTTTGATAATCAAGTGCGATTGCATATTCCTTCTTGTTTTGAAAAACTAGCGATACCCTCGTTGATTGTGCATGGCACAGCTGATGATACAGTGCCTTTTGATAGCGCTACACAGTTAGCGGGCTTAAACAGCCATGCGACTTTACTAAGCATTGAAAATGGCAACCATGTTTTTGGAGGTAAGCATCCATGGGACGAAAGTGAGCTACCAGATGACCTCAAAAATGTTGTAACCGAAAGTATTCGTTTTTTGAAGAATTAACTTTTTGCGCAGAAAAAATGCAACCAAATGAATGTTGATGTGTTTTATCTATCCTCATTCTAAAGTTAAGTTTTATATTTATCGTTGTATATCGCTAGTCTTTTAATTATTTCATGAAAAACTGTCTTTTATTATTTCTCTCTTTATCCGTGGTGGGCGTGAAAGCGCAAGTGCCCAATATTACTTTTGGACAGAATAGAGTGCAATACAAAGACTTCGATTTTCAATACTACACGGCCGACCATTTTACTATTTATTTTTATCCAGGTGGCCAAGACTTAGGCAAGTATGTGGTGAAGCACGCAGAAGATTTTTATGAAGAGTTAGCGTTGAAATTAGATGTAAAGGTAAAAGGTAAAATTGACCTGATCGTTTATAACACCCTCGAGGATTTGAACCAAACCAATATTGGGATCTATAGCCCTGAACAAAATGGAGCTGGTGAAGCCAAACTAACAAACAATAAAATCTTTGTCTATTTCAATGGCAGCCATGAGCATCTCGATCAGCAGCTAAAAGAAGGCATTGCGAGAGTGATGGGTGTGCGGGCACTTTCGGGTCGCAATCGCGAGACTCGTTTTTATCGCAATCTCCCAGATTGGTTTAATGACGGACTTTCGATTTATTTTTCTAAAAAGTGGGATGGTAGAGATGAAAGTATTTTACGCGATGGTATCACGAGTGGTCGATACAGCGCATTGTACAAACTTACGTCAGAGCAAGGGGTTCAGTTCGGTCATGCTATCTGGCATTATATTGAAGAACGATATGGCAAAACGGCTGTGTCAAACGTGGTCTATCTGACTCGACTCAATAAAAGTACTGAGTACGGTTTTCAATTCGCATTGGGTTTGAATACCAATGAGTTGTTAGTGCAGTGGTTTGAATTCTACAAAAAAAGATACACTAACGAATCACTTCAAACCTTAGCTATGCGACCGCAAGATGAGGTAAACTTTAAGCAAAAAAAAGAAACTACCTACTACCATCCACGGGTATCTGCGGGAGGAAAATACATCGCCTATGCGGCCAATACTTATGGTAAGGTATCAATCCATATGTTGAATACCGAAACGGAAGTTTGTAAGACTATATTTAAATATGGCTGGAAAACCCGCACCCTCCACACTGACCAGCAGATGCCACTCTTGGCGTTTACGCCTCGGGGCGATAGGCTCAGTGTGATTTATACTAAAAGAGGGGTGAACAGAATGTTGCACTACACTATTGAAGATGAAAAAAAGGAGAAAGTACGTATTGAAAAGTTTCAAAAAGTAACTTCTATGAACTATTCGCTCGATGGCAAATCATTGGTGCTGTCGGCTATCCAAAAAGGACAGAGCGATATCTATCTGTATAAATTACCTTCTACTACCACCACACAAATCACAGACGACTATTTTGATGATTTTGATCCATCAGAGATACAGTTGGGCGATATGCGGGGTGTCATTTTTGCTAGTAATCGTGTAACAGATACGCTTATTAAGCAACGTTACGAAACACAAACATTCGATAAACAAAAAGACCTATTCTTTTTTAATTTAGAAACGAACGAGCTATATCAAGTCACAAATACACCTCAGATTAGTGAGCATACGCCACTTCCTTACTCTGCCGAAAAATATCAGTTCTTGAGCGATCAGAATGGTATTACAAATATTCATACAGGCTATCTTGATACTATCTTTAGTCATAATCAAATCACCTATTTTCTCACAGATAAAGAAACCAACAAAAGCACCTTTGCCACTTTCCCAGATAATTACAATTTTTACTCCGTATTGGATAGTGCGACCTATCGAGTGGATTCGACTTCTAGTGTAGCAGTTTTTAAAACTATAGGATTTAATAATCAGCTTACCAATTTCAGAACCGATGTAGAAGAATTGAGTTTTGAAAAGCGTAAAAATAATGCGCTTATTCTTTCTCAAAATGAAGGGAAACCAAGCTTGTTTAAATTCATTCTAGACACTGCCGTCAACAATAAGGACTTCTCATTTTTTGATACAGATAGAACAAAAAAGCGCACTGATGCTACACCTTCCACTTTGCCTACAAAAGTAGAATCTCAGATGCCAATGATTATATTTGAGAATGCATCTGCTGTTCAAACATGGCAACCGTTTGACTTTCAATCTGAATTTGATTTTTTACCAACATTGCCATCTTTGGATTCTACATTACAAAATAGCCCATTACAAATGCCTTTTGACAATGCAGAAGCTACAGATGTGGCGGAGGAAATGGCCAATGGCACTCGCTTTAAACAAAATAAAGTTCGCCCATATTTTGTACGATTTATGGTCGATAAGCTCATTACACAACTCAATAACGACCCCTACATCACGCCATATCAACCTTTTAATCCCGCTAATCCGAACTACACTTTTCAGCCTGTCAATATTTTGTTTAAACTCGGCATTACAGACTTGATGGAAGATCATAAAATCTATGGTGGATTACTTTTTCCAACCTTAGGTAATTCAGGGTTTTCGTTTAAAGATTTAGGCTATTTTTTGACTTACGAAAACCTAAAAAAGCGTTGGGATAAAAAAGTGACTTTTTACCATCAATCTGTGAGTGGCACATCAAATACAACCATACCGGGTACTATGGATAATCTTCCTACCAATCAGACGCTCAATTATAGTATCAAAACCAACTATCTTGAAACTACATTTAAATATCCATTTGATGTTTTTCATGCAGTGAAACTCACCCTAGCTTATCGAAATGACCGCTATGTGTTCAAATCGGAAGATCGTTATTCTCATTTTTTGAATGATAATGTAGTTCATTGGGTCATAGGTAGAGCAGAATATATATTTGATAATTCTTTTTTGGTGCAAGACAATATCCGAAATGGAAGTAGAATCCGAGCTTTTGTAGAAATGCAAAAAGACGTGCCTACTAAGCTCTATAATGTAGGAAGTGACAAGTGGCGATTGCCATCATTCAATAATCGGTTTTTTAGTGAAATTGGTATAGATGCTCGTCATTATCAAAAGTTATACAAGCAGATGATTTTAGCTATGCGCGTCACCTTCAATACCTCACTAGGCAATACACGCATGATGCACTACATAGGCGGTACAGAAAATAATCTTTTGGCATCAATTCCTGCTTTTGGTCGCATTGCAGGCTTGGGCGACAATAATGGCAATGCACCTATAGATCCTTCCGCTAATTTTGTGTACCAAACCATTGTATCGCCCGTGCGGGGATTCGTATCCAATACCCGCAATGGTGCCAGTGCGGCTACTTTCAATTTAGAATTGCGTGTGCCGATAGTATCGGTGCTATCGCGCTACAGAGTTCGTTCCAATTTTTTACGCAATTTCCAACTAGTAGCATTCTTGGACGGTGGAGCAGCATGGACAAAATGGGATGTATTAGCTGGCAATTATCAAACATTTTATGAAGAATACTCCAATGCAACGACAACTCTCCGCATAGAGAGGAAAAAGGCACCAGCCGTAATTGGTACAGGCTTTGGCGCTAGGGTTTCATTGTTAGGTTATTTTATAAAAGCAGATATGGCGTGGGGTTTTGACAGTGGCTCATGGTCTAAGAAGCCCGCTTATTATTTAGGTTTCGGATTTGATTTTTAGTTTTACAATATGATACTACGAGCAGATAATTTAGTGAAAATATACAAAGGCAAGCGAGTCGTGAATGACGTGTCCATAGCTGTAGGTCAGGGCGAAATAGTAGGCCTACTCGGCCCAAATGGGGCAGGAAAAACGACTTCTTTCTATATGGTTGTAGGATTAATAAAGCCCAATGAAGGTCAGGTTTTTTTAGACAATGAAAATATTACAGACAAGCCAATGTATAAACGTGCTCAGTCGGGCGTGGGGTATCTACCCCAAGAAGCTAGTGTTTTTCGACAACTCTCGGTCGAGGATAACGTAGCAGCTGTACTAGAATTAACCAAACTTTCTAAGAAAGATCAAAAAGAAAAACTCGAAATTTTATTGAGTGAATTTGGACTCAATCGTGTGAGAAAAAATATGGGAAATGTACTCAGTGGAGGAGAACGAAGACGTACTGAAATTGCCCGTGCGTTGGCTACTGATCCTAAATTTATATTACTCGATGAACCCTTTGCGGGTATTGATCCTATAGCTGTTGAAGACATTCAAGCTATTGTATCGAAGTTGAAAGAAAAAAATATCGGCATCTTGATTACTGATCATAATGTACAAGAAACCCTTTCTATCACCGATAGAGCCTATTTGCTTTTTGAAGGGAAAATATTGAAAGCAGGCACTGCCGAAGAGCTTGCAGCAGATGAGACAGTTCGAAAAGTATATTTAGGGCAAAATTTTGAGTTGAGAAAAAAGATCTTGCCAACTCTCTAAGCTATGAATAAGGTAGTAGATTGGGTAGCTAAATCCTATTTTAAAAAACAGTTTGAAAAATATAAGAAGACAGCTTCTAATCCCACTATTTTTCAACTTGAAATTCTATTATCCTTACTCCAAAAAGCAGCAAACACAAGCTTTGGGCAACAGCACAATTTTGCAGCTATTCGTAATTATACTGATTTTTGTAGTCAAATACCCATTCGGGATTACGAAGACTTTTTGCCCTATATTGAGCAAATGCTTGTGGGTAATCAAAACATACTTTGGCCTAAGGTTAATCATTTTTCTCGCTCGAGTGGCACTAGCTCAGGTAGGAGCAAATATCTACCCGTGAGTAGCGAGTCTCTTGCTACATCTCATGTGCAGACGGGGAAACACTATTTGGCAAGTTATCTAAATCTATATCCAGATAGTCGATTTTTTTATGGCAAAGGGATAGTACTTACGGGCAACTATTACGAAAACCACAAAGAAGGCGATGCAGAAATAGCCGATGTGTCGATGTTGCTTTATGCGCACACGGATAGTTGGATTGGGTTTTTTAAATCAGTGCCTATGCATGTGGCGGTACTGGAAGATTGGGAAGAGAAATTGGCTCGGATAGCAGAAGCGGCTATCCCGCAAAATATCACCAACATTTCGGGCGTGCCTAGTTGGATGTTGTTACTTTTGCGTAAAGTACTTGAGATTACTGGCAAAAAATCGATAGCAGAAGTATGGCCAGATTTGACCTTGATAACGCATGGTGGAGTTGATTTTCTGCCCTACAAATTGCAGTTTGAATCTATCATTCAAAAGAAAATAACTTATCGCAACGTGTATAACTCCTCTGAAGGTTTTTTTGCATTTCAAGAAGACGAGGAGGATGTATTGACCTTTGATTTTTCAAATCAAATCTTTTATGAATTGGAAAACTCAAAATCGGGTGTGGTATTGCTGCCCTTGGAGTCCAAAATAGGCGAACGATACACGCTTATCGTTACTACCAATTCGGGTTTGTGGCGGTACCGAATGGGTGACCAAATTGAGGTCTTGAACACAACGCCATTTCGATTCAAACTAGTAGGTCGTATCACACTCTGCATCAACGTGGCAGGCGAGGAACTTATACAAGCCAATACGGATATGGCATTGGCGATATGCTGCGAACAAATGGGCTGTGCTGCTACTGAGTACACGGTAGCTCCTTTTTTCTTTGAAAATGAAAAAATAGCTTGTCATCAATGGGCGATAGAATTTGAACATCCGCCTAGCGACATTAGTCAGTTTGAGACAAAACTAGATGAGATTTTATGCACTTTAAATTCAGACTATGCAGCTAAAAGAACCAAAGATTTAGCACTGAGTTGTTTGACTGTTTTCAAAATAAGAAAAGGTACTTTTATAAAATGGTTAGCACAAAATAATCGATTAGGCGTGCAAGCCAAAGTGCCGAGATTGAGAGCCGATGATAGCGTATTGAATGAAATACGTTCGATTATAGCTAGCTAGTTTGTTTTTATTAAATCTTGCTACTTTAGCAGATGCAAGAACTTGAATTTTGGTTTATGAAAATAGGTATTCTCCGCGAAGAAAAACACCCCAAGGATACACGGGTGCCTCTTACCCCCTCACAGTGTAGAGCAGTGAAAGAACGATTTGATAATGTAGAAGTAGTAGTGCAACCCTCGGAATATCGCTGTTTTACCAATGAAGAGTATAAATATCATGACATACAGCTAGTCGAAGATTTGAGTGATTGTGATATGCTTTTTGGCGTTAAAGAAGTTCCAAAGCACTTGTTGATAGAAGGCAAAAACTATACCTTCTTTTCGCACACTATCAAAAAGCAACCCCAAAACAAAAGCTTGCTTCAAGAGGTGTTGAAGCGCCAGATAACGCTTATTGATTATGAATGTATGGTGGATGAAAAACAAAATCGTATTATCGCTTTTGGAAGGTGGGCGGGCATCGTAGGTGCCTACCACGCTATTCGTATGATAGGCGCTCGCACTGGGCGATACAGACTTCGTCAGATGGTCGATTGTAAAAATTTTTCGGAGGCTCAAAAGGAATTTAAGAAGCTCGACTTGCCTGCTTTAAAAATTGTGCTTACGGGTACAGGACGAGTGAGCCAAGGCGCAGCTTTTTTGTTAGATACTATTGGCATCAAAAGAGTAGATCCCCATGTTTTTTGCTATAAAGAATTTGAGCAAATAGTCTATACTCAATTAGGTAGTAGGGATATGTATTTCAAAAAAGGGGAGGAGGAGTTTGATAGAGCGGATTTTCATGCCCATCCAGCTGAATATGAAAGTGCTTTTTATCCATTTACGAAAGTAGCCGATGTGATGATAAATGGCGTGTTTTGGCAGAAAAAAATTCCCGCTTTTTTCACCACCGAACAAATGAAGGAAAATGATTTTAAAATAAAATCTATAGCTGATATAACTTGTGATGTGGCTCCAGAATCCTCTATACCATCTACTATTTTTGCCTCTACTATCGATGATCCTTACTATGGCTATAATCCTCTGACCGAACAACTTTGTCAAAGTTTTACGCCACAGTCTATAGATATGATGTCAATCGACAATTTGCCAAACGAGCTACCACGTGATGCTTCGGAAGATTTTGGCAATATGATTATTACCAGAGTGATACCTGAATTGCAAAAAGATAAAAGTAGAGTGATACATGATGCAACTATCGCTACCAAAGGTAGCCTCACTGCGAAGTTTGACTATCTCAAAGATTATGTTCAATAAATAGAAATGTAGTTTTTGAACTAATTAGGTGACTAGTTTGTTAATAATAAAAAGAAATTTCTACGCATAAAATCAGTAGGAAATGTAAATTTGCCCTTGAATTAAAAAATCCACCAATGACAACTCAGCCTAAATCTACTTATTTTTTCAAGTCATCCATCGGCAAAAAGTTTGTGATGGGACTTACTGGATTGTTTCTGATAAGCTTCCTATTTGTACATGCTTTTATCAACTCAATGATATTTTTTGATAGCTTTTTTGAAGGTTATAAACAAGGTCAGTTGTTTAATGAGTATGCGCATTTCATGGGTACTAATATTCTCATTCGTATCATGGAAGTAGGTCTTTTTGGGGGGCTTTTAGTTCACGTTTTTGACGGCTTGATGCTATGGAAAGAAAACAATGCAGCTCGTCCTATAAAGTATGCCTATTCTAAACCAAATGCCAATTCAACATGGTATTCAAGAAGTATGGGGCTTTTAGGTACACTTTTACTTATGTTTTTGATTATCCATCTATATCATTTTTGGGTGCCTTCAAGATTTACAGGTTTAGCACAAAGTTCAGTACCTGGCGTACATGATTTGTATGCAGAAATGTTTAATGTATTTGCTCATCCTATAGTAGTAGTAGTCTATGTTTTGGCACAGGTGTCGCTTTCGTATCACTTACTTCATGGCTTCAAATCAGCTTTTCAAAGTTTAGGCTTAAATCATAAAAAATACAATCACTTAATAGCAACGGCTGGTATAGCGTATGCTATTTTGATTCCTTTTATATTCGCCTTGATGCCGATTTTTATTTACCTGCGACATTAATTTCTTTTTAATCTACAAAATATTCGATTATGGCCATATTAGATAGCAAAATACCAGAGGGAAAAATAGACGAAAAATGGACTTTGTATAAGCAAAACGCCAAACTCGTAAACCCTGCTAATAAACGTAAAATTGAAGTAATAGTAATAGGCACAGGACTTGCTGGTGCTTCTGCTGCTGCATCACTTGCTGAGCTGGGTTATAAAGTGAAGACATTCTGTTTTCAAGATTCTCCTCGTAGAGCGCACTCTATCGCAGCTCAAGGAGGTATCAACTCTGCCAAAAACTATAAGAATGATGGCGATTCGGTGTATCGTCTTTTTTATGATACGGTAAAAGGAGGAGACTTCCGTTCTCGCGAAGCAAACGTACATCGTTTGGCTGAGGTATCGGTTAATATCATCGACCAATGTGTAGCACAAGGAGTGCCTTTTGCTCGTGAATACGGTGGTTTGCTAGATAATCGCTCATTCGGAGGTGCACAAGTGTCGCGTACTTTTTATGCTCGTGGACAAACTGGTCAGCAGCTACTTTTAGGTGCTTACCAAGCCTTGGAGCGTCAGATTGGTTTGGGAAATGTAGAAATGTTTTCTCGTCATGAAATGGTAGAATTAGTGACTATCGAGGGTAAAACACGCGGTATCATTGCCAAAGATTTAGTAACTGGCAAATTGGAACGTCACTTCGGTCATGCAGTATTGCTTTGTAGCGGAGGATACGGAAATGTATTTTTCCTATCTACAAACGCCATGGGCTCTAATGTAACGGCTGCTTGGAAAGCATATAAAAAAGGGGCTTATTTTGCTAATCCTTGTTATACGCAAATTCATCCCACTTGTATTCCTGTATCGGGAGAGTATCAATCCAAGCTTACTTTGATGTCTGAATCATTGAGGAATGACGGCCGTGTATGGGTACCAAAAAGTATTGAAGATGCGGTGGCTATCCGAGAAGGAAAGAAACGAGCAATCGATATTAAAGAAGAAGACAGAGACTACTATTTAGAGCGTAAATATCCCTCGTTTGGCAATCTATGTCCTAGAGATATAGCCTCTCGAGCTGCGAAAGAAGCATGTGATGAAGGTAGAGGAGTAGCAAAGTCAGGCTTAGCTGTGTTTTTAGATTTTGCAGATGCTATCAAACGACTAGGCATAGATGTGGTGAAAGCTCGCTACGGTGAACTTTTTCCGATGTATCAAAATATCACAAATGAAGATCCACTGGCTATGCCAATGAAAATATATCCAGCGGTGCATTACACCATGGGAGGTATATGGGTGGACTATGAGTTGATGACGACAGTACCAGGCTTATACGCTTTGGGCGAAGCTAATTTCTCAGATCACGGAGCGAATAGACTTGGAGCCTCTGCATTGATGCAAGGTTTGGCCGATGGCTATTTTGTGATTCCATATACTATCAGTAATTTCTTGTCGAGCGAAATATTTGTAAAGCCAGTGGACTTAAATCATCCTGCTTTTGAAGCAGCGGAAAACAGTGCCAAAGAGCGTATGCACAAATTGATTAGCATCAATGGAAAACATACAGTAGATCATTTCCATAGAGAACTTGGAAAATTGATGTGGGAATACTGCGGTATGGCGCGAAATGCAGAAGGATTAACAAAAGGAATAGGATTAGTACAGCAATTGCGCAAAGCATTTTGGGCTGATGTAAAAGTGCCTGGCGAAGTCAATGATTTTAACCCTGAACTCGATAAGGCAATGAGAGTAGCTGACTTTTTGGAACAAGGCGAATTGATGATGCGCGATGCGCTCAATAGAAATGAATCTTGTGGAGGTCACTTTAGAGAAGAGTATCAAGATGCAGGAGAGGCACTACGTAGAGATGATGAATACGCATATGTAGCAGCTTGGGAATACAAAGGCGATGATGTAGAGCCAGTACTTCACAAAGAAGAACTAAAATATGAAAACATCAAGATGCAGGTGCGCTCTTACAAATAATTTTTAGCAAAACACAAACGAACATAACCATGAAATTTAATCTTAAAGTTTGGAGACAAAAAAATCAGAAGACACCAGGTAAATTGGTGGATTACAAAATTGATAATATCAATGGCGATATGTCGTTTTTGGAGATGGTAGATGTACTCAACAATGAGCTAATAGAAAAGGGTGAAGAACCTATCGCATTCGACCACGATTGCAGAGAGGGTATCTGCGGTATGTGTAGTATGTATATTGATGGTCGCCCACACGGGCCTCACCATGGAGCTACTACTTGTCAGTTGTATATGCGTTCATTCAAAGATGGCGATACCGTACACGTGGAGCCTTGGAGAGCAGAAGCTTTCCCCGTTATCAAAGATTTAGTAGTAGATAGAACGGCATTTGATAGAATCATAGCAGCGGGTGGATTTGTAGGGGTGAGCACCGGTCAGGCTCAAGATGCAAATAATATTGCTATTGATAAAAATTTGGCAGAATCTGCCATGGATGCAGCAGCTTGTATAGGCTGTGGAGCATGTGTAGCAAGTTGTAAAAATGCTTCTGCAATGCTATTTGTTTCTGCTAAAATATCGCACTTAGCTTTGTTGCCACAAGGTGAACCAGAACGAAATCGCAGAGCATTGGCTATGGTAGCACAAATGGATGCCGAAGGTTTTGGTAATTGTACCAATACAGGTGCATGTGAGGTCGAGTGTCCTAAAGAAATCAAAATCACGAACATTGCTCGTCTCAATCGAGAGTATGTGAGCGCATCACTCGGCAGCGAAACAGAGATTTAAACTCTTTATTTTATTTATATCAAGCCGACTTTAGTCGGCTTTTTTTATGTTATCTTTCGCCCATGAAAATCATCGAAACCTACTTTCCAAATCTTTCTGAAAAGCAAGTCAAGCAGCTAGCTGCATTACAGGATTTATATACCGAATGGAATGAAAAAATAAATGTAGTATCTCGAAAGGATATTGAAAACCTATACGAGCGACATGTATTGCATTCGTTAGCTATCGCTAAATTTATTTCCTTTCAAGATGGCTCTAAAATCATGGATTTGGGCTGTGGTGGTGGCTTTCCAGGAGTACCACTAGCTATATTCTTTCCTGAATGTAGATTTCATTTGGTCGATTCGATAGGCAAAAAACTTAAAGTCATTGAAGAGGTAAAACAAGCCATTGGATTAGAAAATGTATTTACGTTTCATAGTAGGGCAGAGCAAATGGAATATCAGTATGACTTTGTGGTGTCGAGAGCAGTAGCGCCAGCTACAGCGTTGATGCAGTGGAGCAAGGGCAAATATTTTCCTAAAAATAGACATAAGCTCTTGAATGGACTGATATGTCTCAAAGGAGGTGATTTGTCAGCCGAGTTGGCTCCCTTTCCCAAAGCAGAAAGTGTACCTTTGAGCAGCTACTTTAAAGAAGATTTTTTTGCAGATAAATCATTGGTGTATATAGCTCGCTATTGAGTCGGTCGTAATCGATTTAGTTGATCTGCGTAAAGCTGCGTTTTAGGGTCGTTTTTTTCGGCATAAAGGGCGACTAGAGCACTTACTATATCTGGTTGATTTGGATTGACCTGATTAGCTTTTTCAAAATAAAACAAGGCACTGTCTTTTTGTTGATTAGTGTAAAAAATCTTGCCTAAGTTGACATAAGGCTGATATGCAGTAGGAAAAATTTCTATGGCTTTATGGCTCGTGTTTATAGCAGATTTAACGTCATGGAGGCGGAAATATGCATAGCTAAGATTAGCATACACAGCCAGTTTGTTAGGGTTGATTTTAAGCCCTTTTTCATAATACTCAGCTGCTTCTTTGGCTTGATCTCTGGTATCGAGTATTACGCCAATATTAATGTATGGTTCAGCAAAATCTGGTTGCAATCGTATCGCCTCTTTAAACTCTGTTATGGCTTCCTCACTGCGATTGAGTTTCACCAGTGCGCGACCTAAGTCAAAATGACTATTTAAGAAATCTGGATAGATAGCTATCGACTTTTGATAGTGTTCACATGCTTTTTTAAGCAAAATATTTTGTGCAGCGGTGTCAGTAGATTGGTTGGCTTTGAGGACTAAATTTGTGCCTAATAGATTTTGTGCATAGCCAGACTTTTCGATATACTTTATGTCATTTTCAAAAAGCGTTAATCTATCTCTCCAATCGAAGTTTCGCGCTATAGTTGCTATGCTAAATGTTATTAAAAGTGCAGATATAGCAAGTTTTGAAGATGTAGGTATGGTTTTTATTCCGCTTACTTTTCGATTTGTCCATAAAAGAAAATAAGCAACCAAAAATGAAAATCCGATGCTTGGTATCAATAAATACCTATCGGCCATCATGCCCGCAAGCGGGTTTACAATGGGCAAAAACGATATAATAGCAATGAGATAGACAAAAATGCCCCAGCTGATTATCTGTTTTTTTCTAATAAAATAAAGACCTTGAAAGCTAAGTAATAGATGAAATGCGAATAGAAGCAAAGGGAGCGGAGTTAAAATGTATGTTTCTTGTATAATGCTATATCCATAATAAAATGCAAGTGGAAAGGGTGCGAAGAGTAGTTTTAAATAGCTACCTAAAATAGTCATGCTTGTGCCTAGTTTGATAGCAAATGGACTCATTTGCGTTACAGGTGTTTCGAGAAAATTGAGCGGTCGATTGACTGCTTCTATAATAGCTGGGGCGGCTATTTTATTGACTTGGTATAGTGCAGAAATTGATTCGATATGATGTGTCGGAAGAGAATAATTTGGAAAAAAAGCAAAAGTGAAAACAATGAGTGAGATGCTGATAGGTAAAACATAAAAAAGTGATTTTTTTTGCTGTTTTAAAATTAAAATAGTGAACACAATTAGTAAGAAATAGTCAAAAGATATAGGCTTATTTACGGCACTTTTGAAAGAGGCTATGGTCGCGATAGATAATCCCAATACCAGAAGAAAAGTTCTGATTTTCTTAGGTATAAGGGGCAAAAATAGCAGTGCTGAAAAAATGATATAAATAATAAAGCGATTATAAAAATTGGTGTAAATACTTGCAGCTAAAACAACTAATCCAAGCAATGCAAAGAATATGCGTTGTGAACCTTGCGATAAGAAACTAAGTAGAAATAGCATGACCAAAAGCAAATCGAAGAAAATAACAGCAAGAAGTCCACTTTGAGGTACTAGCAAAAAGCCGATTCCGATGATAAATGGTAGCATGAGAACTTTCCATTCCCAAATCGATATGAGCCAAAAAATCAACATGGAGATAAGTGCTAACTTCAGAAGAATAACGGCTCCCAAGAAATAACTTAAAAACACGATACATAATGTTATTAGAAAGGGAAAAAGAAAGATATGGTGTTGCACCTTTTTGCATCTTTTGGTGTCGAATGTAGTATCAAAATCGGCAAAATTGGCTTTTATCTTGCTGGGTAGTGCATATAGAAATTGATTTAATTTATGTATATTGAGGTGACTGTTTTTGATTAGCCAAAAAAGTGGAGAAACACCCACTATGGCTATTATAAACACAAGTCTGGAGACAAGTTCAGAGATATTTGATAGGTAAATAAATGGTGAGGCTAACGCTAAAGAAAGCACTAAAACTTTTGTCAGTGAAACAGACCTAAACAAGATAATGCTAAGCGGGATTAAGACGGCAAATGAGGTAATACTGAGTTTGCTCAAGAGCCCAAGAGTGAAGAGGGAAAAGCTGAGTAGGAGCGCGGTGGTCTTTTTTTTGTCAATCCATTTTAATGCAAACAACATACTGCCCAATGCGCCTAGGAGTGCAAGCAATTCATCTCTATTTTTGATGCTTGCTACCACTTCTGTGTGGGTAGGATGCACGGCAAATAGCAAACACGCGACAAAACTCAAAGTCCTAAATTCAATGCCCAGCAGTGCATTTAGGCAACTAAATAAAAGCATACACAAAAGTCCGTATAGCAATACATTTATAGCGTGACTTATATGTGGGTTTTCTTCAAAAATGGAATGCTCAAGGGCGAATGAGGCCAACACAACTGGTCTGTATTCATAGCTATACCCCTGCGCATCTTTATAATAGGGCTGAGTAAAAATATCGCCCAATGCGGAAATGCCTTTTGAGGTGAAAACGTGATTTTGCGTTACGAGTTCGTCATCAAGATTGTAATCATTGGGTATCGCATTGAGATATATAGCAGTACTTACTAAAAAAATAATGAATAAATGGAGATGGCGCATATAGTATGGAGTAGAAAGTTCGCTTTTTAAAGAATTACTTCTTTTAACACTACTATTTGCCTGTTTTTTTTTCAATTAGCTAAAATGGTTTTGAAGATAATTTTCGTCTAATTTAAGCATTTATGGCAAAGTGCGAACTTTAGAGTATAGATACATATACCGTAAATTCTTACTTTCATAGACTTGTAAAAAATAATCTGCATAGATGTTTTGTTATTCTGCGAAAACTGTTATCATTGCATTCCAATTTTGGATCGGTAGTTCAGTTGGTTAGAATGCTGCCCTGTCACGGCAGAGGTCGCGGGTTCGAGTCCCGTCCGATCCGCAAAAACGCTCACAATTTGTGAGCGTTTTTTGTTTTCGCCATGGATAGATACTAAGTTTACATATTACAAAGTGAACTTGACGGCAGTTACTACAAAGGGTTTTCTGAAAACCCTACACAGCGACTTATCCATCACAATAATTTAGAGAATAGATACACCTCAGCAAAAATGCCCTGAAAATTAGTTTTCATTCGAGTGTTTACACTAAAAAGGAAGCACTCATTCATGAAAAAGTACTTAAGAAATATGCACATGCTCAAATTCAACTGCTTATTTTATCACAAAAATCTACTTATCAACTTGTAAGGAATGCAAATCTGTCATCCCCACATAAACGCTCAACGAAAGTTGGGAATTACTTATTTTAAATAATGTCATGTTTGTTTTAATCGTATCACCATATAGTTACCTACTCATTGAACCTTTCTCGCCCTTTATTTATTTCTATTACTTGGATTCGTTTCATTTTCTACTTTCGATACATGAACATATACTCAAAATCTACCTCCAAACTTGCTATTCTATATAGTCTTGCTATACTTCTTGCAACACCGTCAATTGCTCAATCTTTCAACACTATCAATCCGCAAGATGTCAATATTGTACGCGATAGTTTTGGTGTGCCGCATATTTTTGGCAAGACCGATGCAGACTGCGCCTATGGTTTAGCTTGGGCCAATGCAGAAGATGCCTTTCATGAAACACAAAATTTATTGTATGTAGCCAAGGGCTTTATGGGTCGAAAAGACGGAATGGAGGGCGTAAAAGCCGACTTTTTTGTACATGCTATTGGTGCCCGAAAAATTGTAGATGAACGTTATGAACAAGACCTTACCCCAGCTTTCAAAAAGTATATCAATGGCTATGCACAGGGTATCAATGCCTTTGCAAAAGCGCATCCTGAACTCGTCAAAGTCAAGAAAGCATTTCCCATAGAGGACAAAGACGTATTGACTGCATTTGTCGCTACCATGAGTTTCTTGTCGTGGACCCAAAATAATGTAGGCGATGCTGTGGGTGGCAAGTATGATCAGCATATTGTGGATATGTCTTTCAAAGCGCCATCTGTAGGTTCAAATGCTTATGCCGCCAAAGCGGCACTCAACCTAGAAGGCAAAACATTGCTTTGTATCAATCCGCATTTGCAGATGAATGGGGCCTTGAGTTTTTACGAAATGCACCTTCAAAGTGAGGAGGGGCTCGATATGCAAGGTGCTACTTTTCAGGGTGCATCATCGCATGCTATGGGTACCAATCGCCACTTAGGTTGGGCATTTACTTGGAATTATTTTGATAAAGTAGATGTGTATAAATTAGAGATGAACCCTAAAAAGAAGTTGCAATACAAGTTTGATGGGAAATATCTCAAACTTGAAAAGCGACCCGTATGGCTTAAAGTAAAACTAAAGGGAATGGTAATACCCGTGCGTAAAATGACCTATTGGAGTAAATATGGCGCTACCGTAAAATCGGATAAATCGGACAATTTTTACGCCATTCGTTTTCCCGCCAATATGACCGTAAAAACAGGGCAGCAGCTCTACGAAATGTCGAAAGCTAAAAACTATGATGAGTTTTGGACAGCCTTACGTGCTAACCATGCCATTACACTTTTTAATATGGTCTATGCCGATGAAAAAGACAATATCTTTTATCTCTCCCACGGTATGATGCCCGACCGCAAAGAGCAATCGTATGATTGGGATAATATCGTCCCTGGTAATACCAGCCAAACGCTCTGGACATCACTAATACCTATAGATAGTATGCCGCATGTTATTAATCCTAATTGTGGTTATGTTTACAATACAAACAACAATGTGTTTTCTGCTACCTGTGAGGGAGAAAATGACAATCCAAATAGACTACCTAAAAATGTAAATCAACGTCCGGGAAACAACAACAGAGCAGAGATACTAAAGGCATTTTTTGAAGAAAATCCTAACTTTACTTTCGAACAATTTAAGGCAGTGAAATTCGATACACGTTTCCCTAAGAAAAGTGCGTTTTTGACTTCTTTAAATCCATTTTGGAATTTAGATAAATCCAAATATCCAGCACTAGAAAAGCCCATAGCGATGCTTCAAAATTGGGATAGAAATACAGATGTTAATTCTGTAGCTACCTCCTTATTTGGCTCACTGATACTCACTATCTGGAAAGACAGGCACTATGGCGATGGCGAATTTGTGACTGGTATAAAAGGGCTCACTGAAGCACAAGCGGTGGTGTATCTTCAAAATGCGGTAGATAATATGGTCAAAAAGTTTGGTACTTACGAAGTGCGTTGGGGTGATATCCATAAGCTTCGTAGAGGCAGTAAATCTTTACCAATAGGAAGTTTTGCTGATTTGCTTTCGCCTAGTTATCCAGAGGAAGAAATACATGATGGCAAGGTAGAGTATGTACCCAAGCATGGCGATACATTCACAATGTTTGTAAAATATGGTAAAAATGGCGCAGAGCAGGTGGAATCTCTTGAGCCATTAGGTAATTCGCTCAATCCTCAGAGCCCTCACTATACTGACCAAATGGAGCTCTTTGTAAACCAAAAACTCAAGTTTATGCCCTTTGAAAAAGATTATTGGTTTTCACATAGCGAAAAAAACTATCATCCCAAATAGGTTTTGAATAAGCTGCCTCGCCTACTCTTTGTTATATAATTTCTATATTCGCATCCGCAAAAAAAATCAATCTTGCTCTAATGAAAAAAGTTTCTCTTTATTTGTTCTCTATTGCTATGATGCTCGTGGCCGTAAGTTGCCAAAACAATAAAAGCTCAGCAGCTGATGATGCTGCGTTTGAAAAATCTTTGCAAGAAAGCCTGATAAATGCCAAAGAAGGAGATGTGATTGAGTTGCCAGAAGGTACGTTTTCGCTATCTCGCCCATTGATTTTAGATGGTGTAGATAACGTGACTATCAGAGGCAAAGGGAAAGACAAAACTATCTTAAATTTCAAAGGGCAAAAGGATGGTGCAGAAGGACTAAGAATTACGGCAAGCGGTACTATTCTTGAGGACTTTGCCATATTAGATGCTAAAGGCGATTGTATCAAAGTGCAAGATGCGGTAGGGATTACATTTAGAAAACTCCGTGTAGGCTGGACTACAGAGCAATCCACCCTAAACGGTTCGTATGGCTTATATCCAGTACAATGCGAGAATGTACTTGTAGAAGAGTGTGAAGTGTTTGGCTCATCAGATGCAGGGATATATGTAGGGCAATCAAAAAAAATCATCGTTCGCAAAAATCATGTATATGGCAATGTAGCGGGTATCGAAATTGAGAACTCGATTGATGCGGATGTGTATGACAACTTGAGTGAGAATAACACAGGAGGTATATTGGTTTTTGATTTACCTGAATTGCCTGTAAAAAATGGCTCAAGATGCCGTATCTACAACAATAAAATCATCAATAATAATATCAAAAATTTCGGTCCGAAGGGCACTACAGTATCTGAAATACCGGCAGGTACTGGATTGATTATTATGGCTACAAATCAGTGTGAGGTGTTTAACAATGAAGTAAAAGGACACAACTCTGTGAGTTTAGCTATAGTGAGCTATCTCACTATTCAAAAGCCATTTAAGGATAGTTTATATGACCCTTATGTAGGAGGTATATTCGTCCATGACAATCAATTTGAAAGAGGCACTGGCTCACTAGATAAATCAGTGGCTTTCGGTCAAATGTTTAACGCTATTTTTGGCGATAAGGTACCTGATTTGATATTCGATGGTTCTGTAAGTCCAGCTTACCTCAATGTAGATGGCACTGTAAAAGAAGACCAGAAAATCTGTTTTAAAAACAATGGAACTAATGTGACCTTTTCAAATATCGATGTGGCTAATAAGGCTAAAAATATGAGTACAGATTTATCTAAAATGGATTGCGCATTGGCCCCTTTAGGAGATGTAAAATTGCCACAATAATTTGCACTTTAATTATCAAAAAAGGGAGGCTTTCGTCTCCCTTTTTTGATATAAATTAAACCTTCAGCAGTTGGTATAAGTCAAAACTTTCATGCAAATTTGCAAACCTGATGAGCTCGTATAGAATCTTTAATTATGAAAAAAACTTTTGCCCTTTTTGCCTTTATTTCTAGCTTGTTTTTTATTGTTTTACCCTCATGTAAGCAAATGCCTTCCACTATCGCATTAGATGTAAGTGTAAAACCCAAGGAGTATTTGTCGCAGTATAATTTTTTCATTGGCGACATCAAATCCCTTATTCCCAATGAAGGATTGTTGCCTTATGATTTGATTTCAACACTATTTACAGACTACGCCCACAAGGCTCGTTTTGTTTATGTACCCGAAGGTTTACAGGTCACATATAATGACAAGGAAGCGCTCAATCTTCCTGTGGGTGGCTGTTATATCAAAAACTTCTATTACCCAAATGATTTTAGAGACGAATCAAAAGGTCGCAAAATTATCGAGACTCGTTTGCTAGTGCATGGAGAGAATGGCTGGGATGCTTTTACTTATATTTGGAATGATGAACAAACAGATGCTAAGTTTGAAGTAGCAGGGGATATAAAAAAAGTAAGTTGGATACATAATGATGGTTCTAAAAGAGAAGTGGATTATATTGTGCCAAACAAAAATCAGTGCAAAGGTTGTCATTGGGAAAACAATATAGGCATCATGCCTATAGGCCCCAAAGTGAAGAATCTAAATAGAGAAATAGCCTATGCAGATGGGACAAAAAATCAAATTGATAAATGGACTGAATTAGGAATGTTGAAGGGAGCTCCAAAGAGCACTGATTGTGCTAAAATGGCAAACTACAACGATAAAGCCGAATCGCTAGATTTAAGAGCAAAAGCTTATTTGGAAGTAAACTGTGCACATTGCCATCGATCCTCTGGGCCAGCATATACTTCTGGATTATATGTGGATTATTATCAAGAAAACCCTGAGCATCGAGGTATATGTAAATCGCCCGTTGCTGCAGGTAAAGGTACAGGCGGCTTGCTCATGGATGTGGTGCCAGGAAAGCCAGATGAGTCAATTATGATTTATCGAATGGAGTCTGATGATGCAGGTATCAAAATGCCAGAAGTGGGGCGCTCGTTAGTTCACAAAGAAGGTGTAGCATTGATCCGTGAATGGATATCTGCAATGAAAGGCGATTGTAAGCTAAATTAATCTTTCGGACACTTTTTACACTGCTTTCCTTTCTTGTATTTTTTACAGCATTTCTCTTTTTTACAAGTACTGTGCTTAGCGGACAACAACTTGAGCATGAATATTTCTAAAGGCTTGATTGATTGTTCCATTATTTAAAGGTATTAAATTTATTTTTCTTAGCTAGCTCATTTAATCTAAATCCCACTGTAGCATAAATTGTAATTGGCTCGGCAGGGATGATACCAGGGCCAGGGTAGCTGACCGCCCTACGTGTGTAATATTTATTGTTTGTAAAATTATTGACACCCACTATCAGCTGTACGCATTTGATAGCGTACTTTGCACTAAAATCTAATGTATAAAAGGCAGGTATTTGCCCATTGATTGCGGTGGGTGTAAGCAGGGCATTGGTCGCATCAGTATATTGTAAACTGGTATAAGCCCCTTGTATGGTAGTTGAAAAAGATTTGTAAGTATAGCTAATACCTGAACGGAAAGTAAGTTGTGGAGCCGCTTCTAGAAATTTGCCCACCACATTTGGGAAAGATGATCGAGTATATACTGCATTTGTAAAGCCAGTAGATACAAACATTACGAGTTGTCCGAAGCGTTCCGTTTTTCGTGTCAATGATAGGAAATCTACTTCACCAAAAAGCTCTATACCTAAGCTTCTGCTCTTACCTATATTAGTCGTATATCGGAAGATATTGTAGGCACTATCTACTTGTTGAATTTGGCCTATACGATTATTGTATTGAAGCCAAAACCCACTCACATCAAAGTGAATAAAGCGACCAATATTTCCTCTATATCCCACATCCAGATTAAAACCTGTTTCGTCCTTCAGATTTGGATTTATTTTTTGATTGATACGCACCACTCTCATATCTGTAAATGTTATACCACGGTAGTTTTGGGAAAAATTAGCATATAGCTCTGTATGCTGAGTAGTCTTGAATGTAGCACCTAATCCGAGCAGTACAAAACTGCGCTTAAAACTTCTTGATTCATTTTGTGATACACTATCTACATCTTCGTTTGTTGTCTGTCTATAATAGCCTTTTGCTTTAGTCGATATATGCTCAAATCGAATGCCTGGTATAAGTTTAAATCGAGGGGTAATTGTAAATACATTTTCAGAAAACAATGCTACATTCATACCTGGAAATTGGAAATCAGAGCTGATGAGATTTGGAGATGCAAAGCCAAAATTGGCATCACTATCGGCATTACCAAAGCCTTGTATCTTTTGGGTTACGCCTGTATAAAACCTGCCACCTAGCAACAATGATGAAAGATTTTTTTTAATGTAATATTTCCATACATATCGAGCTTCTACACCAAGGTTTTTGTATCTGTCTTTGATTAGGTCTCTATTTTTTGAAATATCATCTACTCTATTGGCGGCTGATAGATTGCCTACTGCGTATCTACTTCCCAAAAATCCCCATGTTCGGAGATTAAATTGATGAAAATTATTGTACTTATAATTAAGTGATAATGCAAGAATATTCCAATTTGTCGAAAACCAATTTCTACTCCGCATAGATTGTCGTGGATTGGATTCAAATTGAATGTCTGTAAGCCCTCCTGGCTGCTGTGCTACATAATTAGAAAAGGTAAATTCTGCCTTTAAAGATAGTCGTTCTGTACATTGATATCCTATCGAAGCATAGGCATTATGTAATTTAAAATTGCTATTAGGACGCCACCCTGCCCCTTGCTTATAGTTGTAGTATCCATAGTAATTCACGCATTTTATGGTGCCGCCAATACTATTAAAACTACTCACCAACTTGTATGCACCAGCAGTAGTGTAAGAGTTCCATTCTATCTTTTTATCTTTTGGTGCTTTCTTTAAAACATAATTTAGCATTCCTCCAAACTGCGATCCATACTGCAACGAAGCAGCACCACGCACTACTTCTATTTGCGCTACAGCTTCGGCTGGCGGTACATAATAACTCTCTGGATAGCCAAGTGCATCTGCACTCATATCGTAGCCATTTTGGCGTGTATTGAAGTTAGAGGTACGGTTCGGATCAAGTCCGCGTGTGGCTACACCTAGTTGCAGGCCTGCGGCATCGCTTTCCCAAATATTCATTCCCGGTACCTTTGCGAAAAGTTGGCGGGAAGAATTTGTTCCCAAACTTAAATTTAATCCTTCTAGCACGATCACTTCATTTTTCTTCCCTTCATAAATTGCGGTGCCTTCAACGCCTCGTAATCTTCGCAGCCCCATCATGTTTTTTTCGCCTACTACTGCCACCGTATGCAATATGTAATACGCCAAATCTAACGATACTGTAGGTACTAGGAGTGGAGCATCTTTTACTGTTATTTTCTTCGACTCACGTATGGTGTCGTTATCCATAAAATAAAGCGTGTATGCGCCATTTGGTACTTTCGGAAAGAGATATTTTCCCAATGAGTCCGTGACTACTTTTATATCTAAAAAGGAAATTTCAACCTCTACACCACTTAGTGCTTGACTATTTAGTTTATTTTTTACTTGACCAGATACTGGGTATTCTTTTGCGAAGCAAAAAAGAATAGAGAAGACAAAAAGAGCGGTTATGATCGACTTTATCATCGGGTGGCTAAAATCCAATTTTTATGATTAAATCCATCTTTCATTTTCCCAAGATCAACTGTCGGGTCTATGTATAATTTACTGCCTTTGCCATTGATAGATACGTAGGACTCTACTCGTACTTCTACTTCATCAGATTGCCATCTTTTTTGGTACACTTTTTTGAGATGCTGCGCAAACTGTAAAATCATATCGGGCTGCGTGCTCATCTGTTTTTCTTGTTGTGTTGTCAAAAAAGCACGATTGTCCACTTCTTCAAGTCTATTCATGTTTTTATCTTTTACATAAAAAAAGCATGTTCCTGCTTTTTCCATTAGCATCACCCGCCAGCTAAATCTATATCCTTGCTCCGTTTCAAACAAATGTTTCGGGTATAATGCATAGCGAAAAGGGAGGAGAAGTTGAATAGAAAAAAACAATACAAAAAAGCCGATAACGGGGGGGCTAAATGAAAATTTCTTTGATGGGAAATAGTTATACATAGGGAGCTTTTTGGGGCTAAAAATTTCAAGCAATTTATGATGAAATTTACTTGGTAAAAATATAGTAGCTCCTACGATCATTACAAATGGAAACATGCCAATGCCAGGAAATAAAATTGCGGTACATAAATGAAAAATCACCACAGTAGCATAAGCGAAATAGACTGTTCGTTTGTTGAATAATAGGAAGGCAATAAATACATCGAAAAGCATTCCACACCAGCTAAACACAAATGCTATCCATGGTTTCATTAATAATGCACCTACAATGGGCAATTCGCTTTTTGTCGGCAACCAGATTTTTAAAGGCATAGCCTCGAGGAGCCAATCTGTATTTATTTTTGCAATTCCTGCAAAAAAATATACGATTGCAAGTTGTAGCTGTAAAATGAAAATAGTGTACAGTGGTAGCTTTTTTAGGCCAGCAGTAAAACCAAATTTAGTATCTAAGCTAAAACTGCGATGTGCAGGCAAAAAGCAAAGCATAAGTGCGACTAAACTTATGAAATAGTAATGGTTGAGATAGTTTGTCTTATCTATCAATTCGACATAAGTGAAACAGAGAAAAAAGACTATAGTAGCAACACGATAAAACAATCCTAATGCAATACTTATTGAGCTTAATACGAGTAATCCAAAAATAAGGTAGATGACTTGTTCTCCTACTGGTTTTATCCATTCAAAGCCATAATATGAAAAGAAAAAGCTAGGCTTTATGTACTGTTGCTCTACCCACCCATTATTTATAAATCGTGCAGTAGAGAAAAACATCATTACACCAAAAAAAACACGAAATACCACCAATGGTGCAATATTTACTTCGGTAGTAAGTTTGTTTTTTATAGCCTTTAAAAAATACTCTTTAGTCTCCATCATTATCGCTGAAAGTGATGATAACACCTAGGTTAGAGGCTAAATCTACTTTAGTCAATACCGTTAGTTTTTTTATTTCTAAGTGCAATGCTTTTACATCATTAATTTGAGTCAGTGTCGCTTTTGTAATCGGATTATTTATAATGGCTACTTTATTCAAACACTCATCTATTTGTGCTGAGATAGTAGCAGAGAGTGCATTCCCGTTGTATTTGGCATCTACAAAATCTAGATAATCATCGAGGCCAATGTCTGCATTGGAAGTATAGATAGCTTTCCACGCTTTGATATTGGCTTGTATGTTTTTTAATGAACTACCCGAAAGTCTATATTCAAAACCTGATGTGTCCATCAATCCGTTGTTTTCAATACCAGATGGTTTTCCTATTTTTCCTCTTCTTACATATTCGATATGCTCTGCAAATGTATTCACAAATGCGTTAAGCGAACCGCCTATGTCAAGCTTTGTTTTAGAAACAAAACTCGTGTATGATGGACCATTATTCCACGCTGTGTTTGCCTGTGTTGCTTTGGTACTGAGGTGTTGGACTAAGGCGGTGAGATATTGTTTTCGGTTAGCTGCATTACTAGAAATAGTAAAACTATCTAGTACATCCTGTGTATTTTGGGTACTACCATAAAGTAAATATTCAATTGCGGCTAATCCTTTTCGCGTAGTGCCTGTAGCATTGATATATGCTTCATCGATATTATTGTTCAGTAGCTCTGATTCAATCACAGCAAAGTTTGCAGGAGTGGTGGCTATTTGATTTTGGAGTGATGATGTACTTGCATATTCAAAATTAAATGCCTCGCAATACATCCATTTATCCAAGGTGTTTTCAAATGCTACCTGTGCTGCGGCAAGGTTGGTTGGAGTCGGGTTAATAGTAAAATCGTTGATTGCTATTGATAGTGCATCCGTTGCATTTTTTAAGTCAGCATAAGCGGGTAATATTACATTGTTGGCAATAGATTGCAATAGATTTGCTCTGTCATATTTGTCGAGATTTGAGGTCTTCGTTTTACAAGATTGTGTAGTCACTAATAGCAACAAAATAGGAATAATATATGCTTTCATGTTTTGGTTTTATATCAAAGTGATGATAAGAATTTAATTAAGGCCTGTCGTTCTTCTTTTTTCAAATCTTTAAATTTCTTTTTTGATTTTTCTCCTTCTCCACCATGCCAAAGTATGGCCTCCTCTAGGTTTCGTGCTCTACCATCATGTAGGTAATTGGTGTGTTTATTTACTGCAAAAAATAATCCTATTCCCCAAAGTGGCGATGTACGCCATTCGTTTCCATTAGCTAAAAAATCAGGTCGATTGTCTGCTAAATCTGGCCCCATGTCATGTATTAAAAGATCTGTGTAGGGATATATTTTTTGCCCACTCAATGCGCTTGATATTGTACTTGAGCTGGTGATATAGCTTGGCACATGGCAGGCAGCACAACCAATCTTAGTAAAGATTTTTTTGCCTTCGAGTACATCCATTTCTTTTGCATTTCTCCTACCGGCTACCGCCAATGTAGCCGAATAAAATGCGGTACGATCTAATTGGTAATCGCTTAGTTCAAAATTAAATGTGCTATCATTTCCGTTTGGGGCATTTCGACAATCCATCTGTGAGCTTGTACAGTGATCGATCGGAAACAAAGAAGAGGTCAAGCCAAGATCGCCATTAAACGCCCCTGCTGTTTGTTGAAAGACGTTTGGCTGATTTGCTTTCCATCCAAATCGGCCTAGCATGGTCCTGTTTTCTATGTAATTCCAAACATAGTTTGGCCGGCCAGAGATGCCGTCACCATTGGTATCGAACTCATCAGCATGGGCTAGAATTTCCATTTCGCTGATAGCCTCTAGTAGTCCCAACCCTGGCATTTGGGGAGCTACTCTAGGCGATGTAAGTACTCCTGCGAGAGAGCCGTAGTTGCCATTTAAGGTATAGGTAGGTCGTTGTAATGTGTATGTTTCTCCATCAGAATATGTTCCTTGTTCGATGAGATAGCTTATCGCAAAATCTCCCTCGGGTTGTACGCCTGGAATGGCTAAATTTTGAAATTGTACGCCATAGATTGGATGGGGCATAGGTTCACCATGCAAGTCAGTACCTGATACGCTCAATCTAAACAAAAGCCCCGTCACACCTTCGTTACCGATAGGGGGGCGACCTCGTCCATCGCGGAGATGGCAACCCGAACAACCTAGCGCATTATAGATTGGACCAAGACCATCGCGCCCAGCGGTCGAAGAGGGAGCTATCACCCAGTTTTGTCGAAAGAATGAATTGCCAATTACAAATTTGGTTTCTTCTTCGCTACTCAGATTGGCAGCATTATGATTAAATGCATTTTCTGAAAAATCAAAAACAGTAGTCGCACCCCCAGCTTTTTCTTCGCCTGGTTCATAGCTGTCTAAGCCTTTTTCGGGCTTACAGCTTTGCAGCAAAAAAAGGATAGTTAGACTCGTTATAAAAGAAATTGTAACTGACTTTTTCAACTGATTATTTTTTATTCTACTACGATGGTTAAACCTAATAAATTTGCTGCTTTTGCTATATTATCTCCCGCTTTTTTTAATGCTAAAATGGTATTGTTTATAGTCATCCTTCCGGCTACATTGCTACTAAGTATCTGCTGATCAAAAGGAGCGGCTATATTATACGCGTTATTTTTTGCTGCTTCAATGCTAGCCTTGGTTTCAGCGGCTACATTGGCATCTTTAGCTAGGAGTATATCATATACACCTATACCGCTTACAGTGCTACCATCGGCTTTTTGATAAGCTCCATTAAATACATTCAAAATGCCTAGCGCATTCATGCGTATATCGTTATGAGTATTGTCGCTGAAGCAAGAATGTTCATCTTCTTGCAATTGTGAATCATACGCCACTTCTAGTCGCTCACCTGCTAACTCACCCTTTGCTAAAAATCCCATTCCTTGGATGATTTTCGCTAGCGAAGCGTCTGGATTTGCGTTTACAAACTGATTGCGATAATTGCCGGGTGTCGAAGGCGACCAAGCGTCTTTCACTGTCTGTAAATGATCTACAATTAAGCTAGCGCATGCGCGGAGATATTGCCCCCTTCGGCTTTGGTTTTGGGCGGTGCCAGTGAGAGGAATGAAATCGGTATAAGGTCTTGTGCCAGCAGAAGTAGCACTTAGGTCTTGTCCCCAAAGTAAAAACTCGATAGCGTGAAATCCGCAGCTGATATTGGTCTCTCCGCCACTTTCATTTAAACCTTCGATGGTCGCCTTGTCTATAGTAGGGTAGGCGATGAGGTTATTGATGATTCCTGATGCCGAATTGCCTTGCACATAATCTACAAATGCTTCATCCATTGGCCATGCATTGAGCAAACTTTCTACACCAACTACATCATTGTCAATGGGGCCACCGTAAAAGCGATATACTTCTGTTTGACCATATGTGTTTCGAGATATTAGCCACGCAGTTTTAGCCGCATCAAATGTAGCTTGAGTAGGATTAGCTACAAAAGCATTTACTGCAGTTTGCATTGCTCTAGCTTGATCTAAGGCATCTGCATAATTTGCATACACCATATTTGCATAATTATTGATAGCTGACTTTTTTAGCTCACTTGAAGGGCCTTCGTCTTTTTTTTTGCATCCTGTCAATACAAAACTGATTGAGAGGATAGCAAACAGTAGCAACTTTGTTTTTTTCATGTTGTTTAGATTAAGTCCAAATAATATAATAACACAAAACTAGTTTTTTGACTGTAAAAGCAAAACTATATTTAGACTAAATATAAAGAAGCTTATTTTTTTCTTCAAATTATACAAAGCTATTACATTTATAGAATGAAAAAAACAACGGAATCTGTATCGCTATATGACCATTTGGATAAAATGGATACCCACACCCTTTTAACTGCCATAAACAATGAAGATAAGAAAGTCGCTATTGCGGTAGAGGGCTGTATTCCATCTATTCTTCGTTTAGTAGATTTGATAGCCGACAAAATGATGGCTGGTGGACGGCTTTTTTATGTGGGTGCTGGTACTAGCGGGCGTTTGGGTGTGGTCGATGCATCAGAATGTCCACCTACTTTTGGAGTTGAACATGGGCTAGTTGTGGGCTTAATAGCTGGAGGCGATGCGGCTATTCGCAAGGCAGTTGAGTTTGCAGAGGATAGTAGAGAGCAGGGTTGGCTTGATTTACAGGCAAATGAGATTAGCGAAAAAGATATAGTGATAGGAATTGCCGCATCGGGCACTACGCCTTATGTGATAGGTGCATTAGCGAAATGTCAGCAGCATCAGATTACTACAGGCTGTATCGTTTGTAATGTAGATAGCCCCGTAGCTGCGGTGGCAGACTATGCCATCGAATGCGAGGTAGGGCCAGAGTTTGTGACGGGGAGCACGCGAATGAAAAGTGGCACTGCTCAAAAACTAATACTCAATATGATTAGCACAGCGGTGATGATAAAAATAGGTAGAGTAGAAGGGAATAGAATGGTAAATATGCAGCTGTCAAATGAAAAACTTATCGAACGTGGCACTAATATGATTGTTGAAAAATCAGCTTTGGATTTTCAAGCGGCTAAAGAGAAATTACTTGAGTTGGGTAGTGTGAAAAGGGTGTTGGATAGTTTGAAATAAGGGAAGGTTATAATCATTTTCTGATAGCTTGTATTCTGTATATAAAAAAGCCCGATGGATATTTTCCATCGGGCTTTAAAATGCGGTAAAGCTATGATTATTGGATAATCAATTTTTGTGTAGCGATGCCAGTTGCAGATTTTACCTTTACAGTATAAACGCCCGCAGCAAGCATATCAATTTGGATTCTTTCTTCGATATTCACGCCAAATCCTAAGTCTTTTACAGCTACTAACTGACCTTTGATGTCCACTATCTCGATAGAAACAGTAGAAGACTGAATCAGATCAGCTTTGATTGTAAAGTGAGCTGTAGTTGGGTTAGGATAGATTGCGAGAGAATTGAAACCAGCAGATGCGATATCTTTGATAGAACTGATTACAATAGTAGTAGAAGCCGTACATCCTTTAGCATCTGTTACCGTTACAGAATAGGTACCAGCAGTAAGACCTGTAGCAGTAGCTGTAGTCTGGGCTGGAGTTGTATTCCATTGGTAAGTATATGCAGGAGTTCCTCCTGTTGCAATTGCTGTAGCTGTATTAGCTGTTTTTGACGTAGTCACAGCCAATGCAGCAGAAGGTTGAGATACAGTAGCAGAAGCAGTAGCCGTACAGCTTTTAGAATCTGTGATAGTTACCGTAAAACTTCCAGCAGCCAATCCACTTATAGCAGCAGTAGATTGTGCATTACTCCATACATAGCTGTAGTTTGGCGTACCGCCTGTGCCTACAACTGTAGCCGTACCAGTACTTCCACCAAAGCAGTTTACAGCAGTAGCAGACGCTACACCAGACAATGCAGAAGATGGTTGGCTTACTTGAGTTGATGCAGACACTGAGCATTGATTAGCATCTACTACTGTCACGGTATAAGTGCCTGCCAGCAATCCTGTAGCAGTAGTAGTAGTTTGAGCAGGAGCTGTGTTCCAGTTATAATTTAAAGTTCCTGTTCCACCAGTAGCTACTACGGTAGCAGTCCCTGTATTTCCACCAAAGCAATTTACCGCAGTGTTGGAAAGTGTAACTGTGATTTGACTAGGCGCTACGATAGTTACATTAGCAATACCTGCACATGAAGATGCATCTCTTACCGTTACAGTATAATTGCCAGCAACAAGGCCAGAAGCAGCAGCTGTATTTTGAGCAGGAGATGTGCTCCAAGTATAGCTATATCCGCCTGTACCACCAGTAGCAGAAGCTAAAGCTGAGCCAACGCCTCCAAAGCATAATGGATTAGTACCAGTAGCAGATGCCACAGGTGCATTTGGATTAGTAACTACTACACTAGCTGAAGCAGTACATCCATTGTTGGTTACTGTCACAGTATATGATCCGGCAGCTAAATTGCTAGCGGTAGCGGTATTTTGGGTAGGTGAAGTACTCCATGCATAAGTAGAACCAGCAGGTGCGCCATTAGCAGAAGCTGTTCCTGTATTACTGGCACATGCAGACGGAGTAGAGGTGGTTGTGAAAGTTGGTGGAGCGGGGTTGGTAATTGTACCAGTAGCAGTAGCTGAACAACCATTAAGAGACACTGTAACGGTATAAGTTCCAGCGGCAAGTCCAGTAGCAGTCATAGTATTTTGAACAGGATTGGTACTCCAAGAATAGGTAGCACCACCTGCAGCACCGTTTGCAGTAGCGGTACCCGTATTGCTTGCGCAGTTTGAAGGTGTTGTGCTTACGGTCACACTCGGAGGTGTACCCACATTTGTCAATGTAGCCGTGGCTGTAGCAGTACATGAAGCACTTGTAACTGTTACGGTATAAGTACCAGGTCCTTTAGCCGTAAGATTAGCCGTGGTAGCCCCAGTGCTCCAAAGATAAGTAGGGGTGCTTGTTGCTCCTGTTACAGCAGTAGTAACTCCTCCATTGCTTAATCCGCAAGTTGGGTTAGAACCAGTAGCTGTTACGGCAAGATTACATACCGCTGCAGTCTTAAGTTGTGGCCAGATGATGTATGAACCAGCAAATCCTAAAGAAGACGAAGTAGCCCATGCGCCAGTGCCTATTTTAATATAGGCAGCATTTGCTGTGGCTAAACCACTCACATAGCCCAAGCCCATATTGAACGTATCCATCTGCTCGATAGCCATAAAGTAGCTACCAGTAGCTGGTGGTACTAAAGTAGGTGAAAATACAATGCCGAGTATGCCCACACCACCTACAGTATCAGCAGTAGTAATGGTTCTAGTCAAACTAGTAGCAGCTAAGACACTTGGCCCTGTACCACCATCAATATACAATTTCGCTCTATAACGTGCGCCTACCCTTTTTTCATTTATAAATGCAAAAACGGTATCAAGCGTTACACCTGTTATATTATTGATATTGTATTTTTGAGCAACCTCTACAGTATTTCCTGGTACTCCAAGTACATTGGTGATAGTACCAAAAAGGATAGCATTGTCGCGTGCATACAATTGTGGATCGATAGCCACATATCTGTAGATAGTATCATTAGTGCGATTAGCATCCAAAGGAGTCATAGAACATATATATCTAAACTCATAAAAGCCTACACCTGCATACGGTACTCCAGTGCCTGTAAATGCTGAAGTTGACCCTGCAGCTATTGTAGCAGAACCTGTAAGTGTTTGCGTGTTTACAACTGTACTTGAGGTGAGGTTTCTAACGACTAAATTTACCGCTACTCCAGTAGCAGGTTGGTTTCCTACGTTGTTTACAGACACACCTACATTAAAACTTCCACTTTGCGCTTGGCTCAATGGTATAGAGGTGTACTCTGAAGGGTTGATAGAAGCAGTAAGACCAATGTCATTTACTGAAGCAGCCCCACCTACAACTCTTATATCATCGATAAACAAAAGGTTACCATCGTTAAAGTTATTTACAAAAGCTATATAAACAGCTTGTCCGTTGAACGAGGCAGGGATATTTACTGAATGAGCAGCCCATACATTCGGTTCAGAAGGAGTAGTATAAAGCACAGTTGTCATTGCCGCAATAGTTGGAGATGTTCCGATTCTTACCTGATAACCGTCTTGATAGGTTGGGTCAGGATCTGAAGAACTTGCATTCCAAGACAATACATTATTAGATGCACCTAAAGTAATTTGCGGTGTTATCATCCAGTCATTGGAAACGCCTGCTGGACTGTACCATGAAGTACTTGCTGCTACTGTATCATTAAGTGTGGGACTTATAGAATCTAACCAAAGAATCCAAGCATCGGTTCCGAAGCCTGGGTAATAAGGTGTAAGTCCATCTTGATTAATCCTCGTCATGTTGGTAGGGAAAATGGTACTATTAAAAGTTTCGTAATAAAGTGTGGTCTGAGCATAACTTATTACTAAACATCCAAGCGCAAAAAGCGTAGTTAGTATTTGTTTTTTCATAATATTTTTTTGTTTGCGGTAAAAGTACAATTATTTCAAATAGTTTAATGAGAAAGTTTTGCATTTTGTTTAATTATTTCTTTTGACTATTTCAGCCAAAAAGTTAGCTTTGCACCGCTAAAAATAAATACAATCATAATTATATGAGCAACATCGGTAAAATCAAACAAATCATCGGCCCAGTAGTGGACGTATCTTTTGAAGGCGAAGGCGCTTCACTTCCTAAGATTTTAAATGCTTTGACCATCAAAAGAGAGGATGGTCAAAATATCATACTTGAAGTACAGCAACACTTAGGTGAAGACGCTGTGCGTGCTATTGCGATGGACTCTACAGATGGTCTATATAGAGGATTGGCAGTAGAAGATACTGGCGCTCCTATCACTATGCCAGTAGGTGAAAGCATTAAAGGGCGTCTTTTTAATGTAATAGGTGAGCCCATTGATGGTATCGATATTCCAGTAAGTAAAGAAGGCGGATATCCAATCCACCGTATGCCTCCTGCATACGAAGATTTATCTACTAGTGCAGATGTGCTATTCACAGGTATCAAAGTGATTGACCTTTTGGAGCCCTATTCTAAGGGAGGAAAAATCGGTCTTTTTGGAGGAGCTGGTGTAGGTAAGACGGTACTTATTATGGAGCTTATCAATAATATCGCGAAGCGATATGCTGGTCTTTCGGTTTTTGCTGGTGTAGGAGAGCGTACTCGTGAGGGAAATGACCTTTTGCGTGAGATGATCGAATCAAACGTTATCAAATACGGTGAGGAGTTTAAACACTCTATGGAAAAAGGTGGATGGGATTTGTCTAAAGTAGATGCCAAGGAATTAGTACAGTCGCAAGCTACTTTGGTGTTTGGTCAAATGAATGAGCCGCCAGGGTCTCGTGCTCGTGTGGCATTGTCTGGTCTTACCATAGCAGAATATTTCCGTGATGGAGACAAAAATGACGCATCAGGTGGTAAAGACATTCTTTTCTTTATCGACAATATCTTCCGCTTTACACAAGCAGGTTCGGAGGTATCGGCTCTATTGGGTCGTATGCCATCGGCAGTGGGTTATCAACCTACTCTCGCTACCGAAATGGGTATGATGCAAGAGCGTATCACTTCTACTAAGCGTGGTTCTATCACCTCAGTACAAGCCGTGTATGTACCAGCGGATGACCTTACCGATCCAGCTCCAGCCACTACTTTTGCTCACTTAGATGCGACTACCGTATTGAGTCGTAAGATTGCCGAGTTGGGTATTTACCCAGCGGTGGATCCATTGGACTCTACTTCTCGTATCTTGAGCGCACAAGTATTGGGCGATGAGCATTATGGCTGCGCTATGCGTGTGAAAGAAACATTACAACGTTACAAAGAATTGCAAGATATCATCGCCATCTTGGGTATGGACGAATTGAGCGAAGAAGATAAGCAAGTAGTACACCGTGCAAGACGTGTACAACGTTTTCTATCGCAACCATTCCACGTAGCAGAGCAGTTTACAGGTATCCCGGGTGTATTGGTATCTATCGAAGATACTATTAAAGGCTTCAACATGATACTTAATGGCGAAGTAGATAAGTATCCAGAAGCAGCATTCAACCTTGTAGGCTCTATCGAGGAGGCTATGGCAAAGGGCGAAAAAATGCTTGCGGAGGTAAAATAATTTTTAATCTATTCACACGACCTATATGCAGTTAGAAATTTTGACACCCGAAAAAAAGCTATTTACTGGCGAAGCTACCTCTGTAATCTTACCTGGAATAGATGGTAAATTCCAACTTTTAGAAAAGCACGCACCGATTATATCGGCACTTGGTAAAGGCGTAATTGAGTTTAAAGCCAATGGTCAAATACAATCGCTTGATATCACAGGAGGATTTGCAGAATGTCAAAACAATAAAGTAATTGTGCTCGTAGAGGGCGCGATGGCATAAGCGCTGATACTTTATTTAAAAGCCTCGAAAACAATTGTTTTCGAGGCTTTTTTTATGGAGTAAGAATATTTTACTTACTTATCTCCAAAATCTTAAATTCTGTACGTCTGTTTTGTTGATGTTCTTCTTCGGTACAAGCTACGCCTGCTTTGCATTTGTTGACTAGTTGAGTGGCTCCATAGCCTTTAGCGATAACCCTGTTGGGATCTATTCCTTTAGACACAATATAAGCTACCGCAGATTTAGCTCTTGCTTGCGAAAGTTGTAGGTTATATTTCTCATTGCCTCTAGCATCTGTATGCGCGCCCAATTCTATTTTCACTGGGTTGTCGAGCAGGAGTTGTATCAACTCGCCTAGATTTTCGGCAGCATCGGGTCTTATATCAGACTTGTCTAGGTCGTAATAAATGTTTTCTACCTCATACGATTTGTTTACCTCCAATTTTACTAATCCAATTTGCGCACCATTGACAGTCGGTTTTACTTTATCTATTTTTTTAGCAAAATAGTCCGCTTTTTCGAGTTCAATTTTATACAGTATGGTAGTATCTAATTGCGCCACAGCTCGTCCATTGCTATCTGTAAAAAAAATCCAATTTTCGCCAGTAGCAGGGTTAGAGATAACTATTTTTGTGTTGGGCAGTAGCACTTTGGTCTCTTGATTAAAAACGGTCATCTCATACGCTATATAAGGATAGGCTTCGGGTACAAAAGTAGGCTCTATAAACTTGAAAAAATAAATATCATCGCTACCTTGTCTCCCTACTCTACTCGATGTGAAATAGCCCGAACGCATATCTTGATTAAAGGTGATGCCAAAATCGTCTTCAGCAGTGTTGAATCCACCAGAGAGCGGCTGTGCGCTGCTATCCCATTCGAGTTTAAATGTATCTCTCCAGAGCACATAAAGGTCGAGCCCTCCTGATCCACCAGCTCTGTCTGATGCGAAATAGAGCGATTGATTTGGGGCTATTGTTGGAAACATTTCATCTTTTTCGGAGTTGATGTTTTTGCCAAGATTTCTAGGTTCTAGCCATTTATCTCCATCCCATTTGGAATAGTATAAGTCGATACCTCCAATACCACCAGGCATATCAGAAGCAAAGTAGAGTCGCTTTTCTTTTGCACTCCAAGTAGGATGCCCCACAGAGTATTCTTTATTGTTCCATACAAAGGGTTTGATATCTGTCCATTCACCTTCATCGTTCAGGGTAGCTTCAAAAATATCGAGTTTTAGTACCCCTTTTTTGGTAGTTTTTTTGTGCCCTTTATATATACTGTTTCGAGTGAAAAGCATCTTTCTTTTGCCTACGAGTGTGAGTGCCGCTTCATGAAAAACCTCGTTTACCTTTCCTTTCAATGGACTCGCTTTTGAAAACTGTGTAGGTTGGCTATCCGCCACAGCATAATAAATATCTAAAAATCGCTGCTTTTCTTTTTCGTTTATCTCGCCCGAGCGGGCAAAAAGAATACCCTTCCGATAGATGTATGGGGTCATTTCGGCCTTAGGCGTGTTTATATTGATAGGGCTAAACTCGAAGTGAGCACTGTCTTGCGCTTTTGCTGTACCCAACAAAATGAATAATGTAAATAGAAATGCAACTCTCATTCCCGAATGTAGAAGTAATCTTGCAAAATCAAAACTAAGTGGTCGAAAAAGATTTATAGATTTTTAAACATCTTTTCTAATTTCAACGTTTACCTTTACAGAAACATAAAATTATAACATCATGGGAGTATTAGTCGGAAAAAAAGCGCCTTCATTTAAGGCAAACGCAGTAGTAAATGGCGAAGAAATCGTAGAAGGGTTTTCGCTAGATCAGTACCTTGGAAAGAAATATGTCATCTTCTTTTTCTATCCAAAGGATTTCACTTTTGTGTGCCCTACAGAGTTGCACGCATTTCAAGAGAAATTGGCAGAATTTGAAAAACGCAATGTGGCTGTAGTAGCTTGCTCTACAGATACGGAGCAGTCACACTGGGGTTGGCTCCAACTGGACAAAAAGCAAGGCGGTATCAAAGGCGTGACCTATCCAATAGTAGCAGATACGAACAAGACCATATCTGCCAACTACGATGTGCTCAACGGAGATTATTTCTACGATGAAGACAATCAAATGCAAGCTACAGCCGAATTGATTGCTTATAGAGGCTTGTTTTTGATAAATAAAGAAGGAATAGTGATGCATCAACTTGTCAACCATCTACCCCTAGGACGCAATATCGATGAGGCATTGCGTATGGTAGATTCATTGATTTTCTTAGAAACTAAAGGTGAAGTATGCCCTGCCAACTGGACAGCAGACAAAGAAGGGCTTAAGGCTACTCACGATGGTGTAGCTGATTACTTAGCTAAGCATTAATTTATTGTAAAATAAACATCTGAAAATGCCCAACTGTATCTCGGTTGGGCATTTTCAGATATCAGCTTTTGGTAAGCGTAAAAAGATTTAACACTAAAAGTTTCTTTAATTGAAAAAAAAATATCTAATTTTAATACATGAAATAACACTAAAAAATACATAAAGAAAATGCGTTGCTAAAAAGTTTCTACTTAGTTAAATCTCGACAGTTTAATAGTGAAGTAAGAAACAGTTTGAAGCTCGCACCCTTCTGGGTGTGGCTTATGCTGTTTTTCAATACTTCACAGGCTTGTCGAGAGCCCTACTAAGTTTGGATTTCATGCAAAGGTTCACGCCCTTTTTTTATACCTTAAAACCAAGAATAAAAAAACGCTTAGCTGAACCTTCGAGCTTAAATTTCATTTTATGAAAAAGATTTACATTTTATTTTTCCTAAGTGTTTCTCTGTTTTTTATTCAAAAAAAATCATATGCGCAAACCCTTATCAATAGGGAGTGGGCAGAAGTAACAGGCTATCCTAAAATTGATTTTGATTTCCAAACCTCTACTAAAGATATAGATGGAAACATCATTGTCATTGGAAACACATTTCGAATAAATGAAGAAGAAAACTTCCTTATAACCAAGTATAGTACAGATGGTGTAAAGGTTTGGGAATATGAATTTAATGGTTGGACAGATTTAACTGATTTTGGGATCTGCGTAGTCACAGATGGCGATGATATATATGTGAGTGGAGTTTCTTATGATACTACTATTAATGGGTCATCGTTTGAAGTATTAAAATTAGATAAAAA
>CALAYL010000065.1 GCA_937894725.1 uncultured Bacteroidota bacterium
AGTACCGAACAGTTGTGCTACGAATATCACCATTCCAGCTGGTACACCAAATGACCCAGTTATATCGGCAGCAACCTATACAGTAGGCAATGTAGATATAGCGAGTGGTGTAAACTTAACTTTGACAGGTAATAACTTAAATGTATGTGGTAGCTGGACAGCAGGTACTGGTGCAGATGCAGTAACGGTGGGTACAGGCAATGTAGTATTGCAAGGTTCATCAGCTCAAACCATCACAGGCAATACCAACTTTGAGAGCTTGACGATAAATAGCACAGGCGGATATACTAACTCTGGTACCATACAAATCAGCCGAATCCTTAGACCACAGGCAGGTACATTGGCGAATAGCGGAACGCTTAGATTTTTGAGCACCTCCCCAACCGATATAGCGACAATAGATTTGACCACTGGAAATACCGGAACTATCACAGGCAATATTGTAGCCCAGCGCTATGTACCCGTGGGTGGTAGCAATCAGCACTATGTGAGTTCGCCAGTAAACAACTTGCCATTGAGTCAGCTAGGAGCAAGCGGCACAGCAGGCTATGTAGTACCAACGGCTACTTGCGATGAAACTGTATTGCAAAGCGGATCACCTTATGGCACAGTGTTTAGATATAATGAAGCCAATGGAGCTAGCTGCTCATTAGCAGGCTGGGAAGTAGTAACGAGTGGTAATGCGGAGAACGCAAGAGGCTATTCAGCCTACTTGACAGGCGCAGGTGCACCACTATCTGTCACAGGTGCAGCCAATATGAGCTCAAGCTATACAAAAGCAGGATTGACCAATGCCAACTGGACCAACACCACTCAGCAAGGCAGAACCCAAAACTCAGGCTGGGCCTTGGTAGGTAATCCATATTTATCCACTATCAACTTAGCGAGCAAAACGGCTACAGGCTTTGATAATCAAGCTCAGGTATGGCAAACATCAGGGCCTTATTCAGGTACCTACCAGGCCGTAGTAATGGGTAGCGGCACAGATTTTATCGCTCCATTCCAAGGCTTCATGGTACACAAAACCAATGTGGGAGGCACAGCAGACTTTACGGTATCTCGCAGTGAATGTGTAAACAGCACGGCTACTTTCTACAAAACAGGCAATGGCAATGGCACATTGAGCTTGAAAGTATCGGGCAATGGCTATAATGACATCACCAAACTGAAATTTGATGACCAAGCTACCAATCAGTTTGATATAGCGATAGATGCCAATAAACTACCAGGTCGATTAGTACAGCCGATGATAGCTACGAAAGTAAGCAATGTATTGTACTCAATCAACAACTTAGAATCTATTAGCAGCAACCCAACCGTGCCAGTAGAATTTATGGCAGGAACGAACGGCAACTACACCATCACGGCAGACGATATCAGTACTTTTGACCCAACGGTGATGATTTACTTAGAAGATAAAGTAACGAATGCCCCTTGGATAGACTTACGTCAAAATAACGTATATACTTTTGCAGGGACTACTACACAAACGAAAGATAGATTTGCATTACACTTTAGTCCAGCGGCATTTGTAGAGGCTAAAGCAGCCGATTGCAACAACAAAGGATTAATCATACTAGAGCAAGAAGGCAATACCACTTGGACAGTTACGGTGAAAGAAATCGCCACATCTGTTATCAAAGCTAACGCCATGCCATTAGCCAATGGAGCTCCATTATATGTGTCAGGATTGCAGACAGGCGATTATGAAGTATCGATGGTACACAGCTCAGGCTATACGGTAGTGAAGACAATGACAGTGACAGGAAGCAATCCATTGACAGCAAACTATGTGAGCAGCAGCAGCACCCCCAAAACAAATGAAGTCATAAACTTCACGAGTACCACAAACCAAGCAAACGCAAATGTAAGCTGGGACTTTGGCGATGGAACAACTAGCACACAAGCTAACCCTACGCATAGCTATAGCCAAGCAGGCAAGTACATGGTATGGATGACCGTAACGAGTACAGAAGGCTGTGAAGTAACAAGCTATCAGACTATCACGGTAAGCACAGAAGTCACCACTACAGGTATCCAACCAGTAAAAGAAGACAAAGTAGTAGGTGTTTACTCAAAAGATGGAAGCAAGGTAATAGTGAGCTTTGAAGGATACAAAAATGCCACTGCGAAAATAGGGATATATAATATTTTAGGGCAAGAATTGTATTTTGGCACACACAATACGAACAGTGTATTTGAGCAAGCAATAGGAAAATCCGAAGCACAATACATCATCGTGAAAGTAGGTGTAGAAGGGCAAACCATTTCTAGAAAATTGATATTAACGAACAAGTAATCACAAAAGAAAAGTACGAACGGATATGAAAACAACTAATAATTATTACGCCCTATTTATCGCATTGATTTTGATAGTGTATTGTACTACTGCTATAGCACAACCACCGCCACCACCGCCACCACCACCACCACCGCCAGCCGGGGTGCCATTAGATGGAGGTATTTTAGCCCTTTTGGCTGGAGGCTTGCTATATGCTTACAACAAGTATTTTAAA
>CALAYL010000066.1 GCA_937894725.1 uncultured Bacteroidota bacterium
AGGTTTTGGTTGTTTTTTGCCGTCAAAAATTAAGGAAGCAGAAGTAGAATCATTTTTAGTAAATGACGAAAAGATAACGGGAGTATTTAAAATATTTTCGACTTTAAGTTCTTCTTTCAAACTTCAAGAAATTGCAGCAAAATATAGCTTATTAAAGATGGGAAGAGGTGTCAATGCTGGCGGATATGCCAAATCAAAACTTTGGGAATATCTATGTGCCGATGGAAAAGTTAGTTGGGAAAAACGAAAAATAAAAGTGCATGTACTTGAAAAAGATAGTTTGTTATTTAATAAAATTTACTCAGATACAAAACCATTGAGGCTAAGTCCTCTTGGCACTACTAAAGAAAATTACGAAAATGATACACCGCATTATTACATAAGGGCATTACTTGGCTTGGCTGAACAATACGAGTTTCTTTTAAGTAATGAATATGGCAAAGTGGATTTTGGGAATAAGCTTGTTGCAAAAGTTGCAGATGAATTGGCTACAAATCAAGATCAATTTTTAAAAAAACTATCAATAGAGCGCTTTCAATCTCCAATACGTTTTGTTGTAACTGAAAACAACATCTTTCTGGTTACATATAAAATAGCAAATGAACTATTCGAGTATTTGAATCCAAATACCCAAAAAATAGAACAACGAAAATTTCAATTTACAATAAATAAATTAGCTAAGGGTACTAACACCTTCTCGTTAACTATACCTTCTGGATTTGACTTGGCTGATTTTGTTAAAAAGTCTAATTTATTTGGAAATAATCTCAAAGTAATTGTCAAATGAGAAATATAACCTACACCGCCATTACCATAGGCCCTATCTACCCTACTTTTGCTCAGGCTAAAAAGACACGTGCTGTTTGGGCTGCGAGCTATTTTTTTAGCTGGTTCACAAAGCAACTAATCCTACACACAAAAGATTTAGGAGTGCGCTTGCCTGATACAGAGGAGCATCTAAGCGAGCACGGCTCGGGATTATATGCAGATAGAGTTTATTATGCAAGTGAAGATAATATAGAAGATAAAATTCAAGCGGCTACTCAAACTATTATAGACGAATTGGCTAAAGATATTGGAGGAGATACTACTGCTGATTTTCTAAAACATTATCTCCATATCCATATCGTATCCTTGCCTAAAGCGGAGGACATAAACGAAAATGCCTATCCATTAGATGAAATGAATCAGCTGCTCGACCACAAAGAACTGCTCCAAAACTATGTGTTTGATATAGAGAAAAATCCACTTATAGACTACTTATCTAAACCCCTTAAAGACAACTCTATTTTAAAAGTAGCTGCATTTGGGGAATCTAAACAAAGGCAATTTAGGTCTTTGCCCGAAATAGCCTCTACCTCTCTCCAACGTATCTATCAAAAGCAATATAAAGAGGCGCTCATCAAAGATTTTAATGATGAAACCACTGACCTTTTTATAGAGATAAAAAAGGCACTTCAAAAATATAAGGCAGAATCAATAATATATCCCCATCACAAATACTATGCGATACTCTATGCCGATGGCGACAATATAAGTGCAGTACTAGAGAACGTAAAAAATGATAAAGACAAGCTAGTTTGTTTCTCAAAAAAGCTTTTTGAATTTGGCAAAAAGGCGGAGAAAAGTATAGCTCAGTATGGAGGCAATGGTATCTATCTTGGTGGCGAAGACATCCTAGCTTTTGCGCCCATAGCCTGTGTAAAAGAGGATGGTACTGGAGTGCAATCTTTTTTTGATTTGATAGCACAATTAGATAAAGACTTTAAGACCACAGTAGGTCTATTTGCAAATGATATAGGAGTGGCTATGCCTACTTTATCGTATGGTATCATTTTGTCTTATTATAAGCACCCACTCAAAGAAGCACTGAAATATGCCCATAATCTATTAGATGGGAAAGCAAAAAAAGTAGAGGGCAAAAATAGTATTGCCATAACCCTTAGGAAGCATAGTGGGCAAATGATGGAATGTGTGATTCAAAAGCAAAACGCTGTTTCCTATGCTGCACTTTTAGACATGATAAAAGAGGGGATAGATAAGGATAGTGAAGATTTTTTATCAAGTATAATGCACCGATTTAATGATGATTTGTTTTTTGATTTGTTTTCGAAATCGGTAGAAGCGGATATGGCAGAAACAAATCCTGAAAAAAAACTACGAGTAACTGCTTTTTTTGATAATTTTTTTAACGAGGCTATTCATAAAGAGAAAAATTCATTTATTGAAAAAATAAATGCGTTTTCGTACAAATTATTTGAGGAATACACCAATGCAGAGAGCAGAAAAACGATTTTGTTTTTTGTACTTCGATATATCCATTTTATAAACAGCAAAAATGAAAGATAAAAACTATGCCTAATTATAAAATAAAATTGACCCCGGTAGATACTTTCTTTTTTGGAGGGGAGAAGCACGATGAAAATGGAAAAGTCAGCTATTTTGTAGAATCGAATTTATACCCACAGCAAACTACCTTACTGGGGCTTATCCGCTATTATTTATTGCTAAAAAACCCAAGTATTTTTAAGGACAATAAAATAGTAAAGGGTAGCAATGTAGCTGACTTTATAGGTACGGACAGTTTCGATTATGCATTTACAAATATGGAGCATAAAAACATTCAATCATTCGGGAAAATAAAATCACTATCTCCGCTTTATTTTCATTCAAATGGAAAGGATTATTTCTTTGGACCACTCGATTTTGACACGGAGATAGATGAACATTTTATCCTATCTAAAACAGATAGGGATGGCAAAACTGAAAAGTATAAAGCAAAACAAAAAGATGCGTTTATCTCGCAACAGCTCATAGCCAAAGATGGGACAGCGAAGCCCCTTTTTGGTGAAAATGGCATACTGTCAGATGCCGAACAGGTAGGTAACGAAAAGGCGCATAAGGGCGAAAGCACCAAAGAAAACGCCTTTTACAAAATGAATATGAAGCGCATGGCTAAAGGGTGGAGTTTTGTGGTAGATGTAAATATAGAAGATGGAGCAGGAGTGATAGACAAAGAGCATTTATTTATCCCTTTTGGTGGAGAGAAATGCTACTTTAAAATGGAAATAGAAGAAGTGGAAAAATACACACCCCATCTGCCTTCAAAATACAAGAGAAACCTATCTACGGTTGTTTGCATTTCAGATTGTTTTTTGAGCGATGTATCGCTGCTCCATTCGGCTGATTTTGCTATCACCGAAGCGGTGAGCTTTAGAAATCTAAAAAGCAAAGCCAGCGAAAACGTAAACTACAGTGGGTTATCTAAAAATGATCCTAACCAACTTAGCCGTAGCCAACGCTACAATCTGCTGAAAAGAGGCTCTGTGCTTTATTTTACAGACAATCAGAAAATGAAAATCTTAACTGATGCATTAGAAACAGAAAGCAATAGCCGAGCTATTGGATTCAATCAATTTTTAACTATAACTAAATCATAAAAAATGGCTATTGTGTTTAAACCTTATTTTATAGAATGTATCACTAATCTACATGCAGGGAGTGGCGATACCAACTATGGCATAGTAGATAAGCTAGTGCAGCGAGATGTGGTGAGTGGGCTACCCACCATACATGCTAGCAGTTTGAAAGGTGCGCTGAGAGCGCACTTTGAAGATAAGTGGAAAAAAGAAGATCCTCGAATTTCAGCCATTTTTGGGAAAGATGGCAACGATACCCAATCGGGCGATTTTAAGTTTTTGGATGCTGACCTACTGGCATTGCCTGTGCGCTGTACTTATCAGAACTCTGTGCTAGGGCTAAACAACCATCAAGCGGAGGCTATCAATCATAAAAGCAATTTGCTTTGTAGCAAAGAGCTGTTCAACCAACTCCTCCTTACAGATACATTATTTGCAGATGCCTCAGCACCTACGGGAGTTTATGCCGAGGATGTTCTTTTATCAAAAGCTACATTTGTTGCGCCTTTTAAAGAAATTGACTTTCCGGCTCTCAGTAAAAAATATGCTACTTTTTCGGATGCTCATTATGCTACTATCACCAAAAACTTGCCAGTGATAGCCCGCAACAAAGTGAGCGAAAACCTCTGGTATGAGGAGATAGTACCGCACAAAACTATTTTTATCACTTATATCGGTACAGCTGAAAGCCATGCCAAAGCTTTTGAAGCTGTGTTAAACACTGACTTAATACAGATAGGTGCCAATGCCTCTGTGGGTTTTGGATTGTGCAAATTTCATCCCATCACTTTTAAATAGGAACCAAAATGAAACGACTACAATCACTCATACCCAAAGCCCTAAAGGCGATAGATGATAAAATCAAAAATACCACCGATGGCAAAGTAGCCAGCGAAATGAATGGCTATATATCTAGTTTCGGGGCATCGCTTATCAATGCTGGATTATTGCCTACTATCATTTTCTTTTCACAAAAAGGAGGTAGCAGTGGTGGTAGAGAAAAACTGATACCTGCTATAGAGCAGATTTTAAATACGAGTGATAATCCGCCAATCAATTTACTTGATGAAGTAAAAACTATTTATTCTGCTCAGTCAATCGATCAATCAAAAATAAATAGACTCACCGAAAAAATAACCGATGCAGCCTTAGTGCTGAAATTGGCATTGCGCACTTTCCCTACCGACAAAAAGAAATAATATGCCTAATTGGAATGACTATAAAGAGCCGAATATTGGATTGTTGTTTTACAAACACATCTATCAAGAGAGTTCAATCTTAGCGAAATTGAAGTCGGAGGGTACTGAGCTGTCGATAAATATACCTACTTCTGACAAAACATCTCCTTTCGATAGCTTTTATAAAGAAATTTATAATCGGACTTTTAATGCTACCGAACAAATCGAAAATACCGCAGCTACCCAACGATTCGATTTGTTTACGACCTATCCAGGATTGCTGAGTGGCAGTGGCTATCAGCATGATACTAAAGCAAAGGGCGATTTCAAAATAGGCTTCTTTTTTGACCATAGCACAGGGCAGCCTATACTGCCCGGCTCATCTGTAAAAGGAGTTTTACATTCTCTTTTTGAAATGGATAACAAGATGGTGAACGATACTAGCTATACAGGAGAGCAATCGGTAGCGGCTATCCAGTTTATATGCGAGAGTCTAATAAAAAAATCAGCTCCCCCTGAAAAAGAGGCTTGGGGAAAAATCAAAGAAGGAATAACCGAAAAAAGTTTAAAAACGCTAGCAGACGCTATTTTTGGTACCCAAGAAAAGGAAGGTACAGATATATTTTATGATGCGGTGATACATATAGCGAAATCCGAATCTAAAGACAAAAAGTTTTTAGCTCCCGATTATATCACTCCTCACGAAAATCCACTCAAAAACCCAATACCCCTTCTTTTTTTAAAAGTGCTCCCCAATGTGGCCTTTCAGTTTCGTTTTCGACTAAAAGATAATGGGGACTGGACAGCCCAGCGAAAAGAACTCTTTTTTAAAGAAATACTTTTGACTATCGGTATAGGTGCCAAGACGAATGTCGGCTATGGACAGTTTTCTGAAACACCGATTAAGACAATAGTAGCTGAACCCATTGATGATAGACAGCAGAATAATAATCCACCTCCTCCTCCAGATAGAAATAGGGGATATAACAAATTTGGAGGCAAAAGAGATAACCGCAATTATAGAGCTGAAATCGAACAAGCTAATACTGATACTAATCCTCCACCTCAAACGACAATCACTAAAAAAAGTGAACTAAGAGAAAAGGCATTGGTTTCTGCTAAGGTGATAGATGTGAAAGAAAAAATTTTACATGTGTCTTTTGAGTTAGAGGGGGCAACCTATCTAGCCCAATCAAAATCAAATAAGAATTTGAGTTATTTTAAACCAAACGAGATTAGAGTACTCAAAATAGTGAGTTTAGAAGACAAAAAAAATAAACTACCAATTATTATCAATCCTACTGAATACACTGAAAATAAATGACCACTCCCATACTCAGCATCCGCTATACCGATATAGTGCTACACGACTCGCAGATAGATGTGCTACGAGCGGCTATAGCTGGCTTTGCGAAAAATAATATAGCCGATAGCCTAGCCAAAAAGGGGCTGCATCACAATCTTTTTCATAATCATCAGGATGATGGCACACTCATAGAGCGTGCGCCCTTGGTGCTATATCATATCAGTGGGGCAGAGCATCAGCCCAAATGTTTTAGCATCACGGGTATAGCCGATGGAGCTAAGGCAGTAGAGATATTGGCGGCTGCGCTACCCGCTACGGCTACTATACAGGGCAGACAGCTTAGTTTTCAAAATAGCGAAAAAACGTGGCAGCATCATCCCTTTCAGCTGCTCGATGGTTTAGCTTTTTATGGACTATATCATTGGGTGGGTTTTACAAACGAAAACTACCAATGGTGGCTAGAAAATCCACTGCTCACTGACCGCATAGCCCGAGGCGAAAAGCTGATAGCCGACCATCTGGCTAATCTGCTCAAAAATATAGGCTCGCCTATAGACCGAAAGGATATCAAGGTGTTTTTTGAAACCATCAATGCTACCGAGCGCAGCGAAATAGCCGTGCAGCAAGGGCAATATAAGCGCACCGAACTCTGCATGAGCCTTAGTTTTATGTGCAATCTACAGCTACCTACGGGCTTGGGGATAGGTGCCTATACCGCCAAGGGCTATGGACAGATACGAAAATTAGACATCAGCCCTGAGCGGCAAAAAACCTTAGCTCTCTTAGCAAAAAAAGTTCTTTGACATATTGGTAATAGATAGAAACTGGTTCAGCAAATTCCCCTAAAAAATAAAATGGTTATTTGCTTCGCTCTCAGCCATTTCAGCCCCTCAAGGTTTCTGAAAACCTTGAGGGGCTGTCTCAGAGGGAAAGGTTTTAAGAGGCGAAATCTACTTTATAGCCCTCTTTTTGTAACTTACGTTTTTATCGGTATATGTCTTATTCAAAGTCAGCATACTATTTTAGCAAAAAAGCAAGTGTAATCACCCAAATACGCTACTTAGATGAGTTTGAAAAAGTGGGGGGCATTCCTTCTTATCAGCTTCGCTTACTTGCCCAGCTACCACCGTATCATTGCTTTTCGCTACCCAAACGAAATGGCAAATCGAGAGTGATCGAATCTCCCAAAGCTCCACTTTCTGCTTTTCTCAAAACTATCAATCAACTGCTACAACCGCTTTATAGCCTCAAAAAATCGGCAGCTGCTTATGGCTTTGTGCTACAGTTTCCAAAAGATCCTCACCCGCGCACTATTCTCACTAATGCACAACAACATGCCGAAAACAATTTTTTACTCAACATTGATTTAAAAGATTTTTTTCACCAAATAAGTTTTTCCCAAGTTCATTCTTTCTTTAAAAGCAGCCTATTCAAATTTGAGGAGGAAACGGCCTATCAATTAGCTCTCCTTTGTACCTATCAAGGTCGGCTGCCTATGGGCAGTAGCACCTCCCCCGTGTTGAGTAATTTTGCTACCCTAGGTTTAGATACGGCATTGCTCAAATGGGCATCCCAAAATAAGTGTACCTATACCCGATTTGTAGATGACCTTAGCTTTTCGGCTAATCATGCTTTGGGCGAAAAGGAATGGAAATCCATCTCAGCCATCTTAGCTGAATATCGTTTTGTACCTAATCTCGAAAAAATCAAATTTTACGGTAGTCAAGAAGAAAAAATAGTCACCGGTTTGGTGTTGAATAAAGGAACTATCAGCATCCCTACTGAATTTGTGGAGGAACTGGAGGAAGATATAGAAAGATTAAACAGCGTATTAGAACTACAAGCTGCTTTGCCAAATACAAATCAAAACAGCTGGCTAGCACCCTTAGAGCAAAGTATAGCTGGTAAAGTGAATTTTGTAAAAACTATCTATGGCGAATCTCATCCTATTTATCTGACTGTTTTAAAACAATTTAATGAAGCCTACAATACCCAAGATTATTTAAAATCCGAAAGTTGGTTGGATTGGGGATATGAAAAAATTATTTAGCAAAAAAGAAATTTATGCAATTAGTATTAGACACTATGGGGCTGAAAGTGAGCGTGCGAAACGATTGCTTCTTAGTCCAATCTAAAACAACCAAAAGACTCATCAGCCCTCAGCGAGTGAGTAGTATAGTGGTAAATACTACGGTACTTATCAGTAGCAAGGTGTTGCTATTGGCAAGTCAGTACGATATCCCCTTTTCTATTTTGCCTACTGCCCATGAGCCTATTCTAATTTTAAGTATGCACCAAGCCAAGCATGCCGAACTTCGGCAGTGCCAGTGGCTAAACCAGCAGCATACCGCTTCTTTTTTGTTTGTCAAAAAATGTATAGAACTGAAAGTGGAGTTGCAAAAAAATCTGCTACTAAAACTTGCACATACAAAAAGCACGCCTACTGCCTTGCTAAAAAGCTATATTCAAAAAATGGAAGGAATAGCGAAATCTATTTTGCTATTAGAAAACGATGAGCAAAAAAGCTGGACTAATAGCCTCATGGGATATGAAGGGAGTATAGCCAAAATCTATTGGCAATCTATCAGCGAATCGCTGCCAGCACCATTTAGATTTGAGAAACGAAGCAGACGACCCGCCACCGATTTGTTTAACGCCAGTCTAAACTACTTATATGCATTGCTCGAAAGTACGGTGCAGGCTAGTATATTGAGTTGTAGATTAGATCCGTTTTGTGGTATATTGCACACTACGGCTCATGCGCACAAAGCATTAGTCTATGATTTGATGGAGCCATTTAGACCCTGGATAGATAGATTAGTCATAGAGTTGATTTTAGAAAACTCGCTGACGCTTACCTTAGCCAACGAAGCCCATACTCAAAAAGGAGTGCTACTGACAAAAGAGCAACGAAAACTCCTGGTGATGGAGTATAATGGTCTGTTAGAAACAAAACGAAAATGGCAAAATCAAGTAAGTCCTGTCAAAAACCATATTTTAAATTTATCGGCTCAATTTGCAAAATTACAACTTAATATAAATAAATGAACCAACCCCCTATCTACCTAGTATGCTATGATATAGCAGACAATAAAATACGATTAAAAGTAGCACAGCTATTGATAAAATGGGGATATGAGCGATTTCAAAAAAGTATATTTACGGGGCTACAGCATCCAGCCGATAATGGCAGGCTGTGGCTACAACTACAGCAGCTACTCAAAAAACAGGGAAACCAAACAGATAAATTAGTAGTGATTAATATAAGCAAACCAAATTTCAGAAATATGAAAATACTAGGCGATGCGGATATAGATATAGCGTATATATTAGGAGAAAAACATACGGAATATTTGTAAATGAATGTTAAATGCATAAAAAGCCCTGTTTGCAAATATGGAAAACTGTGTTATCTTTGGTGGTGGCGCAGGTTTTAGAAAAACTGGACTAATTTGAATAGATAGAATTGACCTTCACTGAGACGTCTAATCATTGATAATTCAACCTCTATCTGCTAATTTGAATAGATAGAATTG
>CALAYL010000067.1 GCA_937894725.1 uncultured Bacteroidota bacterium
AAAACTAAAATACACAAAGTTTTGCTATCTCGTTTGTGGATAGTATTTTCACGGTCTGACGTTATACGCAAGCGGTTTTATGACGAAAAACTTGAATATTACGTACAAATTACTATATTTGCACGTATAATAAACAATCATGGACACTAAACTGACATTGAAACTGGACAATTCGATAATCGAACAGGCGAAAAACTATGCGAAAGACAAGAATACTAGCCTTTCTAAATTGATTGAATCTTATCTCGGAAAGCTTGTTGCACCAAATGACACGCAGGAAGTTACTCCGCTTGTGAAGAGTTTATCCGGAGTTGTTGACTTACCAAAGAACTTTGACGCAAAAAAAGAATACAAGAAGCATTTATTAAACAAATACGCAAAATAACATGACAAAAGTATTTGTTGATACAGACGTATGCATTGACTTGCTATCTGGACGTAAACCGTTCAATAAGACGGCAGAGATTTTGTTTTCACTCGCAGACAATAAAAAGGTCAAAATTTATGTTTCTTCACTTTCCTTTTCAAACATCGATTATATTCTCCGTTCACAGTACTCATCGACTCATTCAAGACAACTTATCGGTACATTTAAAACACTTGTAAATGTATTATCAGTTGACAGCAAGACAATAGATCTAGCGATAGCTTCTGACTTCAATGACTTTGAAGATGCAATACAGCATTCTTGTGCAATTGAAAACAATCTGACAACAATCATCACGAGAAACGTAAAAGACTATAAAAAAGCTTCTATTGCTGTTCTGACGCCAGAGACATTTATTGCCTTACCTGACTAAGAATTCCGCCAGCATATAACAGCGGTAGCTGTTGCACAACCACTCCAAAAACATTCAAAGTAGAAATTTAAAGCAAAAAACGACTCCATTAGATGCGTTTTAAGACACGCTAATTATTGAAACACTATTTTGACCCTTAAAATTGCTAGGCTTAAAATTGACGTATTTGCTTTTGATAAAGCCACCTCTCGAAGAGCAGATAAAAACAGCAATCAAAGGGTAAATCGTGTGTTACTATTTAGAACTTTAGCAAATCACTCATATCAAACACGCCCTTTTTGCCCACTAACCAATGTGCGGCCACTACTGCACCTTCTGCAAAGCCCTTTCTGGATTTGGCTTGGTGCGTAAAAACGAGTTCATCTACACTCGAACTATATGTGACGGTGTGTGTGCCAGGTACTTCGGGTTCTCTTTTTGCCCTAATGAATAGTGTATTAGCATGTTCGTTGGTATCTGTTTCTAAAGCCCATTTATTTTTTTGGTGCCAATTTTCTAAAATCACCTCGGCTGCTTTGATAGCCGTGCCGCTAGGGGCATCTTTTTTTTCGGTATGATGTATTTCTACCATAGACACATCGTACTGTGGCTGACTATTCATAATGCGAGCGAGATGCTTGTTTACCTCAAAAAACACATTCACTCCTATGCTAAAATTTGGCGCAAAAAAGAGACTGCCCTGCTTTTCGGCACACACTTTTTTGACGGCATCGAGTTGGTCTAACCATGCTGTAGTGCCAACTACTACAGGCACTCCCGCCTCAAAACAGGTATATATATTCTGAATAGCCGAATCGGGCTGTGTAAACTCTATGGCCACATCGGCTTTTTGAAGGTTTGTGATAGTAAACTCTTCTTTATTGTCAGTGCCTATTCGCAATACGATTTCAGCATTTGGATAACTTTCCAAAACTACTTGCTCTATGGTTTTTCCCATTTTTCCATAGCCTATAAGTGCTATTTTCATTCGTTTTTATTTCTGTTTTTTCTAATTTGGTAAAAATATAAGTTTGCAGGTAAATGCAAGTATTTTTATACGCCTAAAAAAAGCACTATGCCACACTATTGTAAAAGAGGTACTTACCCTCAAAAAAGACATACCCAATTTAGAAAACAAGATGGCTCGCTACACCATGAAGAGCTAGTAAGTACCGAGGGATTCTCGCATGTGTACTCCACTATCTATCACCTACATCCGCCTACAGCAGTCAGCAATATAGGCGAGCCTATCCCTTTTGCTCCCAAAATAGTAGATAATAAAAATATGCAAAATCGCTGTTACAAAGGGTTTGACATACCCAAGGTAGCCGATTTTTTAGCTGCGCGAAAATATACCCTTGTCAATGATGATGTGTATATAGCACTAGCTGCTCCGCAAAAAAGTATGACCGATTATTTTTATAAAAATGCGGTAGCCGATGAAGTGATTTTTGTGCATGAAGGCAAAGGTACACTGCATACCATTTTTGGCGATTTGCATTTTGGCTATGGCGACTATATAGTGATACCAAGAGGTACAGTCTATCAAATCGAATTTGACACGGAAGATAATCGATTATTTATTGTCGAATCATTTTCGCCTGTGGTATATCCAAAACGTTATCACAATCAGTATGGCCAGTTGCTCGAACATTCGCCTTTTTGTGAGCGCGACATTGTAGAACCCACAGCGGTGGCTCCAGTAGATCAAGAGGGCGATTTTAAAGTGCTGATAAAAAAGAATGGGCAACTTTATCCTTACCACTATGCGTATCATCCGTTTGATGCTGCGGGATGGGATGGCTGTCATTATCCATACATTTTCTCGATACACAATTTTGAGCCTATCACAGGGCGAGTACATCAGCCACCTCCAGTGCATCAAACATTCGATGCACACAATTTTGTGATATGCAGTTTTGTGCCGAGAAAATACGACTATCATCCGCAAGCAATACCTGCGCCATACTACCACAGCAATGTAGATTCTGATGAGTTATTATATTATGTCGATGGAGATTTTATGAGTAGAAAGCATGTAGAAAGAGGCATGATAACCCTGCACCCCATAGGCATACCCCATGGGCCACATCCAAGCACTATCGAAAAAAGTATAGGCAAAGAAGCGACTCATGAACTAGCAGTGATGGTCGATACCTTTAGACCATTACATGTATGCGAAGATGCCCTGGCTATCGAAGATCCAGACTACTTCAAAAGCTGGTTATAACTATTAATTGCTTAAATAAATGACCCTATAAAAAATCATATTAATGGCAAAACAAAAAGGCAATCCTACTCCTAGCCCCAACAAAAAAGCGGCTACATCAACATCAAAAGTTATTTTCCACAATGCTTTACAATGGTGGCACATAGCAGGTTTCACCCTGCTTTATTTACTCATTTGTTATTGGATTTACAATCCCGATTATACTGATTTGAATGGCGATAATTTTGCCTATTATCTACTTGGTAAAGGACTAGCCGAGGGCAAAGGCTATGTAAATGCTACGGCTGTCATACCTAGTCCGCAGATACATTTCCCTCCCGGCTTCCCATTTATCATCGCTATTTTTATTCAGCTTTTTGGTACCGGTATGGATGGTGTAGCTACTGGTATGACCGTTTTTTACTTCATCTCTTTAGTATTATTCTATTTGGCTATGAATCGTATTCAACCGTCAAAAGCACTTTCGTTTGTAGTCACTGTATTTTTAGTTTTAAATAATCTTTTGATAGGTAGTGCGATGTCTTGTATGAGTGAAATACCCTTTGTGCTGACCTCTGCCGCAGGTATATTTTTTCTCACTAAATCGAATGACGACACCTCTAAATTTCGTTGGTCGATAATTTTAACAGCAGTATTTTTTGCGATGGGATATTATATCAAAACCATTGGTATTGGACTATTTGGCGCGCTATTCTTGTATCTCCTATTTTCTAAAAAATGGAAAGATCTGATTGTATCGACTTTGGCTTATCTCGCCTTAGTAATGCCATGGATAATAAGAGGCAAAATGGTAGGCAGTTCGTATGCTTCACAGTTGATGCAAGTCAATCCTTACAAACCTGAATTAGGCAACCTTACCATACCCACATTTATCGAACGAGTGCAAAATAATTTTGTGCGCTACATATCGCTCGATATACCTAATAGCCTGTTTGATTTGCAAAAAACGACAGAGCAAACGCCCATGCTTTTTTGGATAGTTGGTTTACTCATTATAGTCGTTATACTGTGGGGTATTTTTAAACTAAATGACTTCAAACTATTTTTTCTAGCTTACATTGGTTCGGTTTTTACAATTCTACTCGTTTGGCCAGATGCCTTTGGTGGTCTGCGTTTTATCGAAGTATTAGTACCTGTTTTTATGTTTCTATTTATTTTTGGTATAGTGCAATTACTTGAATTTGTTTTTGTCAAAATCAATCTAGGTTTTAGCCCGTACTGGTTGTTATTGTTTGGTTTTTATTTTATATCTCCATTAGAAAAACTAAAAACAGCCTATACGCAGCCATTGCCTCCAAATTATCGTAACTACTTTGAACTTGCCAAATGGGCAAAACAAAATACACCCAAAGATGCCGTATTTTCTGCTCGTAAACCGGATATGTTTATGTACTATGCAGATCGCATCACAGTGGGCGATAAACCTTCACTCAACGATACTGTAGTGCTCGATTTTTTTAAAGAAAATGGCGTGGATTATGTGGTACTTGAGCAACTTGGTTTTGCCTCTACTTCTCAATATCTCTATCCCGCTATTCAAAAAAATCAAGATAAATTTCCAATAGCATCGCAGCTGCCTAATCCAGACACCTATCTCTTAAAATTTGCGGAAGGTGATAGATAACAATAGTATGAGAGAACAGGTTTCGCTCAAGCCTTACAATACCTTTGGTATATCGGCTACGGCCACCTATTTTGCCCCTATAGACAATATAGCCGACTTTCTTCAACTTCGTACCACCCCCGTTTTCCGCTCCTCTGAATTATTGATACTAGGAGGAGGAAGCAATATTCTTTTCACGCAAAACCCAAAAGGGATAGTGATAAAAAACAACCTAAAAGGGATAGATGTAATAGATGAAAACAGAGGCTTTGTTTTTGTACGTGTAGCAGCTGGCGAAGTGTGGCACAGCTTTGTGCTATGGTGTGTAGCACGAGGTTATGGTGGAGTAGAGAATCTCTCCCTTATTCCTGGCTTGGTAGGTGCATCGCCCATGCAAAACATAGGTGCTTATGGTGCTGAAATAAAAGACATCTGCACTTCGGTCAATGCGATTGAGATAGCCACTGGCAAAGCATTTTCGTTTTCAACTACGGCCTGTGAATTTGGATATAGAGAGAGCGTATTTAAGCATTCGTTAAAAAATAAAATGCTGATTACATCGGTTGTTTTCAAACTAACGAAACATCCTACCTTCAATGTGAAGTATGGCGATATACAAGCTACGCTGGAGGAAATGCAAGTACGAGAATTATCGCTAAAAGCCATCAGCGATGCAGTAATCAAAATCCGGACTGCTAAGTTGCCAAATCCAGCAGAACTGGGCAATGCAGGTAGTTTTTTTAAAAATCCTACGGTCGAAAATAGCTTGGTCGATAAGCTACTGCTGACCTATCCAGTCATGCCCAACTATCCTCAAGCCAATGGCACGAAAATACCCGCTGGCTGGCTTATAGAGCAATGCGGCTGGAAAGGTAAAAGGGTGGGCAACACGGGCTCTCATGCTAAGCAAGCACTAGTATTGGTAAATTATGGAGAAGCTACAGGTGCAGAAGTTTTTGCTTTGGCACTTGATATCCAACGATCTGTTTTTGAAAAATTCGGTATTAAAATAGAGCCCGAAGTTAATGTAGTATAAGAAACTATGAAATCGAATTGCGCACCCGCTGCGTATAGTTTCTAAGTGCAGTTCGAGCGTCCAAATTATTTTGCTGCATATCTTCCAAAATGTGCATAGCCGCCAAAATATGCGTGAGTTTTTCTCCTTCATCCTTGCCTTCTACAAGTATAGCTGGATTTTGTTCCTCGTACATAGCTTCCTCTGCAAGTTTTAGTTCTTCGATGGTGTGATTTTCGTAAAGATGTTTGATAATCGCTATCTGCATGTTAATTTTTTAATTTTTCGAGCATTTCTACCACTACATTTTCTAGTGAGGTAGCACTAGCTGTTTGCAACTCACCATTTTTAAATGTAGCCATAAAAGGAAGATTATCTACCTTGCCTTTTTTTCTAGCTTGCTCATTTTCTTCAGCATTGATTTCTAAAAATACGATATCGCTAAAACGCTCATCATTAGCTAAGCGCTTAAATTTAGGACCGAAAAGTTTACAAGACCCACACCAATCTGCATAAAACTTTACGATGACATTAGGATTGTCTGCTATAATTTGATTGAAGTCTTTATCTGTTGAGAGGATTACTGACATGTTTTGTTTTTTGTTATACACAAAGATATGTATATTGAGTTTTAGAAAAATGGAAAAAATACTAAATTACATAAACGGTGAATGGCATCAAAATGTTCGTTTACCCACGTTAGAAGTGATAGAGCCCGCTACTGCTCAAGTATATGCGATGATACCCATAAGCGATCGAGCTACTATTGATGAAGTAGTGGATGCAGCAGCAGCAGCCTTTTTGAGTTGGTCAAACCTACCACTTGAAGAGCGAAGCCAATGGCTACACAAAATAGCCAATGGCATTGAAGTGCGTATAGATGAGTTTGTAGCAGCAGAATCTAAGGACAGCGGGAAACCCGAATCATTAGCTCGCAGAGTCGATATACCTCGCGCTATTGCCAATTTTCGATTCTATGCAGGGGCGGTACAGCACATGGCTTCGGAGTCGCATTACACCCCACAAAGTGGTATCAATTATACCCTGCGCAAACCATTGGGTGTAGTAGGTTGTATCTCTCCTTGGAATTTGCCTTTGTATCTTTTTAGTTGGAAAATAGCGCCCGCATTGGCAGCGGGCAATTGTGTGATTGCCAAACCATCGGATGTCACTCCATATACCGCCTTTTTGCTTGCTGATGTGTGTCATGAAATAGGTCTGCCCAAAGGGGTATTAAATATTGTACATGGCGGGGTCGAAACAGGGAAACATATCGTATCGCATCCTCATATTAAAGCCATTTCGTTTACTGGCAGTACTCGCGCAGGCGAAGATATAGCACGCACTGCGGCACCTATGTTCAAAAAACTTTCATTGGAATTGGGAGGTAAAAATCCTACGCTAATTTTTGCAGATGCTGATCTCGAAAGTGGCATAAACACGATTGTTCGTTCTGCTTTTAGTAATCAAGGACAAATCTGCCTTTGTGGTTCACGCATTTTAGTTCATGAAAAAATAGCTGACAAATTCACTTCGCTTTTTGTAGAAAAAGTAAAGCAACTCAGCGTGGGTGATCCGCTCTGTACTGCTACAGATATAGGAGCACTTGTATCGGATGCGCATACCCAAAAAGTGATGGCGTGCATCGATTTAGCAAAAAGTGAAGGAGGGAATATGCTCACTGGTGGCGAGCGTGTCAAACTCGATGGACGATGTGCAGATGGCTATTTTGTAGCACCTACGGTCATTGCAGATTTGGCGTACAACTGTAGATCGAACAAAGAAGAGATTTTTGGCCCTGTGGTAACAATTGGAACTTTTTCGACAGAAGAGGAAGCTATCCGTATGGCAAATGTGGTGGACTACGGATTATCGTGCTCTATTTGGACAAATGATCTGACTAGAGCGCATCGTGTGGCAGACCGAATAGCTTGTGGCATTGTATGGGTCAATAGTTGGATGGAACGCGATTTGCGCACGCCTTTTGGTGGAGTCAAAAATTCGGGCATCGGGCGTGAAGGTGGTTGGGAAGCCATGCGTTTTTTCACTGAACCGAAGAATGTTTTTATAAAATACTAAATGAGAAAAAATGAGCGATAAAATGCCGAGCCCAATGGGGCTATATCCGATGACAAAACGAGTAGGTGATATTCTTTTTGTGAGTGGGCTTGGGCCACGGGAAGCTGGTACAGATAAAATTCCAGGATTGGAACTAGATAAGTATGGCAACTACTTGAGTTTTGATTTTGAAGCACAGGTTCATTCGGTTTTTAAAAACGTGCGTCAAGCACTCGAAGATGCTGGCAGCAACTGGGATAACATCGTAGATGTTACGGTTTTTTTAACCAATATGAAACGAGATTTTGTAGCTTACAATCGACTCTATGCGGAGTACTTTAAAGAGGTGCAACCTACACGAACTACAGTAGAAGTAACCTCGCTCCCATCACCTATCGCTATTGAGCTGAAAGTGATAGCGAAAGTCTAGTGTAAGAGACAATAAATAGGTATATTAAGCTTGCGCTATCGGTTTTGAAATATAAGTCATAGCAGTGGCAAACGCCTAGTCAAACAAATACTCAATCCTCCATCACATCTTCCCAGCCTCGTCTATCTTTTTTGGTAGGGCGACCTTGTTTGCTCATTCGCTTACCCGTTTGAAAGCTAAATGCAGAGCGCATTTTATGCGCTTGCAAATCTTCTTCTGGTGTAAGATCAATATAGAATTTTGATGCATCGGCAAAGGCTAGTCTTTTATCCAAAATAGCCGTGCATTGTACTATCTGCTTTAATCCGCCTTCTCTTTTTAATTCAAATGTATCTCCTACTTGCACCACTTTTGCAGGCTTTACATCTACGCCATTCCACTTCACTTTGCCCGCATTGATTTGATCTGTAGCAAGCGAACGAGTTTTGTACATGCGTATCGACCAGAGGTACTTATCGAGTCTGACTTTGAGCGGGGTATTGGACATGCTTACCTTAGTTTTTGGCTAAAAATGGATAGCGATAATCTTTAGGAGACACAAAGGTTTCTTTGATAGTTTGCGGTTGTACCCAACGCAATAGATTTATCATAGAACCCGCTTTATCATTTGTTCCTGAGCCTCTCGCTCCACCAAAGGGTTGTTGACCTACTACGGCACCTGTAGGTTTATCGTTGATATAAAAATTGCCTGCTGCGTTACTAAGTTTTTTGGTCGCTAACTCAATCGCATAACGATCTTGCGACAATATAGCTCCCGTAAGCGCATACATCGAAGTGCTATCTACTAGCTCAAGAGTCTCTTCAAATTTATTTTCATCATACACATAAATGGTTAGCACAGGCCCAAACAATTCTTCGCACATCGTCACATATTTTGGGTCGTTTACTTTCAATACCGTAGGCTCAATAAAATATCCTTTCGACTTATCGTATCCACCTCCTGCTATGATTTCCACTTCCTTGTCATTTTTAGCTGCATCTATATACCTCGCTAGTTTGTCAAACGATTTTTCGTCAATCACTGCATTTACAAAATTGCTAAAATCTTCTGTTGGTCCCATTTTCATGGTTTTCAAATCGGCTATCAAATCTGTCCTTACTTCTTCCCAAAGATTAGATGCGATATAAGCTCTCGAAGCAGCAGAGCATTTTTGTCCTTGATATTCAAATGCACCTCTCGAAAGTGCCACCGATACAGCTTTTGGATGTGCCGTGCGATGCGCTACTACAAAGTCTTTACCCCCTGTTTCGCCCACAATACGAGGGTATGATTTATAGAGGTGAATATTGTTGCCAATAGTTTGCCAAATGTTTTGAAACACCGCTGTAGAGCCTGTAAAATGAATACCTGCAAAGTCGCGATGTTTGAAAATAACCTCTCCTGCTTCAGGTCCATTTGGATATATTAAATTGATAACGCCATCGGGCACACCCGCTTCGCGAAAAATCTTCATCAACACATAAGCTGAATAAATTTGCGTATCCGAAGGTTTCCAAACTACTACATTGCCCATCATGGCGCAACTCGTAGGTAAATTGCCCGCTATGGCAGTAAAATTGAAAGGGGTAAGCGCAAACACAAACCCCTCTAGTGGTCGCCACTCTGTACGATTCCACATACCTGCCATTGACTCTGGTTGCATGGCATAGATTTGTGTCATAAACTGCACATTGAATCGCAAAAAGTCGATAATTTCACAAGCTGCATCTATCTCGGCTTGAAAAGCGTTTTTGGATTGACCAAGCATAGTAGCGGCATTCAACTCGGCTCTGTAAGGTCCAGCAATCAAATCAGCGGCTTTTAAGAATATAGCTGCACGCTGCTCCCATTCTAGATTTGTCCACTTTTCTTTTGCTGCTAATGCAGCCTCTATCGCCATGCTGACATGCTTCTTTTCGCTCTTGTAATAATAGCCTAGCAAATGCTGATGGTCGTGTGGTGGATGAATGGATACTTTAGTACCATCTCGATGTTCCACCCCATTTATATACATCGGTATATCGCGCACTTCGGCACGCATATCCGCTAATTTTTTTTGAAGTTCGTTGCGTTCTGCACTACCTGAAGCGTATTGTTTTATAGGTTCATTATGGGCAGTGGGTACTTTATAAAATCCTTTCATATTGATATTTTTTTGATAAAATAAATGTAATCCTTAAATGTAAAAATAATGTACGCTAACTAATAATTTGCACCCCAACTTTTTGATAAATTAGAATTTTGTAATAGCTAATTTTCTTTTTTGCAAATTAAGTTTGCTTTGCTTTTGCTAATTGCTCTAAATAATCCAATTGAAGTTCTTGAATCTCTAGCAATCGCTTATTTTGGTGCAGTATAAGGTGGTCAAGTTTTTCGTGAAGCAATCGAATTTCGAGTTCTGCCTTTAGATTGATTTTATAGTCGTTTTCACTTCTCGCTCTATCTTTTTCTTCTTTTCTATTTTGGCTCATCATGATGATAGGTGCTTGTATAGCGGCTAGGCAAGACAAAATCAAATTGAGCAAAATAAATGGATATGGGTCAAATGCTTTTTGTGTTAACACGAAAATATTTATCAGTATCCAGATAATCAGAAAAGTAAAGAAAAAGATAATAAAAAACCAGCTACCGCCAAAGGTGGCTATTTTATCGGCCATTCGCTGTCCGAGATTTAACTCAGCCTCCATTTCTGGTTCTATATCCTGAGTCAAAAGTTCATGGTCATGAATAGCATCGACTACTTGATGTTCTATTTTACCAAGTTTATGATATTCCTTTCTTATTAGCGACTCCAAATAGAGTTTACGATACTTGTTGAGACTCTCATGAGAAATAAATTTATCGTTCGTAAAATCGGGAAAATCCTTTAGAATCAAACGGAGTAGCTGTGGCTTAATATTTTCGCCCTTTTCGATATCATCAGACTCAAAATATTGCTTTGATATAAAACATTGTTCTTTTTTCATGTGCCCTTTTTTACCCTACATTTACGCCAAATAGATACCCAACTAGTGCTGTCAAACCCATAGCTATTGTACCCCAAAATGTGATTCGAAGAATGGCCTTCAAAATACTCGAACCGCCCGCTTTGGCTGCAATAGCGCCTAGCAATGCGAGTGATACAATAGAAGATATATATAGCAAGATCTCAAAGCGCGCCAAAGGCAAAAACAAACAAGCTAACATGGGCAATACCCCACCTACAGTAAATGCAGCTCCTGAGGTAAATGCCGCTTGAATAGGTTTTGCCTGATTGATTTCGTTGATCCCTAGTTCATCTCGAACATGCGCTGCTAGTGCATCATGAGCTGTCAACTCTTTAGCCACAAGGAGTGCCGTATCTTTTTTCAATCCTCTCAGCTCATAAATTTCTGCTAATCGTAAAAGTTCGATTTCGGGCATATCCGCAAGTTCTTTTTTTTCTCTATTGATATCGGCACTTTCTACATCGGTTTGTGAGCTTACCGACACATATTCTCCTGCGGCCATAGAAAGCGCACCAGCTACCAGTCCAGCTAAAGCCGAGAGTACAATGGCGCTACGTGTATCGCCTGCCGCAGCTACACCTATCGCTATACTTGAGGTGGAGAGAATGCCGTCATTAGCTCCGAGTACAGCTGCCCTGAGCCAATTGCTACGGTGTACATAGTGCTTTTCTAAATATTCAGTTATCTCATCCGACATGTTTGTTACTTTTGTGTAAGGTATAGAAGATGGTTTAATTTTTATAATTATTTAAAAAAATGGCGAAACAGATTCTTTCCCTCTTGTTTCGCCATTTTCACTTAATGTATTTGCTTGTAATTATGCATCAACTCTAGCGTACTTTGCATTTGCTTCGATAAATTCTCTACGAGGTGGCACCTCATCGCCCATAAGCATGGAGAAAGTGTGGTCAGCAGATGCGGCACTCTCTATAGTGATTTGACGAAGCGATCGCATAGCTGGATTCATTGTCGTTTCCCAAAGTTGCTCTGCATTCATCTCTCCAAGACCCTTGTAGCGTTGAATGTTTACACTATCTCTGCTACCTCCTTTAGCGAGTTGTTCTATGGCTTGATCACGCTGCGTATCGTTCCAGCAATAGACTTGGTCTTTCCCTTTTTTCACAAGATATAAAGGAGGTTGTGCGATGTAAATACAGCCTTTATCAATAAGGTCTTTCATATAACGGAAAAAGAAAGTCAAAATCAAAGTCGTAATATGCGATCCATCCACATCGGCATCACACATGATGACTACTTTGTGGTAACGAAGCTTTGACAAATCTAGCGCCTTGCTATCTTCTTCTGTTCCTATCTTTACGCCCAAAGCAGTAAAAATATTTTTGATTTCTTCGTTTTCATAAATCTTATGTTCCATTGCTTTTTCGACATTCAAAATTTTACCTCGAAGTGGCAAAATAGCTTGAAAATTTCTATCGCGACCTTGCTTGGCTGTACCACCCGCAGAGTCTCCTTCTACTAGGAATACTTCGCTCAACATTGGGTCTTTGCTAGAACAATCAGCCAATTTGCCTGGTAGTCCACCTCCGCTGAACGCCCCTTTACGTTGCACCATTTCGCGTGCTTTACGTGCTGCATGGCGAGCCGTAGCTGCGAGTACTACTTTGTCGAAAATGATTTTTGCCATTTTAGGATTTTCCTCCAAATAATTAGTGAGTACCTCACCAAAAATTTGATCTACTGCTCCCGAAACTTCATTATTGCCGAGCTTGGTTTTGGTCTGCCCCTCAAACTGTGGTTCTGGTACTTTTACAGACACAATAGAGGTGAGTCCTTCACGGAAATCATCGCCTACAATTTCTACTTTAAGCTTTTCAAAAAATTTGTTTTTATCTCCATAGGTTTTGAAAGTACGAGTCAACGCTCTTCTGAAACCAGCTACGTGGGTACCACCTTCAATTGTGTTGATATTGTTTACATACGAAAACACATTTTCAGAATAAGACGTATTATACTGTATAGCTACTTCCACCATGATATTGTCTTTCGACCCTTCAACATGAATTGGCTCTGGTATCAAGGGCTCTCTCGATGAGTCCAAAAACTTTACAAACTCGACCAAACCTCCTTCTGAATAAAAATCGGTAGTACGAGGAGTACCATCTTCAGCTAGGTCGCGCAGGTCGGTAAGTTTGATACGGATGCCTTTGTTTAGGTAAGCTAATTCACGTAAACGAGAAGCTAGTGTTTCGAAATTATAAACAGTAGCTTGAAAAATAGTATCATCTGGCTTAAACGTAACGATAGTGCCTCGATAATCTGAAGGGCCTACTTCTTTTACAGAGTATAACGGAATCCCTTTTGAAAACTCTTGCACGTACGATTTGCCGCCACGGTGCACCTCCGCTTTTAAAAGAATAGAAAGTGCATTTACGCACGATACCCCTACCCCGTGCAATCCGCCCGAAACCTTGTAGGAATCTTTATCAAATTTACCTCCTGCATGGAGCACAGTCATTACTACTTCGAGTGCAGAGCGACCTTCTTTTTCGTGCATATCTACGGGAATACCTCTACCATCATCTTTGACACGGATAGAGTTATCTTCCAAAATAGTCACCTCTATGTTTTTGCAATGGCCAGCCAAGGCCTCATCTATAGAGTTGTCAGTAACCTCATAAACCAAGTGATGAAGCCCTTTTGTGCCTATGTCTCCTATATACATCGCGGGGCGCTTTCGTACAGCTTCTAGTCCTTCTAATACTTGTATCGAACTTGCGGAATATTCTTTTGGGATTTTTGTTTCGTCCATTGCTTCTTCTGCCATTTTGTGTTTGCTTTTTTGAATATTAAATTAACCCACGAATATACGCTTTTACCCCCTCATTATTTATCTTTTTTCAAGTTTTTGGGAGGTTGTGGATATTGACCCTCAAAAATGTTTACAAAAAAATATTTTAGGCTATAAATCACTCTTTTTACAAAAATGGTTTACATTTAAATTGCATTAAAAAAAACAGATATGAAACATAAATTGACTTTTTTCATTTTTTCTATTGGCTTATTATTTTTTAGCCAATATGCTCAAGCTAGTTCAGACATAGATAATAGATGGAATGCGCTTATTTCTTTCGCCAAAATATCGAAGGAAAGACTGCAAACAAATTGCCCTAATTATAAAACACCTATTGATGCTTGGATAAAACAACACCCCAACGAAGTGAGCGCATTCTTAGCCTTAGATGAAGTAAAAAAGATAAATCCATCACTAGCAGATTTAGGACTGAATGTGGCCGATTTTCAAGCTAATACTTTTCAAAATGCTTATTGGTCTTGGTTTGAAAAATCGGGTTTAAGCAAAATAACGCTAACCCAGTATGCGCCTCATTTTCCTGTACCCATTGCTAATGATTTTTCATCAGTGTATAAAGCAAAATATGAGGCGGCTATTTCTGATTGGACAAAATTATTTCCCAAAGAGGTAGAGTGGTTTATTAATGAACCTAGCTTAGCTAAATTGAATCGCTTTTATCAAAAGGAGTCGCTGATCGAAACAGGAGAAGAATTTAAAGGATTGGATGTAGAAAAAGGCGTGTATCCAGAGCAAAGTTATTACGATTCAGGTAATCCAACTCTTGATGCCGTTCGCCTTGAAATGTATCTCAAAAATTGGTATTTCACTTTTGACAGAGAAAACTATTTTAAACGATATGAGCCGAGTATGTATGAAGCATATAGAGAGAAAAAGATAAAAGCCGATCAAGAACCTGACAAAGCCAGTCATTAATAAATACTTAAAATAGCAGCTAATGAAAACGATAAAATATTACTTCTCTACTATATTTATTTCCCTAATTATTTTTGGAGCGGAAGCGCAAGTAGTGCGTGATGGCGCTATGGAAATGCGTGTGCGATTCAATCGCTATTTCGCTTCGTGCGGTACTGCCGAAATAAACAACGAAGACTTTGTTGAAAACATCAATGTACGTGACTTTCCCGATGTAGATGGCGCAGGCTATTTTTCATCAGGTACCAATGCGTGGTCTGGCCCATTAAATGTGTGTATAGGTTGCTGTACCTACGAAGAAAACATGAACTTTAATCAAACATTTACTTACGGTGCACGCAATACTTTAGGGCCGGTAAATACACCTCAAGGATATCAATTTAGATTTGAAGGATGGGAAGATGATTGTTTTTCTTGCTCAGGCGGTTTTATTTGCTTAGGATCTTGTGCAGGTGGAGGTAGAACTCAGTTTGATGCTACTTGTCCATGTGGCTGCGATTGTAGCAGCGATGATGACTATAGGCTAGCAGAAATGACAGGCTCGAATAATATTGGCTTTAGAAATTTTCCACCAAATCAATTTTCAACAAGAGGTATTATAAGAACTGACAATGCGGGTTTCGCCACACTTTCGTGCGTAAATTGCACTAACAACATCCACTATGGCGGCAGATATGAAACATTTTGGACTCCCCCATGTGCAGATACACTTTATGCATCTAGTCCCATACTTTGTGACCCAGGTTACACTACCTTGTTTACTGGTGGGGCTGTTTTTGGTGGTACTTATAGATGGTATAGGATGGTAGGCAGCACCCCCGTATTTATTCAAGAAACAAATGATTCGTTTTTTACCGTATATGCTGGAGCGACCACAAGCTTTAGAGTATTTACAAAAAATCCTGTAGCGGGTAATGCACCTTCCGGCACTCAAGAAGAAAGCTGGAGCTACAGAGAAATTGAAATCAAAGTAGGCAAGCCTCAAATCACCGGCATCAACAAAACTGACGTAACATGCAACGGCTCAAACAATGGCGCGATCACTATCAATGCAGTGGGTGGAAATGGTCCATTGCAATACTCTATCAATGGAGGTATAGCTTACCAATCTAGCAATACATTCAATAGCTTATCGCCTGCTATTTATATAACTAAAGTAACGGATGGTATATGTAGCGCACCAGATGGGGGGGTGCCTGTTGAAATCAAACAACCTGCTACATTGACTGCCTACTTTGAATCTATTACACAAGTGAAATGTAATGGCGATTCATCTGGTATGATCAACCTTTCGGTAGCGGGTGGTACGCCAGCATATGCATTCAATTGGTCAAAAAATGCAACACCATTTGCCACTACGGAAGACATAAATAGAGCAGCTGCGGGAATATATTTTGTAACTGTGACCGATGCCAATAGTTGCACAGTTGTACAATCTACATCACTTACTGAGCCTGCCTTGCCTTTGTCTATAACGGGTATAGCAGCAGATGCAACTTGCGCTGATAGTGCTAATGGGTCAATAAACCTAAGCACTAGTGGAGGGACAACTCCGTACACTTACCTATGGTCAAATGGAGCCATCACAGAAGATGTAAGCGGACTGAATAAAGGTACTTTCACAGTAATAACTACCGATCTGAATAGTTGTAGCACAAATGCAACATTTAGCATAGCACAACCCACACCGCTTGTGGTACTCGACTCGGTAATCAATAATCGTTGTCCAAACGATGGCCAAGGAGCTGTATTTGTAAATGTTTCAGGAGGTACTCCCGCATACACATACACTTGGTCAAACACAGCTACGACACCAGATATTCAAAATTTGAATGGAGGCACTTTCGGATTGACTGTAAGTGATTTGAATGGTTGCCGAAAAACAAGTAGCTATACTGTAGCTGCTCCTCCAGCTTTAGTGAGTTCGATAGCAGGCAATGAACCAGATTGTAACGGTAATTTCACAGGATTTGCGGTAGTGACGGCTACTGGCGGCACCAGCCCTTATACTTATCAATGGAGTACAGTGCCAGTTCAAAATTCGGTATTAGCTACCAAATTAGCGGGCAATACTACCTATTTTGTAACGACTACAGACCACCTAGGTTGCACTAAAATTGACTCGGTATTTATCAATCAACCGCAAAAAGTAAATGTAAATGTAGGTATAAACAACGCTACATGTTTTGGTGTAGCAAATGGTGATGTGATAGCACATGCTTCTGGTGGTACAGGAGTTTTCAATTACTACCTCAATGGTATTTTTAGCGGAGATAGTACATTTAGAAATTTAAAAGCGGGCAATTATGTAGTAGTCGTAGAAGACCAAAATAAATGTGGTGCATCAGTTACTTTTACAGTAGTAGAGCCAGGGCAGTTTTCGGTAAATGCCGGCAATGATGTGACCGTGATACGCGACCAACCAACACAACTCAACGCTACCGCTTTCTCGAGCAATGGTATTTTGAATTATAGCTGGTCACCAGCATCACTATTAAGCTGTACCCTCTGTCAAAACCCAATTGCTACTACCGACACTACTACAGCTTTTGTAGTAATTGTAACCGATAGCAATGGCTGTATTAACAGCGATACCGTGATGGTTTTTGTAAAAAATGATTTCTTGTATTTTATTCCTACTGCATTTACGCCAAATCAAGATGGATTGAACGATGTATTTGAAGTAAATGTGCTAGGGGCAAGCAATCTCGATATGCAAATCTATAATCGCTGGGGGGAAAAAGTATATAGCTCTGCCAACTATGCCAATGCGAAAACGACAGGCGATCGATGGGATGGTACATTTAGAAATAAAAACGTGCAACTCGACACTTATACCTATCAACTCACTATCACCCTATTCAACGGTAGAGTAGAAAAAATAGCGGGCACGGTGGTCGTGATGAAATAATTCATGTAAAAATTCCAATTAATAAAAACCTGAAGTACAACTTCAGGTTTTTTTCTTTAAAGTCTATACATTACTCCTTTACATTAGCATGAAAACTCAGCCCACCACATCGCTGTTCTCACTTTAGTAAAACACAATTCTCACTTTCCAATTTGCTTCTAAATGCCTAAACATCTTAGGTCTATTCCATTTTTTCTACAGATATCAATCTACCTTCAAAAGGGAGTAGTTTTTGATCTTCGCTTGATGTGTGAGTAGATAGTATAATCTTACCACTTGTATTTGGGGTCTTTACTTTTGACTTTGATATATTCAACAAGACTAAATACCTTTGCCCTTCATGTATGCGGTAATATGCCAATATTTTATGCGTACAAAATGCAGTAGCTATTTCAAAAGCGCCTTCGTTAAGTGCTGGTATTTCATTGCGGAGATGCAAGGTCTTTTTATAAAAATTCAATAAAGAGTTTGGCTCAGCTAGCTGCTTTTCTACATTTATTTCATTGAAATTTGCTGCTATGGGGAGCCACGGCCTTATATCGGACGTGCAAAAGCCTGCATTGGGCGCAGAGGTCCAGAGCATAGGCGTTCTACACTCATCACGGTTCAGAATTTCTATGTTTCCATCTACCAACGATTGTGGAATCCAACTTTGCTGAATAGCAATAGCATCTTTTCCTTCTTTGAGCGGGATGCGCACTTTTGGTATCCCTATTTCTTCACCAAAATACGTGAATGGAATACCCCTTGCAGTAAACTGAAATAAGGTTTGGAGTTTTCTTTTTTCCACACTACCACCCAAGCGAGTGATGGTTCGCGTACGATCATGGTTCGAGAAAACTAAGGTGGGTATAAGTGGTTCAGCAAAATACTTTTCAAACTTGGTTATCAATTTGCGATACTTAGTTGCTTTGAATGGAGTAGAAACTGCGTTAAAAAGAAAAACGGCCTTTAACCCCTTCTTTCCTTTATAGTTGCAAAAGCCATTGATATAGCTTTCATCACCATGCGATTCACCCAATAAAAATCGATCTGGATTTTTAAACTCATCAATCACAGTACGCAATTCGGTGCTAAACTCAAAACTTTGTTCCTGCAAAAAATTGTGTTTGATATGCTGAAACAATATAGTGAGCGATTTATCTGAAGGAGTTAATCGTCCACTTGGTGGGTTGTTTCGCAACGTAGAATCTTCATAGATAGCACTGATAATGTCTAAACGAAAGCCATCCACACCTTTAGCGAGCCAAAATCTAGCCACATCAAACATGGCCTTTTTCAGCTCGGGATTATGATAATTAAGATCTGGTTGAAAAGGCAAAAACGCATTATAATAAAACTGCTTGCGAATAGGGCTATACGTCCAAGCCCAATTACCCGACATAGCTCTCCAATTGTTTGGGCGCTTTAATCCATCTTTTCCCTTGCCATCTTTCCAGATATACCAATCAGCTTTGGGGTTGGTGCGCGAACTCTCTGACTCCTTAAACCAGGCATGCTGTTCTGAAGTGTGATTCATCACTAAATCGAAAACGAGCTTCATTTTTCTATTATGCACCTCAGCCAATAAGCGATCAAAATCTTCCATAGTGCCATAGTCTGTCGAAATCGTGATAAAACTGCTCACATCATACCCAAAATCTCGCTGAGGGCTTTCGGTAAAAGGAGATATCCAAACTGTTTCGTAGCCTAAACCTTGTAGATAATCAAGTTTTTCGATAATGCCTTGAATATCGCCTATTCCATCTCCATTGGTATCAAACCATGACCGTAGATAAATTTGATATACTGCGGTTTTTTTCCACCACGCTAAGGTGGTTTTATTGTCCGAAACAAATGTACTGCTATCGCCTAAACTGATTATATTTTGCGCATAGCCCTGCTCTCCAAATAAAAAAAAGGAGAAAAATAATGCGAGAAATTTAAACAAGCTAAAATGACTATCTATCGCTATTGACGAGCAATATTGACTATGACTCTTATTCGTATAAAATGTACGCATTACTCCTCAAATTTATAATTGAACTTAGCAAAAACTGGCCAATGGTCTGAAAGTGGAAGGGTATCATTGTTGTTGTAATAAAATCTTGAATCATCGAGTTGATAGCTCTTTGCACTCAATTTTATTTTATCACTACTTCGATAAAAAATCTTGTCCTTGCGTTCGCAATTAGCATTCGTACTAGCCCCCCATAGCAATCATCTAAGGTAACTGTGTTAGAATAAGCGGGCACATTATTGTTGCAGATGAGTTGAATCCAAACATCTTGAAATCCTAAATCAAACAAGGCACTTATCGAATCACCCTCTCGAGTATATCGACAATTAAAATCACCCAAAACAAGCACCGCCTTCCCTTCTGAATGTGTTTTGATGTAGGTGGATAATTGCGCTATATTACTCCTTCGTGTGGTAATCGACTCTGCTGACCCTCCTGCATTGGCATGAACGTTATATACATCAACTGTCACGCCTGGCGCGATATCGATTTGTGTATGGCGAAACCCCTTGGGGGTAAAGCAATCAAATCCCAAACAATTTAACCAAGGCTGACTAAGTATATCTTGAATAGGAAAATCGCTAAAGGTATTTAAGCCTGAGCCGATAGTAGCACATCCTGTAGTTTCGGTACGATATTTATGTGTGCCATACAAAATCAATGTATCATGATAACAAAAATCTTCTTGTACTTGCACAATGTTGTAACCCGTTAAAAGTGGTGCAATTGAAGGCATATAATACGAAGGATGCGAGCCAGAAATTCCTTCGGGCAGTCCAGCTACATTGTAGCTTAATACAGAAAATTCGCCTTCTATTTTAATGCACTTTTTGCAACTAGTGATAAATAATATGAAAACGCTAATGCATATAAATCCAATTAAATGATGACGCATTTGTATATGATTTATAGTAAAGTTACTTTTATAAGTGAGCACTCCAAAGCGTATAAAGATATGCTTAGCTCAACAGATTTTAGGGTTGGGTTAAGCTTTATAAAGGGGAAAACCTTATTTTAAATATAAATCTCCACCCTAAATTCCCTGCAATAACAACTATCTCGGCTTTTCATCTACTGCCATACCTTGGAGCATATGGCCTAAAATGGGGGCGCATTTCTCTTTGCATGCTGGATAAAACTCCCCGTGCTTCCAAGTGCTAGACTTGGGCGACAATCCCCACCAAAACTCAGCCATAGCAATGGGTTTAAGCTGATTTAAAAAGGCATACTGCAACAGTTTAGGTGTAGCACATTCTCCAGCACCACTCGATGGTTTTGTGTTGAGCGAGTCTTTAAAAATTTGGTTTAGACTTTTTTGTTCACCTGCTTGATTCAAAAAATAGTATTGCTCAAAAATCTTGTCTTGTAAGGCTGCGGAGTTCTCCTTTCGCTTTTTTTTCAAAGCAGCAATTTGAATCATATTCACTTCCAAACTCATAGCTTCAAGCAAGCTAATTTCTTTGTTTATCTGCGATAGATTCAACATCCCATTATTCAAAAAATCGCCCTCCACCAAACTATCATACACAGGTGGTACGAACTTAGCATGAATGTTTCCCCCTGCCAATTTCCCCGAAAATGCTGCCAAATACCCCAATTCATTTGCTGAAGTTTGCACTACTAAAACACCAAACATTTTTCCAATTATAGCCCCTTCTTTCGCTTTGGATATGCCAAAATTATGGTACCATTCCGTTTGGGTAGTTAGGTATAGCTGTATCTCCGCTACAGCCTTGAGGCAAAGTGGATGAGGCGTATAATCAAATGGATAGGTAAACTTGTCTGGAATATCGGTTGTTAAAACCTTGATTTTGAATGGCGTAAAATAGGGGTGTGATGATTTGGTCAACTTGATTTTTTATATCTAGCAAAAAGTAAGCATAAATCTAGTGATGTTATACACTATTTTGCTCCGCATTACTCCGCAATTGGTTTTACAAAAATTAAAAACCCGCAAGTCGCTAAAACTTGCGGGTTTGATTGGGAACTATATGTCTTGATTAGTTGGCTTGTTCTCTTTCAATAAGTGCTTTAGCAGACAATTTGAATTTACCTGTTTTGCTATCTACCCCTACCAGTTTCACTTTGATTACTTGGTTTTCTTTCAATACGCCTTCCATTGTTTCTATGCGAGCGTGCGATATTTCTGAGATATGGAGCAACCCTTGCTTGCCTGGCATAAACTCTACAAATGCGCCATAGGGCATTACTGATTTCACTGTAGCGTCATACACATCACCTACTTCAGGTACAGATACGATACCTTTCAACCAACGTAGAGCAGCATCAATACTTTCTTTGTTTGGCGAGAATATCTCTACTACCCCTTTTTCATCCACTTCTTCGATTTGGATAGTAGTACCTGTTACTTTCTGGATTTCTTGGATAATCTTGCCACCTGGCCCTATAACTGCACCTATAAATTCTTTTTCGATAATCAATTTCTCTACTCGTGGTGCTTGTGGTTTGTAATCTTCACGAGGTTTATCGATAGTTTTCATCATTTCGCTCAAAATGTGCAATCTACCTCTGCGTGCTTGATCCAATGCCTCAGTCAAAAGCTCTTTAGACAAGCCGTCTAATTTGATATCCATTTGACAAGCCGTGATTCCTTTTTCCGTTCCACATACTTTAAAGTCCATATCGCCCAAGTGATCTTCATCGCCCAAGATATCAGACAGTACAGCGTAGTTGCCGCTAGCATCTGTTACCAATCCCATAGCGATACCCGATACTGGTGCTTTGATTTTCACCCCTGCATCCATCAACGAAAGTGTACCTGCGCACACAGTGGCCATCGAAGAGGATCCGTTTGATTCCAATATTTCAGAAACAAGTCGTACGGTGTAAGGAATATCCAAAGGCAATACTTTTTCTAACGCACGATGAGCTAGGTTGCCATGTCCTGTTTCTCTACGGCTAGTTCCTCGAGGAGTTCTCGCTTCGCCTGTAGAGTATGGTGGAAAATTATAATGCAATAAAAACTTCTTGTCGCCAGAAATAACCACTCCATCGATCATTTGCGCATCCATAGATGTGCCTAATGTAACTGTAGTGAGTGATTGAGTTTCTCCTCTAGTGAAGATAGCCGATCCGTGTGGACTAGGCAAATAGTCAATCTCTGACCATATAGCACGAATCTCATCCATTTTACGACCATCGAGACGGATTTTTTTGCTCAACATTACCGAGCGAACCGCTTCTTTTTCGCAGCTATGGAAGTAGCTTCCTACTAGTCCGCCAAACTCTTTTACTTCGTCTTCAGTAAGTGTAGCTACAAATTCTTTTTTAACATCAGAGAAAAGTTCTGAACGCTTATGCTTATCTGCCAATCCCATAGCCGCTACAGCTGCACATTTGTCTAAGCAAGCATCGAAGATGCGCTTTTTTAAATCTGGATTATGCTTTTCGTGTGAATACTCAAACTTAGTTTGAGTGCCTTTTTCTGATTCTAGTACTTTCAGTACCGCGATTTGCTTTTTGATAGCTTCGTGAGCAAAGGCAATAGCTTCTACCATATCTGCTTCCGCTACTTCCGACATTTCACCTTCGACCATTACGATGCTTTTTTCAGAAGCGGCCACCATCATATTGATGTCTGTAGCCGCTGTTTCGAGTACATCTTTATTAGGGTTGATTTCCCATTTGCCATTGACTCTCGCTACTCGTACTTCCGATACTGGCCCGTTGAAAGGTACAGTAGATACCGCCAAAGCCGCTGATGCTGCTAAACATGCATAAGCATCTGGTAGTTCATTTTGATCGGCAGAGAAAAGTGTGATATGCACGACTACGTTTGCATGAAAATCGTCTGGAAATAAAGGACGGAGCGCTCTATCTACTAGTCGAGAAGTCAAAATCTCGTTTTCGCTTGGTCTAGCTTCACGCTTAAAAAAACCTCCTGGAAACTTTCCAGCAGAGGCAAATTTTTCTACATATTCTACTGTGAGTGGCATAAAATCTACCCCCTCTTTAGCTTCTTTGTCGGCACAAACAGTAGCGAGTAGCATGGTATTGCCCACTTTGAGCATTACTGACCCATCGGCTTGTTTGGCTAGTTTTCCTGTTTCGATTTCGATTGGTTTTCCATTACCTAAATCGATTGTTTTTTTGATAATATTCATCTTGTTTTCGTCTTTAAATTGATTGTTATATGCTGCTTTACCCCCACTATCAGCTAGGCTAAAGTGAATTTGCAGATTACAAATTGGGGTAAAATAAAAAAAGGTTAGTGAGATTCACCAACCTTTTTAAGGGGTTATTTTCGTATTTTGAGCTTTTCGATAAGTGCTCTATATCCGCTGATGTCTTTTTTAGCGAGATAGTTTAGCAATCTTCTTCTGCGACCTACCATTTTGAGCAATGATAACGTGCTTGAGTGGTCTTTTTTGTTGGTTTTCAAATGACCAGAAATGTGGTTGATACGCTCAGTAAAGAGGGCGATTTGACCTTCTGTAGAGCCTGTGTTTTCTGCCTTTCCGCCAAATTCGGCAAATATCGAGGCATTTTTTTCTTTAGACAATGGCATGATGTATGCGTTTATTTTTTTCTTTAATAGTCGGCAAATCTAGTAATTATTATTTAGAATACAAAGAAAGTTTGATTTTCGACTTTTTGGCTATTTAATTGTTCGATTGTAGTAGTTTTTGCGTAGTGCGAGTACGGGGGGGGAGTCTTCGCAGTTGAGGAGCGTAGTGGGTATAGGCAAGCGCGCCACGTCCATATTGATAGTGAGTACACAAGGATTTAAAAACACCGAAACGTATCAACAATTGATCTGCTATGCAGGGCTAAGTCCAAAAGAATATACAAGCGGCACAAGCATACGAGGGAAGACAAAAATCTGCAAACAGGGGGGCGGTCGTCTGCGGCATACACTGTATATGTGTGCGCTAAATGCGAAAGAAACGAATCCAGCTTGCAAGGCCTTATTTGATCGGCTAGTGGCGAAAGGAAAGAACAAAAAACTGGCTGTGATAGCGGTCTGCAACAAACTCTTAAAACAAGTATTTGGCGTAGTAAAATCAGGTGAAATGTTCGATAGAAACTATTTGCAAAAAATAGCCTAATTTATTTGGTTTTCTGCACAGTTCGTGTTGGCTGCTGCCTTTTTAGTAATTGTGGTCATATATTTTCTTTGATTGAAAGAAACCTATTAGCTTGTCATATTCATCAATATAATTTTTAATTTCATTTCTTTTTGTCTTTTCGTAGTAAGCATAAGCAACGTGATGACTTATGAATTTATATTTTTCTTTTGAACTTATTTCAATACTTGTCGTTGTTCCGTCAAGGAAACCAATGCTGTCAGAAATATTTAAAGAACTTTGTGTTTTCAAATTCCAAAGGTTTTTTAAGTTCAAACTATCTACTAATGATGAGTTGAATGTTTTTGAAACAGCAATAAAACTGTCAATTTTAGGATTTGTAAACGGATTCCAATTTCTCCAATTTGGATTGTCATAATTTTCTTGTGTACAGTATACTCTATAAAATGTTAAACTTACTGTTGTGTCAATTATTTTTAGAGAATAAATTTCTTCGTCTGTCGCCATACCAAAAACTGAAAACTGTCGCCACAATCTAACTTCAAAGCTGTCAACACCGTCATAAAGTTTGTTTAAATTTATTGCTTTACAAATATTGTTGTAGTGTTCAAGTTGATTTAGTTCTCCTTTTGCTCTATGATTGTTTGTTGTGTCTTGAAGTAATCTATTGAAATTCTTTTCAACTGTTTTCTGTTTCGAACTGTTACAAGAAAAAAGTAAAACAACTAAAAGAGTCAATATTGTAAATCTGTATGTCAAACCATAAAATTTTAAAAGTAATGAGGTGTTTCAATAAGGTTGCAGCCAACGTTTTGGGTATTTATGAAGGAGCGGTTTTGGAGGCCAATTTTAATTTAAAAGGATAAATAAAAAGAGCGGGCAATACGTTCACAAACGACTTCACCCGCTCTTTCACAAATACCTTGTTATGTGAGGTGCTATTGGCACTTAATATCTGAAATTTTTTTCCATTCTATACCATTCTCCTTAATTGATTGGTCTGGACCCACAAGTTTTAATTTGTTTTCGTTGACACAGAATTTGAAAGTGGTTTTGTATTTGTAAATTGTGTCAGTACTTGTAGAAAAGTCAATAAAAACAGAATCTTCAAATATACCATCAAACAGAATTTTATTCCCAACAACTGTGTATGTTCCTGAAATCCAGTCTGTTTGAGAAAAGCATTGGCACGATTGTATATAAACATCATCTGTATAAATTTGTTTCATTCTAAAATAATTACAGCCAAGAGTTATGCTATCATATTGTATTGGTATGATACCATCATTTGGATTAACATCAAAATACAAATGTGTCCACGTCCCAGATAACCTTTCCAACTTCTGTTTTTGACAAGAAGAAATAGTAAGCGCAAATGCGCTTACTATTAAAAATACTTTTATTGATTTCATTGTAAAATTATTTTATGATTAGTAATTGTTTCACCTTGCGTTATCTTTACGGAATACATTCCTTTAGGATGATTTAAAAGTGAAATGCTGTTAGTATAGCCATTGAAAATTTCTTTAGAAACTGCACGACCTGTTAAATCATATACTACTACTGTGGCATTTGTGTAGGGTGTTTCTGATGATATAAAGTTGATTGTTCCTGTTGTTGGGTTTGGATAGATTAAGATTTTTTCCTCTTTAATATTCATCATAGCTTGCTCGATGCTATTATCTGTTTTGAAATTTTGATTAGCATTTCTGGCTCTGTACATTGCTCCCGGGTAATATTTACCATTAGTTTCTCTTCTAAAACCAAGTAGTTGTTTAGGATAATTATTATCAGCTCTTACAGGCAACCAGTCTGTGCTTTCTAAATTCCCCCTCTCTCGTCCTCGTTTAGCGCAGCGTAACGAGGATGCACCTCTCTTTTCGTT
>CALAYL010000068.1 GCA_937894725.1 uncultured Bacteroidota bacterium
CTACTGGCGCTCAAGGAATTCAAGGAAACACAGGTGCAACTGGCGCTCAAGGAATCCAAGGAAATACCGGTGCAACAGGAGATACTGGCGCTACCGGTGCTCAAGGAATTCAAGGAAATACAGGTGCAACAGGTGCTACTGGTCCACAAGGAATTCAAGGAAATACCGGTGCAACAGGTGCTACTGGCGCAACTGGCGCTCAAGGAAACACCGGTGCAACTGGCGCTACAGGTGCTCAAGGAATCCAAGGAAACACTGGCGCAACTGGCGTTCAAGGAATTCAAGGAAATACCGGTGCAACAGGTGCTACTGGCGCAACTGGCGCTCAAGGAAACACCGGTGCTACAGGCGCTACTGGTTCACAAGGAAACACCGGTGCAACTGGTTCACAAGGAATTCAGGGAAATACCGGTGCTACAGGTGCGCAAGGTGTTCAAGGAAATACAGGTGCAACTGGCGCTACGGGAAATGTAGGCGCAACAGGTAGTAAAGGTGCTACTGGCTCAACTGGTGTAAGTGGCTGTAATACGGCATTGAGTTTCAATCAAACTACTAACATTTTATCTTCGACTGATCCATGCGGTACATTAACCACTACAATCCCTTCTGTAAAAATCTATTCTGCAACTGGGACTACTGATATAAGCATGAACACAGCTACATTTACTAACACAGGATTAACGTTAACTTTTACTCCGCAAAAGCCAAACGTATTAGTGTCCTTAACATTTTCAGGTCGATCTGACCCAACTGGTGCCAACGTACAGCAAAATGTGTTTGCTAGAGTATTGTTAGATGGAGTATCCATCGGTGGTGCAATTACTCCTGGTCAAGATTATGACGATGTAGGGGGCGTAACTACAGGCTGGAATCTATCGTTCTCTAAACCAATAACTATGACTACAGGTGTGTCTCACACGCTTTCAGTACAATGGATGCGTAGTGGAAATGTGATGAAAACTATATATTGTGAACCAGCTACTGCTCCTGACTATTCTCACCGGACTATTACAGCAATGGAATATTAATTTTGAATATGCTAAATAAATATCTAAAACTTGTCCAAACGATGGGGCTTATTTTTCTCTTTGGAACTACATTCAGTCAAGAGGGAAATAAGTTGTCATCGAAACCAAACAAAGCAAAGACAAATAAAGCCACTGTTAATAGTGATGAAAAGAAGACGACATTATTGTATTCTAACGAGACAGATAGCTTAAAGAATGAACAAAACTACCATGAAACACCTTCTGAATATGAAGGTATATTGAATAGTAGAAAAGATAAAAAAGCGGAGTAACAACTCCGCTTTTTTTGTGGATAAAATCCAACGATTTTTAACCTATAAAATCGTCTGTTTGCGTATATTTGCTTGTTCTACTTTTGCGTAGAAAAAATCTATTTACTAAAAAAAAATTATGTCTGACGAATCGAAGATAATTCCCATCAACATTGAAGATGAGATGAAAACAGCCTACATTGATTATTCAATGTCGGTAATTGTATCGCGTGCTATACCTGATGTGCGTGATGGTTTGAAACCTGTTCACCGTAGAGTGCTCTATGGAATGAACGAACTAGGTGTAGGAGCTGGTAAAGCCCATAAAAAATCGGCTAGAATAGTAGGAGAGGTGCTCGGTAAATATCACCCACATGGTGACACCTCCGTATATGATTCAATGGTACGTATGGCGCAAGACTGGTCTTTGCGATATCCACTTGTGGATGGGCAAGGTAATTTCGGCTCTATAGATAATGATCCACCAGCAGCGATGCGTTATACCGAAGCGAGATTTAGACGTATCGCAGAAGAGATTTTAAGAGATATTGAAAAGGAGACTGTCGAAATGCGTCTCAACTTTGACGATACACTCGAAGAACCAACTGTAATGCCATCGCGAATTCCGAATTTGCTCATCAATGGAGCCTCAGGTATTGCCGTAGGTATGGCTACCAATATGCTTCCACACAACCTTTCGGAAGTAATAGATGCGATCAATGCGTTTATCGACAATAGAGATATTACCGTAGAGGAGTTGATGCAATTTGTAAAAGCTCCAGATTTTCCTACTGGTGGTACAATATATGGAATAGATGGAGTGCGTCAAGCATTAGCAACTGGTAGAGGCCGAGTGGTGTTGAGAGGTAGAGCAGAAATCGAATCTCAGGACAATGGTCGTGAGCAAATCATCGTGACAGAAATACCATTCCAGGTAGTAAAGTCTGATTTGATAAAGAAAATAGCTGATTTAGTCGAAGAAAAAAAGATTGAAGGAATCACAGACATCCGTGATGAATCAGACAGAAATGGTATCCGCATGGTTATTGAGTTGCGTAAAGATGCAATAGCAAATGTAGTGTTAAATCAGATTTATTCACTCACGTCTCTTCAAACATCTTACGGTGTAAACAACATTGCCCTTGTAAATGGCAGACCTATGTTGCTTAACCTTCGTGATTTGATCCGTCACTTTGTGGCATTCAGACACGAGGTAGTTGTGAAACGTACTCAATATGAACTCCGTGAAGCTCAAAAAAGAGCACATGTACTTGAAGGACTTATCATCGCTGTTAACAATATCGATGAGGTTGTTAAAATAATTCGTGCTTCAAAAAATCAAAACGAAGCGCAATCGGCTCTCGAAGTACGATTCAACCTTTCAGAAATCCAGTCAAAAGCAATCATTGATCTAAGATTAGGTCGTTTGACTGGACTCGAAATTGACAAGTTGAGAGCAGAGTATGAAGAGTTGATGAAAACTATAAATTATCTCAATCGCATTTTGAATGAGGAGCCACTTCGTTATGAAATCATCAAAGAAGAGCTGGCAGAAGTAAAGGCGAAATTTGGTGATGCAAGACGTACAGATATTGTAGCAGCCGATGGCGATTTGAATATCGAAGATCTTATTGCGGACGATGAAGTGATGGTGACAATTTCTCACCTCGGATATATAAAGAAAACATTATCAAGCGAATATAGAACTCAAAATAGGGGAGGACGAGGCTCAAAAGCAAGCGCCTCTAGAGATGCTGACTTTATGGAACATCTTTTTACCGCTACCAATCACAACTTTATTTTGTTTTTCTCTAGTGAAGGTCGATGCTACTGGAAAAAAGTATATGAAATACCTGAAGGTGAAAAAACATCAAAAGGTAGAGCTATCCAAAACCTCATCAATATACCTGCAGAGGAGAAGATTATGGCTTATTTGCCAGTTAAAAACTTAAAAGACCCCGATTATCTTGATAATAACTTCTTAATATTCTGTACCAAAAAGGGTGTAATCAAGAAAACGACCCTTCGTGCATATTCAAATGTGCGACAAGGTGGTGTGAATGCCATTGATATCAGAGAAGGTGATGAACTAGTACAAGTTTGTATGACAGATGGCAAATCAGAAATCGTAATGGCCACCAAAGAAGGAAAATCAATACGATTTAATGAAAGTACCGTACGTGCAGTAGGTCGTAATGCAGCTGGTGTGAGAGGGGTAACCATAGATGAAAGCACTGGAAACGAAGTAATTGGAATGATAGCTGTAAATGTAGAAGACAAAACAGAAACTATCATGGTATTGTCAGAAAATGGCTACGGAAAACGTACCGATATTGAAGACTATCGCATTACTAATCGTGGAGGGAAAGGAGTAACTACTCTCAAAATAACTGAAAAAACGGGCAATCTTGTGGGCATATTGCTCGCAACCGATAATGACCACATCATGATTATCAATAAATCTGGTGTAGCCATACGGCTAGCAGTAGAGCAAATGCGAGTAATGGGACGTGCTACACAAGGCGTGAAACTCATAAAATTAGATAAAAAAGATAGTATCGCAGCTATCGCTCGAATCAAAAACGGCAAGGAAACATTTAATGCTGAAGAGGATGGAGAGCTAGGCGAAACAGAAACTGGCACAGAAATTGAAACAATCTCATAAATCACAAACAAACCTAATACATGAAAAAGCAACTTATCATTGGACTGTTGGCAGGTGTATCATTTGGCGCATTTGCACAAGAAGGAAAACTCGTATCGACCTGGAACGCATTGGAGTCTTATAAACGAGGCGATGGGGAACAAAACCTAGAAAGCGCTTTGCCTTATATTAACGAAGCTATTGAAAATGAATCTACTATGAACAATACAAAGGCATGGTGGTATCGCTCTCAAGTGTATCAGTTTATCTCCACAGAGAAAAATTTGAAAGATAAATATCCAAACGCAAGTGAAGAAGCTTTACGCAGTTTTAAAAAAATGTTAGACCTCAATAATCCTAAATTTAAGGATTGGGATGATGCCACAAAGAATTTGCAAGCTCTAGCAACTACTGTATTTAACAATGGAGTAGAACAGTTTGGTACAAAAGAATATGCACGAGCAGCGAAAAACTTTGCCTCTGTGGAAGACATCAATGCTATCATCGAAGCTAAAGGAGGTAAGCCAGCGATTGATCTTAAAACAGCTTTAGGAAATGCAGCTATTGGTTACGAAAATGCACAAGATGTAAATGGAGCAGTAGGCATTTACAACAAACTTATCCAAAAGTTTCCAGAGAGTAAATATTACAATATCCTTTTTAGCTTATACAAGAAGAATAATATGCTGGTAGAGGCGAAGGCTGTAGTAGATAAAGGTTTGGTTGTATATCCAACAGATAAAGACTTGCTTATTAGTAAGGTAAACTTTTTTGTGAATGAGGGAAAAACGGCAGAAGCAATTGAATATCTGCAAAAATTGATAGCCCAAGATCCTAAAAATGAACAATTCCAAGCAGTGCTTGGACAAGCCTATGAGCAATCTGGCGATGAAGCTAATGCACGTAAAACATACGAAGGTTTGACTACTTTGAATCCAAATAGCTTTGAAGGAAGTTATGGATTAGGTGCTTTGATATTCAACAAAGCTAAATCAATTACTGACCAAATGAATGCGTTAGGATATAGTAAAGCAGATCAAGTGAAATATGAAGAGTTAAAAAAAGTGAGAGCTGGGATTTTTGCAGAAGCAAAACCATACTTGGAAAGAGCCTTGGCATTGAAACCAGAGAATCCTCAAGTGAAGGCTGCGTTAGGGAATATCGAAACCTTATCTAAGTAATATTTTCGGAAAGCTGACATAAATGTCGGCTTTCTTTTCTTAAATACCATTTAACATAATATTAATTATAGACAAAAATAATTGAACTAAAATTAGCCTAATTGACACACAAGTAACTCAAAATCAGAACACTGAAGTTGCACTAACCGAATTAATCTTTTCAAACAATGCAAGTCCTAATGGGTCATTAGGATTGTCTAAAAGGAATTTTCTGATTCGTATGCTGGCCAATTGCAATCTACCCACAGTAAAATAATATTCCGCAGCAAAATAATCTTGATTAAGATTTAAATAATCAAATGGCTGATATAAAGGATTAAAAATATGATTTACAATATTTGCAACAGTTCCCGTTTCAACTGGTTTACATTTACTAAAAATATCATCACGGGTGAAATCATCGGTCTTTTCATATACAGCAGCCACCGCATCTACATAGGTACAAGCATATATCGAATCTCTATACAAATACGCATGTAAATAAGGGTCAGCTAGCCTATATAACACGACAAAATCAAAATTCAACGAGTCATCAACCGTTTTAAATTGATTTGGAAAGTTTACAAGTTTCATATAATTTTCAAAATCCTCATTATTAAACACATCAAGATCTCTAAGATCGATGTAGGTTTTAAAATCTGGCTGTAAACGCCAGAGCAAATACGAAGAAGTAAGATAATCGGAAAACCCATTTTTCGATTTCAGCCCTTTTTGAGCGATATAATCGGCTGCGCCCAATGGATTGTGTGTTGAGAGTACTTCAAGTCCATATCTATCTCTGCTGTCGATTAAGTGATAAAATCCATTCGACACTATACTGATATAAAAGGCGATACCAATTGCAATGGCCAATTTGGTACGTTGTACTTTGTTCGTATAAAAATTATCAACTAACACTTCTACCATCGGAAATGACAAGAAAAAGAAGAACACGATATTACGATAAGCGGTAAAAGATAAGCCCAAAAAAGCTATAAGCAATAAGATATAACCTGTTGAAAAAGAATTAATTAATGAATATAGTTTACCATTTTTAAACAACTTAAAAATTAATAAACCTATCAGCAGCAATACTAAAATCAGTAGAAATGATTCGACATTCCAATACTCTGGCGAAAGTATGTTATCTAGTTCGGTAGTATATTTGTTCTCGCTCAATTGTTTTAGGATATTGAATTGTCGAATTAGCAATGTCCATCCTCGGGGGTTAAGGCAGGTAGCTACTAGCATCAGTCCAAATACTTTTAATAGTTGGAAGTTTTTGGGCTCCTTTTCCTTTATTACATATATGAAATTTCCGAACCAGAATAGACCAACCATCACCAGCCCCATGCCATATGCTTCATGCATATTTGTCCAAATGACTTGAAGTGGCACTAAAAGCCAAACTGATTTATCCTCATTTTTATAAAACCGCAATAGCAAATAAAGTACAACCACCTCGAAAAGATGTGAAAACATTTCGGGACGACCTATCATTCTATACTGTACCCCCACCAGTAATATTAGAAAACTATAAAACAAAACTAGCTCACTTTTTACGTGAAAGAGCTGTACTGTTTTTCTTAAAAAATATACGATAAGCGCAGAAACTAGTACTTGAAGTAAAAATACGCTCTCTGTACCTAAGTATTTGGATATCAATGATACTAATACTTCAAATCCCCATTTAATATTGATCCATTCCGTACCAGCTTTGGTCATCGAAAACATATCAACTGTGGGTATCTGACCATGCTCGAGTATCCATTGTCCAGTCCTAATTTGCCACCAAAGGTCAGGTTCGCGAAGGCTTTTAATACTAAAAGCTATTGCTATTAAATAGACTAAGGCGACCAAAACTTTACTACTGGTAATTTTCATGGCTTCGATTTGACTCCCAAATTTAAGCGAATTTTGAACAAAAATTCATTTACTTACATTGCCACTTTAAGTAATATAAGTCGTATTTATGAGTATGAATAATTTAGGGTTTACTTCTTTAATGTTGGTCTCGCTATTTTGCGGATGTGAAAAAGTAAAACTGCCTAGCTGTAATCACAACTTGGCTCAAATATGTGTTATTAATACATGAAGCACTCATGTTTATGGTTCATTTTTTGAAAATTCAGAAAATGATACTCTAGCACCAAACGAGCGAAGATGTTATAATCATCAAGTAAATGAATTTGTCACCTTTAAATTAGCTTCTGGCACACGATACAGTTGGTCATTGAAACAATGTGAAGAAGAGTATCCGCTCTTTTAGTCTAGGTCGTATCCCAACCTTGTTTCTACTGAAGGAGGAAGTTTTGGAAGTTTGTTGCGTTGAATCAGGAAACTATTGAGCGATGAGAAATCCTTAAAAATGTAGTGTGCATCAAGTGCTCCCTTCAGGTAACCTTTGCCCGTGCTGCCACCTGTACCAGTACGCATACCGATGATGCGGCTCACCATATTAAGGTGTCTATATCGCCAAGTACCCAATAGATTATCAATCTCAATCAATGACTCTATAAATTCAAAAGGCATGTGCATCAAAGGAAAATGACGATACAACAAGATAAATAATGCAGCTCGAGAGGCATCGTTTGAAAGGCTTCTTCCCTCCTGCCCTTCGCCCGAAAATACCGAATCAAATACATCTAGGTTATGTTTCTCGTTTTCTTGCAATGTAGAAGCATACAATGCTCTGTATTCAGCCCACCAGTTTTCATCTTTAAAATATGGCATTCGCTCTAGCCATTGATTTACAAGGGTCAATAATGGCGTTTGCGCCTCTACTTCCTTGATTCGAGCGCGGTCAGTTTCGTTGAGTTGAGAGATATAATATTCTTGACCGTGTCTATTTTCATATTTCAAACCGAGCAAAGCCTCAAGCATTTTGAACTGAATACTCTGAAAACCAGAGGCTGGGCGAAGTAAATCTCTAAAATCGAGAAAATCCATCGGGGTCATGGTTTCCATTATGTCGATTTGTTGGACCAACACTCGCAAAATAGTAGCCATACGTTTGGTTCGGTGTAGCACCACTTGTAAATCGGGGGAATTGTCGTTTATCTCATTTTGAGAAAAGATCTTAAGAACCGAGCCAGCTTCAAACAAAAGTTGTTTAAACCAAAGTTCATATGCTTGGTGGATTATCACAAAAAGCATTTCATCGTGAGCAAGGGTGCCTTCCTTTTCAGATTCGAGTGTTTGGGAACTAAGTATTTTATCTAGCTGCAAATATTCACTATAATAAACTGGAGGGCACATAGGTTGGTATTGTTTTGGTTTTAAAAATATCAAAAAATTTAAGCGTTATCACTCGGCTGCTTTTGTTTTCATTCGCAATGATAATTCTTCACCTAGGTACTTTTCTATGACTGCGTGCATAAAATAAATAAGTGGAGTCATTAGGAGTGCCATGATAAATTTGTAAATATAGTTGACTGTACATACTGCCAACACAAGCTGTATCGTCCATTGCTGGGGTGTATTAATTTTTGAAAGATAAAAGGCATAAAACAAAACCACAAAGCTGTCGATAAATTGTGAAATCAAGGTAGAACCTGTACTTCGGAGCCATATCCACTTCTCTCCTGTTCGTTTCTTGATCCAATGAAAAGTAGCCACATCGAGTAGCTGACCAAGTAGAAAGGCTATCAATGAACCCACGATAATACTATTCCCTTGACCAAAAATGGCATTGAAGGCTTCATTATAGTTGAGCGAGTCGCCATACACGCTACTATGTATCCACCATGAAGCAGGTGTAGTGTGCATCGCTAAAGTGAGCATGAGGTAAGCATACGCAATCAATGCCGCAGCTGTGATGGATATAAATCGCACCCCTTTCATCCCAAAATACTCATTGATTATATCGGTCAATACAAATACAAACGGCCATAATAATACGCCACAGGTAAGACTAAACCCCGTAATCTCTTGACCGAAAAAATTAAATACCCTAGGGGTGATACCCAAGGTATCATCCAGCGAAAATATTTTGACACCTACAAATTCGGCTACGATGGCATTGACCATAAAAAATGCCGCTAATACAATGTAGAGTCTTGTGCTTTTATCGCTTAGCGCATCAGTCATTTTGAATATTTAGGGTCTGTAATATGTATGGAAATTGCATAATATTAGGGTAAATGATAAGCTGCTTTTATAGAAGTAACTAAATCACAATATTGATAATCCGGCCTTTCACGAAAATAAACTTTTTGAAAGGTTTTCCCTCTGTCCATTTCTGTAATAGCTCGAGATTGGTTACTGCTATCTGCGCTTCTTCTTGAGTAGCATCTGCCGAAAGCAAAATCGAAGCACGTGTTTTACCATTGATCGAGATAGGATATTCGATTTCACTTTCTTTCAAATACGCTTCATCAAAAACAGGAAACTTAGCTAAATGTACGGACTCCGTATTGCCCAAATCATACCAAAGTTGCTCTGTAATATATGGCGCAAATGGCGCAAGACATAGCAATATAGGTTCCAAAATGGCTCGCTTACTGCATTTCAAATCTTGCAACTCATTGGTGGCTATCATAAACTGACTTACCGATGTATTGAACGACATTTTTTCAATATCGTCCGCAGTTTTTTTGATGGTTTTGTGTAGTACTTTGAGTTCTTTGTTATTTGGTACGTCATCGGTTACTTTCCAGCCTGTTTTTTCGTCATAAAACAATCGCCAAAACTTGCGCAAAAAGCTCGCCACACCACTGATACCCTTGTCATCCCAAGGTTTCGACTGTTCTATGGGTCCTAAAAACATCTCAAACATACGGAAACAGTCAGCGCCATACCTCTCTATCACATCGTCTGGATTGACCACGTTGTAATATCGCTTTGACATTTTCTCAAATTCGCGGAAACAAGTAAAATCATTGTTCTCATCTTTGATGAAAACTTGGTCACTATAATCGCTTCTCCATTCTTTTAATTTATCAATATTCAATGAATCGCCATCTAAGCAATTAACATTTACATGAAAAGAATCAAAGTAAATGCTTGAAAAAAAGTTTTTTCCAATTTCACCAGCTTGATCTTTTATCAAGCTAACTATTCTCTCACTGAGAAACTGATTTAAATATCCAATCCCAAGTGGAGGCAATTCGTAATTTTTCAAGAGTGAAGCTGAAATATAAACATGTTTTGACCCTGGTAAATCAGATGATATACGACAAATTTTAGCTGACTTACCCCCAATCATCCCCTGATTTACCATTTTTTTGAATGGCTCATCAAAAGGTACATAACCGAGGTCGTGCAGCACCTTGGTGTAAAAACGAGCATACAACAAATGACCCACGGCATGTTCGCTACCGCCCACATACAAATCAACATTTTGCCAGTATTGGAGATTTTCTTTAGAAGCAAAAACCTCGCTATTATTAGGATCTGTGTAGCGCAAAAAATACCAACTACTGCCTGCATAACCAGGCATAGTGTCAGTTTCCATATTTTGAGCAATCCAATCGGCATTATTCGCTAAAGGCGAACGACCATCACCACTTGGTTTGAAAGAATCTACAGCTGGAAGCTCTAGTGGCAGATCTCCAGAAAATGGATAAGGAATATCATCATCTTCTAAATTTTTTGGCGAATCTGTTTCGCCCACCACTTTGTACTGAATAGGGATAGGTTCGCCCCAATATCGCTGACGGCTAAAACTCGCATCGCGAAGTTTGTAGTTTACTTTGCGAAGTCCGATGCCCTTTTTTTCTAAAATATCGATGACTTGAGTTATCGCCTCTTTCACTTCTATGCCGTCTAAAAAATCAGAGTTGATCATCCTACCTACTTTGTCTTCAAGTCCAGCACCAGCATACATGGATTTATCCACGATATCAATGACCGCTATACCAAACTTTTCTGCAAATCGCTTGTCGCGCTCATCGTCTGCTGGTACTGCCATGATAGCACCTGTACCATAGCCTGCTAGTACATATTCAGCTATATAAATCGGAATTTTTTTACCTGTAAATGGATGCTCTGCATAAGCCCCTGTAAAAGCTCCCGTGACTTTTTTCTCTTGTTGTCGTTCTACATCTGAACGGCTTTTTACGTAAGTAATATAGTCTTCAATTTCTTTTTTTTGCTCAACAGAAATGATAGTATCAAGTAGTTCATGCTCTGGCGAAAGCACCAAAAATGTAACCCCAAAAATGGTATCAGGACGAGTGGTAAATACACAGATTTTGTCATCGCCATTTTGAATTTTAAAATCTATCAACGCTCCTTCGCTCCTTCCTATCCAGTTGCGTTGCATTTCTTTCATAGACTCTGTCCAATCCAATGATGAAAGGCCTTCTAACAATCTATCGGCATAGGCTGTGATACGCAAACTCCATTGTTTCATTCGTCTTCTTTCTACATCATACCCTCCTCTTTCGCTTTTGCCATCTTTGATTTCATCATTAGCCAATACACAGCCCAATGCCTCGCACCAGTTAACTTCGGTGTAAGACTGGAATGCCAATCTATAGTTCATTAAAATAGCTTGTTTTTCGCTTTCAGAATAGCTATTCCATTCCGCAGCCGAAAAAGCAGGCACATCCACATTAGTGTAGGCAGTGTTGTCATGGTTGCCATGCTCTTTGAAGTGATTTATCAACACCGTGATATGATATGCAGATTTATTTTTGTAGCAATAAATAGCATCGTACATCTGCAAAAAAATCCACTGTGTCCATTTATAGTAGGCGGGATCGCAGGTTTTTACTTCTCTGCTCCAATCAAACGAAAAACCAATTTTTGCTAATTGTTCTTTGTAATTCTCAATCGCCTTTTCGGTGGTGATTTGGGGGTGTGTACCCGTTTCGATAGCATACTGCTCCGCAGGCAACCCAAAGGCATCAAAACCCATAGGATGAAGTACATTGAATCCTTTCATACGCTTGAAACGTGCAACAATATCTGAGGCTACATAACCTAGTGGGTGACCCACATGTAGCCCAGCTCCACTCGGATAGGGAAACATATCGAGTATATAAAATTTGGGTCGGCTGCTGTCTTCTGTGACCTTGTAAACTCCCTTTTCCTGCCAATAATTTCGCCACTTGGCTTCAAAATCAAAATTGTATTCCATACTGCTCTAAACTATCAAAAAAACTAAATCTATCCGAAAATCGGCTGTATTTTTTTATTTTCACACCCGCTGATTTTCAGCACAATAATACGTTACTGAATCAAGATGATAAAAAAAATTCTTCCGTTGCTGGTTTTTCTATGGTCATTTCCCCTTTTTGCACAGCAAAAAATGGATCAAGGCGATAAGTTTAAAGAACTTCTTCGTTTGATAGATACTTATTACACAGACTCTGTAGATAAAGATAAACTCGTAGATGCTGCGATAGTAAAAGTGCTCGATGAATTAGACCCTCACTCCTCTTATATAAAACAAAAAGATGTAAAACGCACCGAAGAGCCTTTGGTTGGAAATTTTGAAGGGATAGGAGTGAGTTTTCAGATTTGGAAAGATACTATCATGGTAAACGAAGTAATACCTGGAGGACCATCACAGAAAGTTGGCTTAATGGATGGCGATCGTATCGTATTTATCAATGACTCATTGGTAGCGGGTATCAAAATAGACAACGAAGGGGTAATTAAAAAACTGAGAGGAAACAAAGGTACTCAGGTGAAAGTAGGTATAGTAAGAAGAAGCTCTAAAGAGTTGTTGAATTTCACTATTACTCGCGACAAAATCCCTGTTTATTCTGTAGAAGCATCCTATATGGTTTCGCCTACTACGGGCTATATCAAGTTGATTCGATTTTCGGCTACTACCATGAATGAATTTCGTCAAGCTACCGAAAAGCTCAAAGCGTTGGGTATGCAAAACCTGATTATGGATTTGCAAGGAAATAGTGGTGGTTATCTCAATACAGCCATTCAGCTTTGCAATGAATTCATAAAGGATGAAAAGCAACTCATCGTTTATACCGAAGGTCTTCACGCGCATAAAGAAGAGTATGTGAGCGATGGGAAAGGGCGAATGAAAGACGGCAAATTGATTGTTTTGATAGATGAAGGTTCAGCATCTGCCTCAGAGATTTTTGCAGGTTGTATGCAAGATATAGATAGAGGATTGGTAGTGGGCAGACGAACTTTTGGTAAAGGCTTAGTTCAAAAACCTTACTATTTTCCAGATGCATCTATAGTACGACTCACGGTGGCTCACTACTATACCCCTACAGGTCGTTGTATCCAACGCTCGTATGCAGAAGGAAAAAAAGATTACTACGAAGAATACAGTAAACGTATAAAAACGGGTGAGTTGTTTGGAGCAGATACTACACGATTTCCTGATTCGCTACTTTATTATACAAAAAATCTACGCAAAGTATATGGTGGGGGTGGTGTAGTGCCAGACTTCTTTATACCACTCGACACTTCGCTCAACTCAGAATACTATCAGCAGATAAGAAGAAAAGGGATTTTAAACAGTTTCTGTCTGGAATATGTAGATTTAAACAGAGCCAAACTCCATAGCCTCTACCCTACTGCAGAAAGTTTTGTCAAAAACTTTGATTCGGCCAAAGAGGTAGTGCCATTACTTTTTGAAAAAGCAGATTTAGACTCAATAAAGCGCGATAGTATGCAGATAGTCAAGTCGATGCCATTGTTTGTGAATCAAACGAAAAGCCTCATATCACGCAATCTTTTTGACAATAACACCTTTTGGGAAATAGCAAATGAAAATAATGAGTCATTTAAAAAAGCATTAGAGTTGATGGAAAGCGATAAGTTTTCTATTCTTGCACCGAGTAAGAAGGAATTGAAAAAAGTAGAGAAAGAACGTAAACAAAATATAAAAGGAAAAGGGTGATGAAATTTGGATTATTTTATGGTACTGATACCGGCAACACAGAAACGATTTCGAAAGATATAAAGAAGAAACTTGAGGCAAAGTTTGGAGAGGGGAGTGTAGATATGAAAGAAATCTACAAAAAAACGGCAGCAGATATGGAGGCTTACGAATATCTTATATTAGGTATGCCTACCTGGTATGATGGGGAGTTGCAGGGCGATTGGGAAGAGTTTATACCTGAGATGGAAAAAATCGATTTTGCTGGAAAAAAAGTCGCATTTTTCGGATTAGGCGACCAATATGGCTACGCTTCGTACTTTTGCGATGCATTAGGTTTATTTGCAAATATTGTAGAAAAAAACAATGGCAAAATATCTGGCTTATGGCCTACAAAGGGATATGAATTTGACCACTCAAAAGCGTTGAAAGGTAACGATATGTTTGTAGGATTGTGTATCGATACCGACAACCAAGATGAACTTTCAAACGAACGAATAGATCAATGGCTCAAGCAACTCATGGGTGAATGGGGATTGTAAAATTGCCACGTACTAAAAATTACTTATTATTGCTTTAAATTGATACTGATGACACTTAAAATTTTTATGCCCTTTGTTTTTTTAGTTGTCTTTTTGGGTTGGATCTTTTATCGAGTTTTTGTTAAAAAAGACATTAAGCAACATTCGAACAGTTTATATACGGGGCTTATATTTATTGGTGTATGGGGCTTGATTTATTTCTTATTTTTCAAACCTCATTAATACATTTTTGTGTATCAACAACCAAGGTATTGCTATTTGTTTTATTGAAGCATTGGTGTTTTACTAGCATCTGTCAATCGATACTTAATTTAGACTACTAAAGTTTACTGGCACTACTCTCGATACGCCCTGCTCCACCATTGTTACCCCATAGATAGCTTCTACGCTTGCCATAGTTTGCTTGTTGTGGGTCACGATGATAAACTGCGAGTCTTTAGAAAACTGCTGAATAATCTTATTGAACTTTGAGATGTTGGTATCATCAAGTGGGGCATCTACCTCATCAAAAATACAGAATGGTGCTGGCTTTAACAGATAAAGCGAAAATAATAAGGCCGTAGCTGTGAGCGTCTTCTCCCCTCCCGAAAGTTGATCTATCACCGTAGGACGTTTACCTTTAGGCTTAGCTATGATTTCGATTTTTGATTCTAATGGGTCTTCAGGATTAGTCAAAAACAAATCGCACTGGTCTTCTTCAGAAAAGAGGGTTCTAAAAACAGAAATAAAACTCTCTCTCACTCTCGAAAAAGCATCCGTAAACTGTGTTCGAGCAGTATCGTCTATTTTTTTGATAGTAGTGAGTAGTGAGTGCTTAGCATCATCTAAATCTTTGCGCTGAACAATGATAAAATCATACCTTTCTTTCATTTCATTATACGCTTCCACAGCCATCGGGTTGATATCTCCATAAGCTTCTACACGCTTTTTGATTTTATCAAAATTACTTTGAACATCTTCCCGTTTCCAGTCAGTGTCTAACTCGTCATTAATTATGTCATTTACATTAATATTAAACTCTACACTCAATCGCTCACGAAGAGAAGCCAAATTTAGTCTTAGCTCGGTCGCTTCTTCTTGTATCGCATTTAGTCTGTTTTGTGCGGCATCTCGCGTTCTCGTTTGCTCTCTTATTTTCGCATCTAATTCGTTGAGTGCTGTACGAGTATCGTAGTATGCCTTTTCAGATTCTGCTACTTCTTTCTCAAAATTTTCTTTGTCCGCATAGCCTCCCAAAAGCTCACTCTCTAAGCTTTTTAGCTTGGTACTACTTTCTTCAATTTGCTTCTTACTCTGTTCTATAATGTCGGTGTTGCGTTTGTATTGTGCTTCTAGACTTTCGATTTGCGATAGCTTAAAGCTACGCTCCTGCTGGAGTGCATTTACTCTATTCTGTTGTTGATGAAACTCGATATTTTTTTGGTTAAATCGAGAAGACGATTCGCTGAGTGAATTAGTGAGTTCAATAAAGGATTTATCGGTCTTCTCGAGACTTTCCTTTTTTGCCATTTGCTCTTGACGCAAGGCGTCCAAAGATTTATTTATCTGTTCTACTTCTGTGCGTAGCTTCGTTAGTTTCTCCGATATAAACTGACTTTTTTGATCGCTCGAAGCCAGATAGCTCGCCAGACTCTGAATACTCGCTTGTGCTGCTGAAAGTTTGTTTGATGCTTGATTTGTTTGTTGACGTACCTCTTCAATCTCTTTCGCCCTAGTAGCCGCTTTTATTTGGTTGAGTTTGATCTGCGAATCAGACACTTTGGTATGGAGCTGATAAGTACGCTTTTCTAGTTTTTCGATTTCAGCTTTCAGCTTTTCTAAATTCTTAGCTCTACCTATTTTTTTTCCTTCAAAAAGTCCTACTGCTCCGCCACTGATTGAAAAATCTCTTCGAATCAGCTTCCCTGATTTGGAGAGTATCACCAATCCTTGATTGGCTTCAATAGACAAATTTTGCAAACTCGTAGTAGCATCATCCAACATATATACCCCTTCTAACAAAAAAGCACCAAGTTTGGCATAGATAGGGTCTAACTCTACCAACGATAAAGCTGCGGTGAGGTCGGCAGGTGGAGTTACATTCGATTTTTTGCGTGTTTCGATGGTGTCTAGCAAAAAGAAATTAGCCCGACCCATGCTTGCATCGCTGAGCATATTTACAGCCATCACTGCTTCTTGCATGTTTTGCACTACATAGTAGTTGAGATATGGCTCAAGATAATTTTCAATAGCTACTCTATATTCTTCGGCACAGTATATAATATCTGAAAGTAAGGGTGCATGCTGACTCCATTTCTGATTTTTTTTCAAAAACTTAATCGACTCTGGAAATCCCTCTAAATTATCGACTAAACTTTTCGTAAGGTCGTACTCATTTCGTTTAGCATCGAGCTGGCGCGTTTCTTGCGTCAAATTTTGACGTAATTTTTCAATCTCAACCTCAAGCGTTTTTGCCTCCTCGCTTCGTTTGAGTTCTTCAGACTGAAGATCGGTAAGTTGTTTTTCAAACTTTTCCTTGTTGGCATGCATTTCTACTACTTGGGTGTTGAGCATCTCCAATTCATTTCGTTTATTGGTCGTGTCCTCCTCGCTTTGAAATAGGTCGCGTTGCAAACTTTCATTACTAGATCTATTAACAGCTAGCTGCTTTTCAAAATCGATAATAGCGCGTTCTTTTTCAGCATATACTTTTTGCTCGGCAGAGAGGGCATCCTTTATAGTAGCATGCTCAGCTCTGATAGTGGCGAGTGCCGTTTCAAGTACACTTAGGTCCGATTTCTTTTGGTCGAGAGTGGTAGTTTCAGTAGTCAAATCTATATCGATTCGCTCAAGCGATATTTTCAGTTTTTCAGATTGATCTTTCGACTCAATCAACAACTTTTCGGCATTGTCCATCTTCTCTCTCGCAAATTTGAGTTGCGAATTGAGCAAATTGCGTTCATTTTCACGCTCACTCACTCCGCTTACGAGCGCATTGAGTTTTTTCTGTATTTCGGCCAGTGCTTTTTCCTTATCTACATTGGCTAGTTTCTCTCTTTCTAAAGCAGCTTCAGCTGTGCTGATACCTGTTTCGATTTCTAGTTTTTGATTTTCTTCGGCTTGCTTTTTCTTTTCGAGCAGCTTATATTTTTCTTTATATTCATAAAGTGCAAAACGAGCTAATATCAGTGATAATGTTTTATATTCTTCTTTGAGTTCATAAAATTTTTGAGTTTTAGTAGCTTGTTTTTCAAGTGTTTTTAGATTGCCTTCTATTTCAAAAAGCAAATCTTTTACCCGCTCTAAATCTGCATCGGTGTTTTTGAGTTTATCGAGTGTCTCTTTTTTGCGCTTTTTATACTTCGCTACACCAGCGGCTTGTTCAAAAAGTTTTCTTCGCGAATTGTCGCGGTCATTGAGTAGCTCATCGACCATGCCCAATTCAATAATAGCATAGGAATCTGCACTCACCCCTGTATCCATAAACAGGGACGTGATGTCTTTCAATCTACACGCTACATCGTTGAGACGGTATTCGCTTTCCCCGTCTCTATAGAGTTTTCGGGTGATAGTGATTGTCTTATAATCTGATGAAACGAGATTTTTGGTATTTTCAAATGTAAGCGATACTTCTGCCAATGAGGCTGCTTTTCGATTTTTAGTACCGTTAAAAATGAGGTTATCCATTTTTTCTAGCCTGAGCTGACTAGTCTTTTGCTCTCCTAGCACCCATCGTATCGAATCCACCACATTCGATTTGCCACAACCATTTGGACCAACAATACCGGTGATGTTATTATTGAAGTGTATAGTAGTCTTGTCAGCAAAACTTTTAAAGCCTTTTATCTCTAGTGTAGTTAGTTGCATATATAGTTAGCTTTGGTCAGTTTATTTTTAAAGGGTAGCGAAATTAATAAAACCATCAATCGAACAAAAGTAATTTGACAGCCAATCTGTTTTCCACATCTTTCCACCATATTTCCACAATTTCAACTAACATAAAATATTGATAATCTATATTTTGTATTTTAAGAGATACTTACAAACGCCTCTTTGTGAAAAAGGAATATGGACTAGCCTAGCTAAAAAAGATAAAAATCGCGCTATTGCTTTAGCTTGATAATCAAAAAGTTAAACTTTAGTGAGTTTGGCCAACAAAAGCGATTCTTTGTTTGTTTAATAAATAGCTTAATTCAACTGAAAAAGAGCTAATTTATCTATTAGCTTACTATATTTAACTTCTAAAAATCAAAACATGAGCATATCCAAGTTTCTCGAAAAGAAAATAATAAAGCATCTCCCTTCCTTAGCACGTGCAGTACAACGCATCATGAGTGATAGCAAAAAGATAGACCTGATAATGAAAGAAATGCGAAATAACCCAGAAATGGTGGATTCACTTTTTCCTTATAAAGACAAATACGCAATAAACAACAAAATGCCTGATAAACCGATGCCAAGAGAAGAGGTGTTGAAACAGATAAAGGAAATGTACACCGTGGAAAGTGAACCTTGGAAAAGTGGCAAGATATCTGGTTCTTTTTATCATGGTGATCAAGATCACTATGATTTTTTGAATGAAGCATTTTCTTATTATTCGCAGGTAAATTCTATTCAGCGCGATGTATGTCCATCTCTCACTAAATATGAAGGAGAAATCATAGCGATGACACTTGATATTTTTAATGGCGATGCAGTACATAAGCGCAACCCTGAGCAAAAGGCCTGTGGTTCATTGACTACAGGCGGTACAGATAGTATATTCCAGTCGGTATATGTGCATCGTGAGTGGGGGCTAGAAAAAAAGAAAATAAAACATCCAGAAATTGTATTGCCAGTATCTGCACATCCAGCTTTTTTTAAAGCAGCTCACTACTTAAATATGAAAGTAGTGGTATCAAAGCTAGATGCTAATCATCAAGCAGATATGCAAGATATGGATAGCAAGATCACGTCTAACACCGTGATGATAGTAGGTTCTGCAGGTAATTATGGTCACGGCATCATCGATCCTATTGAGCAAATGTCATTTTTGGCTGTGAAGCATAAGATTGGATTGCATGTTGACGGTTGTCTAGGAGGATTCATTCTCGCATGGGCTCAGCCGCTTGGGTTGAGTTGTCCTGTATTTGATTTTAGATTGCCAGGAGTTACGGCCATATCTGCCGATACACACAAATACGGTTATTCGCTCAAAGGCACTTCTACGGTACTTTTTAGCAACGAAGAATTGAGGCGTTATCAGTATTATGGTCAATTAGATTGGCCAGGTGGGGTGTATATTTCTACAGGATTTAATGGCAGCAAGTCGGGCGGACTCTTTGCAGCTACTTGGGCTGCTATGGTAAGCTATGGAAAGGAGGGGTATATGGCTCGGGCTAAAAAGATATTTGAGGTAAATAGTCGAATGAAAGACGTGGTGCGCAGCATTCCTGAATTGAACCTCTTTGGCGATTCGCTTTTCATTACCGCTATTGGGTCTAATGAGTTTAATATCTACCATGTAAATGATTATCTAAAAACTCAAGGCTGGAGAATGAATGGGCAGCAGCATCCCAATGGATTTCATTTCTGTATCACTGGCCCACAAATCACTAATCCGACTATTGTAGATGACTTTGAGCGGGATCTTAAAGCTGCAGTAGAGTATGCTAAAGTACAAAAAGGTGAGCCTAAATCGGCTGCTATGTATGGAGGTGCGGGTAAGGAAATAGACCCTTCTATGTACATGCCTATGCTTACAGCTTATACAGATGTAACACAGAGTACGTATCCTTTCTAATATTTTATGTAAGTGCAATAATAAAGCCGAACATTACTGCTCCCCAACTAATGGCTAATGACTTCCAGAAAACATGGGCTTTTCTGATGTCCATAAACATAAAAGTGACCAGCCAAAATTTTAGTATAGCGATGATAATTATCACGCTAAACCCTGTCTTAAAAGTTGAACTTAATATGGCTGTGGTAATAGTCATTACGAGCAGCAAGAAATAGGTGATGGTCAATTTGTTTTGCATAGTTTAAAACAATAGATACAATATAGGAAATAGGATGAGCCAAATCAAATCGCACAAATGCCAGAATGCCGTGCCTGCTTCAAAATCTTCTAATAATATGGATTGTTTGGCAATGGCACGTTTCATAAAGAACAATATCGTAAGACCTACCAATACATGTAGAAAATGAAATCCCGTAAGCAACCAGTAATAGGTAAAAAACGTGTTGTATCCTAGCTCAAACCCGTGTTGCATTTTGTCGAAATACTCAAAACATTTCAAAACAAGAAATCCACTTCCAGAGAGCATAGCAATATTGATAAACTTGATGGAGGTTTCAAATTGTTGATTTTTGAATGTATGGATACTTTTGGCTGCAAAAAAACCGCTGGTAAGTAGAAATATTGTATTTATTGTGGCAATAGCGACATTCAGATGTGCGGCACTATCTTTAAAACTGCTTAATTCACTTTGGCTACTATATACAAATGCAATTATACCTATACCGAACGTAATCAATTCGAGATAAATAATCATCCAGATTAAAATTCCGCCTGGCGGATAGAAAAGTGATTTAGCATTTTGTTCTGTTTCCATTATACCTTTAATTTCTCTTAAATCAGCTTCAATCATCTATTTTGCTAAAAAATGTAGAATTCAAAAGTAGAATAAAAAAAAGACTTGTTCACTTGTGATGTTTTATAATTACAACAACAGCTGTTAAAAAACACTTGCTTACCAATTGTAAATCTCCTTTTATTTACTGTTTTACCTTTAGTAGAAACGCATCAAATATCTGTGAAATGTATAGATAGCCATCAAAAACTAATGCAGTGGAGGCTGCACTGATAAGTGCACCATCATCTTCAAAAAGTACTCGCTGCACGCCTGATTTTTTATTTATCGCTACGATGAGAGTAGGAGAATGTTTTTTCTCATTTTTCATATGTTTCAAAAACTTTCCAAAATTGATGTGTCCTGCCACGATGATCTCATCGCCAAAATCACGAATATTATCTGCCCCCGCCAACTTACAGAGCAGTTTTTGGTTTTGTAATTTCCCTTCTACAAAGTCGTACACATAAACAGCCCCAGGCATAGTAGATGCCTGATATACCTTATTCCCATCTTTCATGATGCCATTCCCAAAAGCCAGCCTCTCTCCCACTTCGCTACAATTTCCATCTTGACAGTATGCTGTTCTACATTTTTTTTGCTTAAAAATCATTTCGCTAATCGAGCCTCTTTTATAACTATCGTTACTTACTATAAAACTACCGTCAACACTACCACTGACAGCATTGGGTGAGGTGATGAGAGGATTTGAAGAACTACTCAGCCATTTTAGTGTATCTTTTTCTACTTTATACTTAATTATAGTTTGCAACTTTTGCGCATCACAATGATTGGCTATATAAAGTATCAGTCCTTCTGAACCATTAACTAAATCTATACCATGAGGGCGAAAACAGATTGGAGAAGGCTCTATTCTTACCAAGGTTTTCAAGGTATTTGTCAATATATCAATAGACATAATTTCATTAAATGGAGTTTCCCCTTTTCTTCTGCTAGAGCAACTCACTATCAATCTAGGCTTACCCTTTGTAGAAAATGTGTCTAGCACCATGTCTTCTGGCCCAGCTCCTATGGGTATTTTCACTACACTATTTTGCGCAAAACAAATAAATGATGCTACACAAAAAGTCAACACTAACCGCCAACGTACATTCATATTGATAATTTGAAATATTTAAAGTAGGATACTAAATGTAGCGTATTCTATTTGAAAAGAACGCATTAAAATTAATGAAAAAATAACCGTATTAACGAATCATTTTCAAAAGCAAACCTACTTTTTTCTTTAACTCTTTTCGTTGTACTATAAAATCAAGAAATCCGTTTTCTAATTGAAATTCCGAAGTTTGAAAACCTGCGGGTAGTTTTTTCTTAATTGTTTCTTCAATGACTCTCGGCCCTGCAAAACCAATGAGTGCAGCAGGTTCAGCTATATTAAAATCCCCTAACATAGCAAAAGAAGCGGTAACACCACCTGTGGTAGGATGTGTCAAAAGTGAAATGTACGGTAATTTAGCTTCCGAAAGTTGATGTAATTTGGCAGATGTTTTAGCCATCTGCATTAGCGAGAAAGGAGCCTCCTGCATTCTAGCTCCACCCGATTTTGAAATAATCATAAAACCTGACTTCGTGTCAATAGCCTGGTCTATACCTCTAGCTATTTTTTCACCCATGACAGAGCCTAATGAGCCGCCTACAAATCGAAAATCCATTGCTGCAATGACCAGTGGTTGACCGCTGGTAACGCCCTCTGCTACTCGCATAGCCTCATTTAGTCCAGTATTTTTGGTAGCTTCACTCAGTCGCTTAGGATAAGTCTTGGTATCTTCAAACTCAAGTATATCTCTAGCCAATAGGTTTGCAAACAATTCTGTATATTTTTGCTCATCAAAAAGCAAATCGAAATAGTCTTCGGCATCAATACGTTCATGATAGTTACACTCTGGACATACATGAAGATTGTCTTTTAATGCATTTACCAATAACGCTTTCTTACATCCACTGCATTTATGCCAAATACCGTCTGGAGTTTCTAACTTCTCTTCAGTTGAAGTGTCCACACCCTTGCGCAAACGTTTCCACCAAGGTACTCTAGCTTCTTGCATTTATTTTTCTTTGAAACAAACTTAATGAAAATTCCTTAAGCTATCGTAATGTCATCGTTTAGATAAACGTCTTGAATAGCGTTGAGCAATGCTACACCTTCTTTCAAAGGTCGTTGAAATGCTTTTCGACCAGAAATCAATCCCATACCACCCGCACGTTTGTTGACGATAGCAGTAGCCAACGCCTCTGCCAAATCTGTATCGCCCGATGATGCACCACCACTATTGATTAGTCCTACTCTACCCATAAAGCAGTTTGCCAATTGATAACGAGTAAGATCAATTGGATGGTCTGTTGAAAGGTCGGAATATACTTTCTTATGAGTTTTTCCGAAGTTTAGGGCATTGTAACCACCGTTATTTTCAGGTAACTTCTGTTTGATAATGTCAGCTTGAATTGTTACCCCAAGATGATTAGCTTGGCCAGTAAGGTCTGCAGATACGTGGTAATCAACGCCATCTTTTTTGAAAGCAGCGTTTCGAGTATAACACCACAAAATCGTGGCCATTCCTAATTCGTGGGCATATTCAAATGCTTTAGCGACTTCTACGATTTGACGTTTTGATTCCTCAGAGCCGAAATAGATTGTCGCGCCAACGGCCACAGCTCCCATATTCCAAGCATCTTTGATAGTACCAAACATGATTTGGTCAAATGTATTTGGATAGCTCAAAAATTCATTGTGGTTTATTTTTACAATAAATGGAATCTTATGTGCGTATTTTCGAGCTACAGCTGCCAATACACCATAAGTAGAAGCGACCCCATTGCAACCGCCTTCTATGGCAAGTTTTACGATCCCTTCTGGGTCAAAACAAATTGGATTAGGGGCAAATGATGCGCCTGCACTATGCTCAATACCTTGATCGACTGGCAATATCGACACATATCCTGTACCACCCAATCTACCCGCGTTAGCCAAGGTTTGAAGACTTTGGAGTGTGCGTATATTGCGATTACTGTCTTTCCAATAATTATCTATAAAATTTGGATTAGGGAGATATAGAGACTCTTTGCTGAAAGTGCCTGATTTGTGGTCTAAAAGATATTTAGCTTTTTCATCACCGATTGTTTGTACGATTTGATCTAATTTCATTTGCTTTTAATAAAGATTTAAAGAGTGTCAAAAATACACTTTAGATTAAAAAAGTAAAGCCTCCAGTGTAGGAGGCTTTAAAATATAGATAATTTAAAGATTACTTCGCCTTTAGAGACGCTACTTTAGCTGCCAACCTAGATTTTAAGTTTGCCGCCTTGTTAGCGTGAATATATCCTCTCTTAGCTAGTCTGTCTAATAAAGAATATGCTTTAGGAAGCGCTGTTTTCGCTTCGTCTTCTGACTTAGATGCTCTTAATCCTCGTATAAAGTTACGAGTCGTTTTAGCATAATATCTGTTTTGCAATCGTCTTTTAGCCGATTGTCTTATTCTTTTCTTTGCTGATTTGTGATGAGCCATTATTTTTATTTTGGGATTGCAAATATACTATTTTGCTTAAATAAAGCAATAGGGAAGTGAAAATATTTTTATTTCCTTGAAAGGATGATTCAAAATTAGGCTTGAATACCTGCATTTGAATCAATAAAGTGGATAGGCAATAACTTTTAATGAGTATAATTTAGGGGGTGATCAACTTTCGCCAGCTAATTGTTTAAAGTTTAAATATATTTCCTGTTCAAGACTTGTAAGTTTCAACTCTCTTTAATTGTAAAGTCTCAAAATGAAACAAACTTAATTATTCCCTTAAAATACAAGTTCGAAAATGCTATTCTACTACGCTATGGGGCTCATTGTCTTAATTTTCAATAGTTAATATTGAAATAAAAAGATA
>CALAYL010000069.1 GCA_937894725.1 uncultured Bacteroidota bacterium
TTGCGAAACAGTTTGAATCCTACAGCTACCATCGGCATGTACTACGGCTGGGATTCTGATTTTTTGTTCTTCTTTTTTGCTTTTTGCAAATTTGGCATCTAATGCCGCTGCGCCTCTTTCATCGTTTGGAAATGTAGCATCGAATCGATCGTGAATGTCGCAAAGTGAACAAACACCTTTGCTATCAAATGATATACCGGGAATGGTATTGTCGCAGATGCATCGAGTACATTGCTGATAGGAGATGTCTTTTTGAAAACCGCTGATGGTAAGCATAGAATATTGGTGAAAAGATAAATTTAGCTATTTTTACAAAATAAAAATTCTTTTTGAATGGCTGTGCCTTTTGTTGATTTAAATCCGATACACCTCCCTATCCGAGAGGAGCTAAACCGAGCTATAAAAACAGTTTTGGACGAAGGCGATTTTATTAAAGGATATGCTGTATCGAGCTTTGAAGAAAACAATAATAAATCTGCAGCCTGCAGTGGAACATCTAATGCATTAGGCTGTAGCGTATCTGAGAGGGCAGAATAAGGCCAAGCTACATCAACAGGTAGTATATAATGAAAGAATTGATGGCTTTTGGGTAGTAAATTGAGACAACCACTTTTCACATCTATATCTTCTAGGGGAAGCCACAGCGTTAGGTAGTCAAATTCGTCTTCGTTTGTAATGCTGTAATCTCTATGAAAGTTTTCTTCACCGCCTTGGCTAGGCTTCACCATATAGTAGCCGAAAAACGGAATATAATCTATAAATGAGTCTTCTAAGGAAGGCGCCAGTACTGCCATAATACTATCGCTTATATATTTTCGTAATGCTATGTCGTTTACCAGCAGCGAGTTCAGACCATTTCTAGCAGCCGAAATGCTCGCCTTATTTGTTGTAAACACTTGCTTTAAAGTAGCTAGTTGGCTAGCATTTATCCAATTGGGAAGTACGAGGTAGCCCTCTTTTTCAAGTTGCAAATCAAGTTTGGAATTTTTTTAGTCGGGTTCGCATAATGAGAAAATCAAATTGTACAACAATCGAGGGTAGTTAACAAAACTTGAAAAAAAGTCCATTTTAAAAATAAAAAAAATCTTCATTTTTTTGTAATACTTTTTCGAGTCCAATCTAGCTTTGTCCTTATAGGGGCTGGTGTGAAAGTCCAAATGTTAGCCCTCGTTTCATCATGAAAGTTTTCTATATGAACAGATAAAGGGTATTCTGATTCTGCAATAAGCCTATAATTATTTAGACTATCATATGATGTACATTTTAGGTAAGCAAAATAACAACCGTGATTTAAAAAAAAAGAAGGAATGGTGCACCTATCTTGAAAAACACCTAACTCCTCTTTACTTTGCTGCTCCATCGCTTCCCTATGTTTACCATAAATGTTCGCAGTATTCAATAGCAATATCCCTGCTTCGTTTTTAATATCAATATGAAAACAGACTGAAATTCCAGATAGCTTCTTTTTCCATATAATATCAAATTCAACTTGAGATTCTTGCGTTAGCCGCTTACTCATACTATTTTTGCTAAGATTGAAATGGAGAATATCTACATGTCCATCTAACAAAACTGTAAATCCGACTGATTGAGAAGGGGTTATGTTAGCTCTTTTATAAAGTGTATTTTCAAATATTTCGAATACTTTTCCTGGCTTATCATCTACTAATATTGCACCATCTTTTAAGAGTATGCAACGAGAGCAAATAGAGACTATCTGGGAAAAATTGTGCGAAACAACTAAAATCGTACTTCCCGCTAAAGTAAGTTGCTGAAATTTATTGGTACACTTTTTTTGAAAAGCTTCATCACCCACAGCTATTACCTCATCAAATAAGTAAATGTCTGCCTTCAATGAAAATGCTACTGCAGCAGCTAACCTAAGATACATTCCCTGTGAATAGTTTTTAACTGGCTCTGCCATAGCTGCCTCAAGCTCACTAAAATCAATAATACTAGGAAGGAGTGCCTTTGTCTCCCTTTTTGTTAATCCAAAAAGCCTGCATACCAGTCTAACATTATCAAAACCAGACAACTCAGGGATAAAACCTGTACCTACCTCAAGAATCGAAATGAGCTGACCATTTATTGTTATTTTGCCTTTTGAGGGTTTTATAATACCCGATATAACTTTTAGTAATGTGCTCTTGCCGCATCCATTTCTCCCTACGATACCTACTACCTCACCAAATTTTACCTGAAAACTGAGATTATTCAGTGCAAATTTTGACCCGATGCTGGTGTTATAGACTTTACTTAGTTCTTCACACACTATAGCATTATCATTTAGGCTTTGCTTTGACGGACTAGCTAGCTGCATATGTCTAGGTTGTTTTGCTGTTCATGGTTTAAAGATAAGCTTTATGTTTCACTTATTGATAGGTTATTCTAATTCGCTCTTGGGAAGAAACTATTCGCTAAAAACCTTAATTATTGTTTTCTAAAAATGATGGATACCTAAGAGTAAAATATCATCTTGCAGAGAATTTATTAGTTCGCTAATAATGGCAAAAAAGCTCGAATATATGCCCAGATTTAAACTAATGAAGGAGAGTAAATAGGAAATGGAGAAGGCTTCATCTTTCCGCATTTTACTTCTTTATCCCCAAAAAAAAATTACTTTTAGCCTATGTGTGGAATAGCAGGTTATATACCTTTACAGGGCGAAATTAGTAGCCAAAACATAGTGGAAATACAACAGATGTTACTCACTCTAGTTCATCGTGGCCCCGATTCTATAGGCCTCATACACGATGCAAAAATTGCCTTGGGCAATACGCGCCTTGCCATTATTGATACGAGCGACCACGCCAATCTACCCATGGCTACTGCCCAAAACGATGTGTGGATCTGCTATAATGGAGAGGTTTCTAATTTTCAACAACTCAAAACTAAGTATCGGTTAGCAGAAAAATATCCTTTTCAATCTTGCTCCGATACCGAAGTAATGTTGTATTTATATAAAGAACTAGGCATTGATTTCTTGAACGAACTCTCGGGTATGTTTGCCTTTTGCTTGTATGACCGCACTACCCAAAAATGCTGGATCGTGCGCGATTTTTATGGGATACTACCCGTTTTTTATTACCCCACTACACAGGGTGTTTATTTTGCTTCTGAAATAAAAGCGTTTTTAGAACTTTCCCACTTCAAAAAAGAACTAGACAAAACTGCGCTGCATCATTTTTTCTCCTTAGCCTATATACCTGGAACCGCCACCCCTTACCAAAATCTTAAAGAGCTTAAAGGAGGGCAGCTACTTACATTTGATTTACATTCACATAATTTTAAGCTAGTCCAATACTACGATTTTGAGTATAAAGAAGACCACAGCATCAGTGCCAAACAAGCCGTAGAAACTACCCGCGAGTTGCTGATAGATGCGGTAAAAAGAAATTTAGTAAGTGATGCTCCTTTGGGCATGACCCTCTCTGGGGGGATAGATACTAGTGCAATGCTGGGCGTAGTAAAACATCTGGGACTAGGATCTAAAATGCATACCTTTTCGCTCAAAATGGGCGAAGCCAGTTGGGACGAATCGCGTTATCAGCGCATCATGGCTACCTATGCAGGCTCTATTCATCACGAAATAGAAGTGCAACCCGATGATGTGATAGAGACCATGCTCACTCAAATAGCTTACTGCGATGAACCTAATGGAAATGGAGCTTGCATTCCTTCTTTTATTTTGGGCAAAAAAGCAGCACCTCATGTAAAAGTGTTATTGAGTGGAGAAGGAGGCGATGAACTTTTTAATGCTTACCCCACCATAGCCGCTTACCAGTTTCGGAAACTCTACCGCTCGCTCACTCCTGCTTTTGCAAGAAACATATTACGGAAAGGCATTGAACTTTTACCCACCGATTACCGAAAGTTGAGCTTTGATTTTAAAGCAAAACGATTTACTGCTGGTTGTGAATTAGATACCCCCGATGCGCATTTATATTGGCGGCATATTTTTTCTGAAAAAGAAAAAACAAGCTTGCTCAAAGGCGATTTTGATAGAACAGACACGGCTACTTTTTTCCGCAAAATATTTTACGAAAGCAGTATCGAACATGATATCAATAAGATCTCGCTTATAGATATGAAACACTTTTTTGTAGATGATCTAATGGTAAAAAATGACCGTACTTTTTTAGCTAATTCGGTGGAAGGCAGATTCCCCTTTATGGATAGAATATTGGTAGATTATATAACAAAACTGCCTGTAAAGTATAGAGTACGCCATTTCAACAAACTGCGTTGGGTAGAAAAAGAAGCCATGAAACCTTTTATGCCAAACGAAATTTATAAGCGCGATGGATTTGGATTAGAAATGCCCCACGCTGTTTGGTTTTTTGATAAGCTGGGAAAATTTGCCACAAAGTATTTGAATAAAGATTTCGTAGATAAAACGGAGTTTTTAAATTGGGAGTTTATAGAGAAGATATGGAAGATACATTTGAGTGGCAAGCAAGACTATGGTCGACCAATTTGGTGTATATTAAACTATCTTATTTGGTTTGATTTATACATAAACACAGGCAACTACAAATCGTATTGGCAAGTACCGCCCATCCGAAATAAAACTTAAATAGGGTACAGTATCTCATATATTTGATAACCATTTTCACTAAAAACTCGTTTAAAAGTAGCGCCCATAAAGACCTCCTTCTCTTTAGAAAAATGTAGGTAGTTATTTAAAATTCCATGAGGAAAAATGAGCAAATGGGAAATTTCATTTTGTTGCACCAGCATTTGAAAATCTGAAAATTTCCATGTAATACCATCTTTATCCGTTTCATCTAAAGCATA
>CALAYL010000070.1 GCA_937894725.1 uncultured Bacteroidota bacterium
AAGTACGGTATCCAGTCCCGCATTAGCTGTAGGTACAGTAATGTCTTGAGTTACAACAACTGTATCGGCAACAACGCATCCATTCACAGGATTGGTCACTCTGACAATATAAATTGCGGGGATATTTATTGTATTGTTTTGCGTGTTCACTCCATTTGACCAAGCGAATGTGGCAGAAGGTGTAGAAGAAGTAGCTCTCAATGTGAGCGAAGTTCTTGAGCAGTTTAGTACGGTATCTATACCTGCATTTGCATTTGGTAAAGAAATATCTTGCGTAACTACTACGCTCATCGAATCTTTGCAACCTGTTTGACTATTGGTTAATACTAATTTATATGTCCCTGGTCTATCTACAATGGCTATTTTAGTAGTAGCTCCAGAAACTATGTTTCCCCCTATAGAGGAATACCATTGGTAAGTAATATAAGTGCCAGATTTACTAGCAGATCCATCTAATGTGTCATACAGTTTTTTGCATGAAAGATTTTTTGGAGGAGCTATTTTTACACTATCAAAACATGGACACTGCACCATATTTATTGTAGCAGTATTGGTGAGAGTACAAAACGCATCGCCCGCTGTCACGGTATATGTGGTAGATGTAACTGGCCTTGTTTTTGGATTTGCAATATTTCCTGCTGTAGTAAAGCCTGTAGTAGGGGACCAATTGTACGTGATAGGCGATGGGGGACTAGGAGTGACAAGTCTATTAAAATTGGCAAGTAGCTGTACAGGCGAATCTGTTACACAAAAATTAGCCGTATCTGGAGATACAGAGAGTACTGCATAAGGTTGGATATTGATAGTGTCTCTTACAGTACATCCAAATTGTTGCATAGTTACCCAATATCGAGTCGGTTGACTTACAGCCACTGTAGGATTTTTAATATTTGAAGCAGATACAAACCCCACTAGTGGACCCCATTGGTAAGTTTCAGTACCGTTTGCGCCTACGGTAGTAGCATTTAACGTTATGTTTTTTGCATTGCCTGGGCATACGATGGTGTCACTTGCTTTGATAGACACACGTGGTACATAGATATTAAATCCTACAGAGGCACTTGCAGAGATAGGACAGAAGCCATCTGTTGCATTGAATGAAATGCTAAAATTACTACCAGTTAAGTTAGTAGGCGGAGTCCATGTATAAGTACTTACTACAGGGTTAGTTCCGCTGTGAGTGAGTGTAGCACCTGGGGTTGAAGTTAATGCATTTGAGAGAACTGTCAGTGTTTGCGCAGCATCGGGATCTGATGAAGTGACTTGGAATGTCATCGTATTTCCCGCACATACGGTAAATATTCGTGTAGCAGGATTATATAAAGCACCAGCAATGGTTGCTGGGTTTGAAATAGCAGGCGTTTGGTTTACACAATTCAACACGATTACCTGCATATCACGAATAGTTGAGCCAATCAACACACCACCTCTATATTCTGATACCATGATGGCTACAATTCCAATTTGATTTGATGTTGGAGTAAAAAATGCTTGCCCGGTAGAGCTATTAAAATTAAAACCTGCTGCAGTAGTGATGGGATTTGCAGCAGAGAATGGAGATATGTAAGGAACGTTTACAGTGGCAGAATGTCTGGAAGGGATTAGTGAATAAACCAACGAGTCTCCATCTACATCTGAAGCGCCTTGATTGTAGTAGAAAGGTTGATTTCTACAAATGTAAGGGACTGGGATTACACTAAAATCGGGAGAACTGTTGCAGGGTGCTGCAACATTGTTCAAAGTAGCTTCTACATAGAGATTTTGAGAGCCGGGACTAGTTACTGTAGTGATGGCATTGTTTCTAGCACTTAATGAATAGCTAAACTTCCAATCGGCACAAGCTTGTGGTAGTGTGTATGTGGCTTCATATATGTGCTCTTGAATTCCTGGAAGTGCACCACCATTACAGGTAGATTGTGATAGAGATGTAGCGCAAAGTGGTGAGATTTCTCTAAAGCTAGTTCTAGTAAGAGTAATCGAAGTACTGCTATTGCAACTAGAGGATATGGTGATGGGTGTTGTACCACTCAAACTTACACCCGCACAGTCTCTATACACTTTTAGTCGGATTCTATAGGTATTTCCACCGAGGCAATCATACGTTAGGTCAGCACCTACAGCATGCGTAGCGAATGAATTATTTGAAAGTGCGAAAAATAGGGTGCAGAATAGTATAAATCTTGTCATAATACTCGATATTTATAGTTATCTATACGAGTATGCGAGTCTAGAAGTTACACTATTTTGTTATATGTTATCCACACAAAAAAAACGCTCGATGAATTTCATCGAGCGTTTCTGTTAATTACAAAAATAATACGCTTATTTCTTCTCTATAGTCAAATAGCTGCCGATAGCTCCTGGTACTGATCCATTCACTAGGATAAGGTTGTTTTCAGCCAGTATCTTTACGATTTTTACGTTTTTGGTGGTTACTCTATCGCCTCCCATTCTACCAGCCATACGCATACCTTTGATAACTCTCGAAGGGTCAGATGATGCACCTATTGAACCTGGAGCACGTTGTCTATCATGCTGTCCGTGGGTAGCCATACCTACTCCTGAAAAGTTGTGACGTTTTACCACACCTTGAAATCCTTTTCCTTTTGAAATACCAATTACGGCAACTTTCTCGCCTTCAGTAAAAATCTCTGTACCGATTACATCACCTACGTTTTTTTCAAAGCTGTAATCTCTAAATTCGACTAATTTTCTTTTAGCTTCGATACCTGCTTTTTTAAAGTGGCCAGCTTCTGCTTTGATTACACTTTTCTCACGTTTGGTATCATATGCTACTTGTACTGCATTGTATCCATCAGTATCTACAGTTTTTACTTGGGCTACTCTGTTGTCAGATACATCTATTACGGTTACTCCCATGTGTTTTCCATCGATGAACACACTAGTCATACCTGCTTTTTTTCCTATTATTCCTTTCATTTTTTTTATTTATAGTTTTAATTAAAATCAAAAATCCGATAGATTTTTGCTAAACAGCAATAACCCATCGGATTGATTGTTTTGTTTGTTTAGCGGAATCATTCTTTCTTTTTAAAAAAAAGCGATTCATAAATCCCTTAAAATTTATTTCAAGACTGTTATGCCTTGATTTCTACCTCTACACCACTTGGCAGTTCTAGTTTCATCAATGCATCTACAGTTTTAGAAGTAGATGAATAGATGTCTAGTAAACGCTTGTAAGTGCAAAGTTGAAATTGCTCTTTAGAGTTAGCATTTACGTGAGGTGAACGCAGTACGGTAAAAATGTTTTTGTGGGTTGGTAATGGCACAGGGCCTGATACAATAGCACCAGTACTTTTTACTGTTTTTACGATTTTCTCAGCAGATTTGTCTACGAGGTTATGGTCGTACGACTTTAGCTTAATTCTGATTCTTTGGCTCATTTTAAAAGAACGTTTATTTGTGTTGATTAAATTCGATGTGATTAGTCTTCCTCTTCTACTACTTTTCCTGAGTTTTTAGCAATGATAGCTTTAGCTACTAACTCTGGTGCTGGCGCAAAGCTATGAAACTCCATAGTAGAAGTAGCTCTTCCTGATGTAAGTGTACGCAACTGAGTTACATATCCAAACATTTCGCTTAAAGGCACTTTTGCTTTAATTACTTGCGCATTCATCTTAGCTTCCATCCCTTCTAGCATACCTCTTCTACGATTCAAGTCACCTACTACATCACCTGTGTTTTCTTCTGGGGTGATTACTTCGAGTTTCATGATTGGCTCTAGAAGTTGTGGACCAGCTGTTTTAGCTGCTTTTCTGAAAGCCATTTTAGCTGCCAATTCAAATGAAAGTGCGTCTGAATCCACCTGGTGATAAGATCCGTCATAAAGACGTACACTCAATCCATCCATTGGGTACCCAGCGAGTACTCCCGTCTTGATAGCCTCTTTGAATCCTTTTTCTACTGCTGGTACAAATTCTTTAGGGATTGATCCTCCAAAGATATCATTTACAAAGGTTAAACCTTCTTTATGATCTTCATTTGGGCCTATTTCGATATGAATATCAGCAAATTTACCTCGACCACCCGATTGTTTTTTATAAACTTCACGATGCGATACAGTCTTTGTGATTCGCTCACGGTAAGTAACCTGCGGTGCTCCTTGGTTACATTCTACATTAAATTCTCTTCTCAAACGGTCAACCAAGATTTCAAGGTGAAGTTCACCCATACCGGCTATGATTGTTTGCGCTGTTTGCTCATCGAATGATACTCTAAATGTAGGATCCTCTTCTGCCAATTTAGCAAGAGACATTCCCATTCTATCCATATCTTTTTGTGCTTTTGGCTCAATTGCTATAGAGATTACAGGCTCAGGGAAGTTCATACTCTCCAAAATGATTGGATGACCTTCGGCACACATAGTATCTCCTGTTTTGATATCCTTAAAGCCTACTGCTGCAGCTATATCTCCTGCTTCTACACGCTCTATTTGCTGTCTGTCATTAGCATGCATCTCGAATAAACGAGAGATACGCTCTTTCTTACCAGAACGAGTATTTAGAATATATGATCCAGCATCTAATGCTCCAGAGTAAACTCGGAAGAAACATAGACGACCTACGTATGGGTCAGTAGCGATTTTAAACGCTAATGCTGCGAAAGGCTCAGTTACTGATGGCTTTCTTGAAGCTGGCTCATCTGTGTCTGGGTTGATACCTGTCACTTCGTTTCTATCTAGTGGTGATGGTAAGAATTCACATACTGCATTCAACACCGCTTGTACTCCTTTGTTTTTGAATGAAGATCCACAAAACATTGGCACTACCTTCATTGATATTACTGCTTGACGTACCGCATTTCTTACCTCCTCTACAGTGATAGAATCTGGATTGTCAAAGAATTTTTCCATCAATGTCTCATCAAATTCTGCAACTTGTTCGAACATTTTTTCACGATAGAAAAGTACATCTTCTTTCAAGTCTTCTGGAATTGGCACTACGTTATAAGTCATACCTCTGTCTTCTTCGTTCCAAATGATAGCTTCATTTGTTACTAGGTCAACTACTCCTTTGAAGTGCTCTTCGTTTCCGATAGGTATTTGCATTACCATTGGATTCGAGCCTAACATTTCTTTTACTTGCTTCACTACATTAAAATAGTCAGCCCCTTGTCTGTCCATTTTATTTACAAAGCCCATACGAGCTACATTGTAGTTGTCAGCCAAACGCCAATTTGTTTCAGACTGAGGCTCTACGCCATCTACAGCCGAAAACAAAAATACTAGACCATCAAGAATACGCAATGAGCGGTTTACCTCTACGGTAAAGTCAACGTGTCCTGGTGTATCTATAATGTTGATATTGTATTTTTTGTCTTTCCAGTCCCAAGTACAGTGTGTAGCTGCAGAGGTGATCGTGATACCGCGCTCTTGCTCTTGCTCCATCCAGTCCATGGTTGCTCCTCCTTCATGCACTTCTCCTATCTTGTAGTTTACACCTGTATAGTACAAGATGCGCTCTGTAGTGGTAGTTTTACCCGCATCAATGTGAGCTGCGATACCAATATTACGGAGATAATTTAAATCTTTTGCCATTATTTTTTTCTCTAAAAATTAAAATTTGAAATGTGCGAAGGCTTTGTTAGCCTCAGCCATACGATGAATGTCTTCTTTCTTTTTGTACGTAGCTCCTTCACCCTTCGATGCGGCTATGATTTCATTAGCTAATTTGTCAGCCATACTCTTGCCATTTCTAGAGCGAGAGAAGTTAATCATCCATTTGATAGCTAGTGATTGCTTTCTTTCTGGACGTACTTCGATGGGCACTTGAAAGTTTGACCCTCCAATACGCTTACTTTTTACTTCTACAGCTGGGCTAACGTTAGATAGTGCTTTTCTCCAAATTTCGATACCACTTTCTTTTGTTCGCTCTTCTACTAAATCGATAGCAGAATAAAAAATCTCATATGCAGTAGATTTTTTTCCACTCCACATTAGGTTATTTACAAATTGGGTAACTATTGTATCAGCAAATTTAGGATCTGGCTGTACATATCGCTTGGGTGCTCTGGTCTTTCTCATATCTTATTTATGAATTATCTTTTTATTTAGATTTATTTCTTTTTGCCTTTAGTAGGTGCTGCGGCTACTGCGCCAGCTTTTGGACGCTTAGTTCCATATTTAGATCGGCTTTGTTTTCTACCATCTACACCTGCAGTGTCGAGGCTACCTCTCACAATGTGGTAACGTACACCTGGCAAGTCTTTAACCCTTCCGCCTCTGATGAGTACGATAGAGTGTTCTTGTAGGTTGTGTCCCTCACCTGGGATGTAGGCTATCACTTCGATTGAGTTTGTCAAACGAACCTTAGCTACCTTGCGGAGTGCTGAATTGGGTTTCTTAGGGGTAGTCGTATATACACGTGTACATACACCTCTGCGTTGTGGACATGAATCTAAAGCACGGCTTTTTGATTTTGTCTTAATTACTTCTCTTGATTTTCTAACTAATTGTTGAATAGTTGGCATTATATTCCTTTTTTTGGGTCGGCAAAACTAATCCTTTTTATACAAATTACAAATAGTTAGCCCAAAAAAGTTTTTTTTCTGATTTAATATTTTTTTGCAACTGCTTTTTCACTGCTTTTTTTTCTAATTTTCAACATTCAAACTCCTGTTATAATAGTTAGTTCGTCTGTTTTATAATATATATCGTTTTTTCTAGATATGTGAATTTCAAGGGTGATAAGTCGGTTTTGAGGCTATTTTTGCTATATTTGCAGTAATCAAAATAAAAATATATATATGTATCGCATTTTAACGCTTGTTCTTTTTGGATTGTTATTTTCAACGGACTTATCGTCTCAAATTACTGCTGTAATTGGTACTGGCACCTCTATACCTACCTACACATTGTATTCTCCTTTCTATCGATTTAGCAATAGCTCTACTACAGATTATTGTCGTTCTAACATTGTTTACACACAAGCAGAACTTTCAGCAGCTGGGATTTTTCCTGGAGTAACCATACAAAAATTGGCTTTTTTTAAAAACGGTGCTGGCGCTAGTACAGGAAATGCAAGTTTTGCAATTTGGATGAACAACTCTTCTACTGTACCCCCTTTGTCCTCTGCTACTACATGGGCGTCTATAACATCTAGTTTTACGCAAGTATATAACACAAGCACACAAACTGTGCCAGCCGCTACTGGTTGGATGGACTTTGTGTTGACTACTCCTTTTATATATACTGGTGGCAGTATTGAAATAGCCTGCGATTGGGATTGTTCTGCCATTGCTGGTAACCCTGCTACAGATAAATATGACTGGGTTTATACTCCTGGATTTACATCAAGTTGTATAGGACAGGTGAATACCACCACAGCCCCTGCTGTTTTAAATGGAACTACAGCTCAGTATTTAGAAAGACCAAATATTAGATTTACATTCAGTTCAGGCGTTGCACGAGATGGAGCTTTGGCATCTTTTGTAAGTCCAGTTAGTATTTGTCCATCTGCTACGCCTATCGCAGTTAAGTTTGCAAACTATGGTTCTGATACTATTAAAACGGCTAATGTATCTTGGAAGATTAATGGGGCAGCTCAGACTCCCTATTCTTATACAGGCGCTTTAGCGCAAGGAGCCAATGCAAATCTTACCTTAGGTAGCTATACTTTTATGGCAAACACTAGTTATAATATTGAAGCGTACCTAACAGATATAAATGGTTTAGGCCCCGATTCAACCAAATCAAATGATACGATTAGATTACTAAACTTTACTACAGGACTTTCAGGAACATATACTATTGATAAAACTTTACCATCATCTATATCTAACTACACTTCATTTACAGCTTTTGCCAATGATTTGAACTTAAAAGGAGTTTGTGGCCCCGTAATAGCTAATGTGGCTAATGGACCCTATACCGAACAGGTCAGTTTTGGACAAGTAAATGGTGTTTCGGGCGTAAACACAATAACGCTAAATGGAAATGGACAGGAATTGAATTTTGCTCCCACTTTAAGTGACCGTCATATTATAAAATTGAATGGTACAGATTATATGACTATCAATAATCTGAAAGTAACAGGTACTGACCCTAATTATGGATGGGGGATTTTCTTAACGAATAGTGCTGATTATGTTACGATTCAAAATTGTACTGTTGATTTAAGTGCCATCACCAGTACCAACTCTTTGTATTCAGTAGGGATTGTTTCTTCAAACTCTAACACAACAATTCTTTCTGTTGGAAATAATGCGAATGTTTGTACAATAATTGGCAACTCTGTTTTAGGAAGTGCTACTGGTGGTTCATATTATGGTATAGTGGTGAATGGGAATGGGGCTCAGCCAGGGGCTATAAATTGTGAAGTGAGAAATAATATCGTTAAAGATTTTTATTACTATGGTATTTACATAAATTCTACTCTGTCAATAGTAGTAGATGGAAATGATGTTTCTAGACCCAATAGAACGAGTGGCGGTGTCATGTATGGTATATATATGAATAATGGTAATCCAGGCTCTCGTATTACAAAAAATCATGTGCATAATTCAAATGGTGGCAACCTAACCTATACTGGTTCAATTTATCCTATTTATACAGCAGTAGGTGGAGATTATCTTCAAAATATGTTGATAGCTAATAATGTCATTTATGATATTAGCCACAATGGTGCAATTTATGGCATATACATTAGTAGTGCAAAAAATATAGATATTTATCATAACTCAATGGCGCTGGATTATGCATCGGGTACAGGAACTGGAGTAGCTAGAGGGCTTTATACTACAGGAACATGTGATTCTATTCGAATTAAAAACAATAACTTTTCCATCACAAAAGGAGGTACAGGTGTTATGACGGGTATTTATATTGCCACTGTGCCTGCTACTTTTGAAAGTAATCACAATAATATATATGTAAACACTACTGCTGGAACAAACGTATTTGGATATTATACCGCCAATCGCAATACATTGGCAGACTGGCAGACTGCATCACTTCAAGATGCTAATAGCTTTAGTGTTTTACCTATATTTAGTAGTGCATCTACGGGCGATTTGACTCCAGCAGCTGCACCGCTAAATAATAGTGGAGAGAATCTGACAGTAGATGTGCCAACAGATGTGAATGGTGTTGTAAGACCTTCTACACCTGATATAGGTGCTTTTGAGTTTACTCCGCTTACAGATGATGCTGGAGCTACACAAATTACTGTTGCTAATTGCTCGGGTACTCAAACCGCCTATGTAAAAGTTAGAAACTATGGTTTAGTAACATTAGACTCGGTAGTCGTTTCAGCTTATTTAAATGGATCACCGACCTCAGCTACAGGAAATACTTTCTATGTATCTGTTCCATCAGGAGCCGATACTACTTTGGATTTAGGAACGTTTAATCTATTGCCCAACACGAGTTATACTGCTTTAGCATTTACGAATTTGCCGAATGGAAGTCTAGATGGTAATCGTTCTAATGATAGTATCTCAATTTCTTTTGGTCTTGGATTAAATGGTACTTACACTGTAAATTCAGCTTTGCCAACTGCAGGTACCAACTTCCAAACATTTACAGATCTTGCTAATAAGTTAAATACAGATGGGATTTGTGGACCAGTTGTAGTCAACACAGTGATAGGCTCTGGCCCTTACAATGAGCAAGTTTTATTAGATGAGATTAGCGGTACGTCTTCTGTAAATACTTTAACAATCAATGGAAATGGAGAAACGCTCACTTTCCTTTCTACACTTACATCACAGCGAGCAGGATTTTCATTGAACGAAACGGATTATACAACCATAAATAATTTCAAAATCATAGCTCAAGGTACTACTACTTCTGAGTATGGATTTGGGGTTCATTTGATAGGGCAGGCAGATAACAATACGATTTCCAACAATACGATTACGGTAGATAGCTTATCAACTTCTTCTAATTATGCAGGAATTGCTATTTCTGGTTCAAATTCGAGCGCTACTACTTCAGGTGTAAATGGCAGCTACAATACGATTATCGGAAACACAGTAGTAGGAGGATATTATGGTATTTCATGTTATGGACAAACTTCTACCATTCACCGTCCAGGCAATGTAATCAAGAACAACACAATCGTAGGATTTTATTACTATGGGCTTACTTCTTATTATCAAGACTCAGTAGTCATAGAAGGGAATTCAATAGAGCAACGATATAACTCTACTACTTGTTATGCTTTGTATCCTTACTATAGTGATTTCATCACGGTAACTAAAAACAAAGTTATAGCTAGAGGGACAGGATCTAATTATGGCATTTATGTTTACTACTGTGATGCCGATGCAGCAAAACCATCTTTGGTAGCTAACAATTTTGTCAGTTGCTTGAATTCTACTGGAACTGTCTATGGAATCTCACCTTACAACTGCTATTACTTAAATGTTTATCATAATACAGTAAACGTAGAGAGCGGCTCAGCTACTGCAAGTAGAGCCATGTATGTTTATGCATCTTCTACTGCATACAACAACGTTGAAATCATGAACAATATAATTGTTCAGAATGGTTTAGGTTATGGCGTAGAATTCACCTCGGGTGCTACTACCCAAAACTACGTGACTAGAATGGACAATAATAATATTTATGCACCAAACGGTACATTAGGTAGATATAACACTACAAACAATCTAACACTAGCAGATTGGACTACAGTGTCTCAAAAAGACAGCAATTCATTTTCTGTAATACCATTATTTAATTCACCAACAGATTTACATATTGTTTCAAATGTATTGAACAACAAGGGTGCTGTAGGCTTAGGAATCACAGATGATATAGATGGTGATGTGCGTTGCCCGTTAGTGGGTTGTGCAGGTTCTACATTGAAGCCAGATATTGGTGCTGATGAGTTCTTAGGCGCGCCTATCACTGTGGACTTGGGAGTAGATGAGTTAGCTTCTCCTACCCAAAAATCTTGCTACACTTCTACGGAGACAGTAACTGTAAAAATTCATAACTATAACAACACTACACATTACTTTAGTTTAGACCCGGCTTCAGTTTCGGTAAGTGTGACAGGAATCAATCCGACTACTTTCCCTAATGTAGTAATCAATACAGATTCACTACAAGCTGATTCTACGATGTTGGTTACATTGCCAGGAACGTACGACATGAGTGCTTTAGGTATGTATGACTTTAAAGTATTTATATCTCAAGTAGATGATGTGATTCATTTTAATGACACGTTATTTTCCTCTGTAGAATTTTCGATTGGAACTTTGAAAGAAACTAAGAAGCAAATTTGTTTAGGTGCTAGCTATGATTTAGTGTTGAATAGTGCTTCAGGGTCAATTCAATGGCAGTCTTATAATCCTACTACGATGACTTGGGCAAACGAGACAGGGCTTCATAATGACTCAGTTGTTTACCCTGTTTCTCCTATGGTTACTACACTATATCGTGCATTAGGTTGTGGTACTTATTCTACAGCTACGGATACCATAGAAGTTTTCACTACACCACTTCCAGTGGTTACGGGCGATTCTATTTGCGGAGCTGGAGTAGCTAATCTTTCGGCTACCGTAGCTAATGGAGCACTGACTTGGTATGGAAATATGACAGGTGGTACTGCTTTAGCTACTGGACTAACTTATTCTCCAACCGTTTCGGCTACAGATACTTTTTATGTAGAAAATTTAGCAGGTAGCGGAGGAAGCGAAAATGTCGGCCCTACCAATCCTGGTTCATCTTCTTTCATTACACAAACAGCAGGTTGGGGTGTGCGCTTTACCATAGCCGAAGATGTTAGTATCAATTCGGTAGTGGTTTACCCTACTGGTTCTGGAACAATGTATGTAGAAGTTTATGATCAAACTACAGGCTCATTAGTGGCTACTTCTGCTACCTTTAATGTGTCAGGAAACGGATCCGCATCTATGCCTAACGTATTGCCAGTAGCTTTCCAATTGGTACCTGGAAGTTATAGAATGGAAATGCGCTCTACAGGTATCACCAATCTTCTGCGATTATCAGGAAGTGCTACATTCCCTTATACTTCTACCTCTGGTGCGGTTTCTATTACTGCGGGATCAACTAGTGCTACAGCAACGACTACTTCTTCTTACTATTGGTTCTTCGATTGGAATATATCTACAGGATGTAAAAGTGCAAGAGTGCCTGTTATAGCGCATGTATCTCCAGCTCCTATAGTAAACCTTGGAAACGACACTACGGTTTGTATTGGAAATTCAGTGACACTTGATGCCGGAAATACTGGCAGCAGCTTCGCATGGAGTGATGCTTCTACCATGCAAACATTATCTGTTAATACTACGAATACGTACAAAGTAACTGTAACTAATACAGGTGGGTGTTCTACTACAGACTCTATTTTAGTAACAGTATCGCCAAATCCAGTAGTAAATCTCGGAAACGATACCGCTGTATGTGCGGGTGCAAGCGT
>CALAYL010000071.1 GCA_937894725.1 uncultured Bacteroidota bacterium
CTTGGAAAGCGTGTGTACGGCAACGTACCGAGGGTTCGAATCCCTTCCTCTCTACAACACAAACACCATATTCAACTAAAAGCCTGTAAATTAAATGTTTATAGGCTTTTGTGTTTCTACCAAACTACCACATTTCACACCAAATATCACTGTTCACGATACCTATTCGGATACCTTTTTTACGCTCTTCTTTAGGTATCCAAAATGATTTTAAATAATTGATTATCAATGTATTTATTTTCAATAATTATACTTAAATCCCTTCCTTTTTTGAGGTCATTTTTGTATTTTTATACATAATCAAAAGGTATCCAGCCATGACTAAAAATTTTAATATCCTCTTTTACATTAGAAGAGACAAAGCCGACAACCAAGGAAACGCCCCAATTTATTGCAGAATAACAGTAGATGGGAAAAGAAGTGAAATCGCTATTAAGAGAGAAACGCATATTTCAAAATGGGATTCATCCAAAGGTCATATAAAAGGACACAATGAAGATGCAAGAGCTATTAATATCTATATTGATTCAGTGCGCTCTAAAATCTATGAGTATCAAAAAGGGTTAATGGATACTAATAAGCCAATCACTGCCGAAGCTATCAAAAACTCTTTTCTTGGTGTTACCCAGAAATCAAAAAGCCTCTTTTCGCTATTTGAAGAGCATAATGCAAAAGTAAAACAATTAATAGGCAAAGATTTTGCTGCTGGTACTTATGTGCGTTACATTACCTCGCTTAGTCATTTAAAAGAATTTGTTTCGCACCACTACCACTTGTCTGATTTTTTTGTGAGCAATGTAAATCACGAATTCATACAGGAGTTTGATCATTACCTCCGCTCTGTCAGAAATTGCTCAAACAATACCACCGTTAAATATCTAAAGAACTTCAAAAAAATTATTCGTGAAGCTATTGCAAAAGGGTATCTGAATATTGACCCCTTTCTTAGCTATAAAGTAAAGCTTAAAAAGGTGGATAGAAATTTTTTGTCAATGGAAGAAATTGAAATCATTGAGCAAAAAATCTTCTCTGCACCTCGTATAAATCATGTCAAAGATGTTTTTCTATTTCAGTGCTATACTGGTTTAGCTTATGCTGATATTAAGAAGCTTTCAAAAGCCAATATATCAGAAAGTACAGATGGCGCTCTTTGGCTAAGCACTCACAGAACCAAAACCAACAATGCAGTTAATATCCCTTTGCTATCACAGGCCATAGTTATTTTAAAGCGATACGAAAACCACCCTATTTGTATAGATAAAAATGTTTTGTTTCCTGTGCTTTCAAATCAAAAAATGAATAGCTACTTGAAAGAGATTGCAGATATATGTGGCATCAATAAAAACCTAACTTCCCATATAGCCCGCCATACCTTCGCCAGCTCTGTCACGCTTGCTAATGGTGTCAGTTTAGAAGTAGTTTCTAAAATGTTAGGTCATTCATCTTTGCTTAGTACTAAGGTCTATGCGAAAATGGTTGACAGCCGAGTTTCTGATGAAATGAAATCTCTTCAAAACAAGTTTAAAATTCTGCCAGCTAAAACTGCTTAGCTGTCATGTTATCTGCCATATTTTCTCATATCGTATTTAAAATTTATGATAAAAAATATTTAAGAAATGGCACGTGTTTTGTTGTCCCATAGAATCAAATCGTTCTTTGAAATATTGGCAGAAATAAGTGTTCAAGTGGTAAAAACTATTCAAAATGGATATAACAGAAATTGTAACCAAACAAGACTTGCTCCAAGTCAAAACAGAACTTTTAAACGCTCTCAAGGAGACACTTAGTCAAACAAATGCAAATGCAACTAAAAAGTGGCTAAAGAGTTCAGAAGTGCAAGAAATGCTGAGTTTATCAGCATCAGGCCTTCAGAATTTAAGAGTTGCTGGCACATTGCCATTCACAAAATTGTCTGGTATCATTTATTATGACTATAACGATATAGCTTCAATCCTTGAAAAAAACAAAAGGAATAGCATATAGGTATTTTTAAACAAAAGTAAGCTACCGCTTCAAGGTGCAAAATTAAAGGATGGAAGATGAAATAAAACCACATCAGACAGATGATCTAATCCAGCTAGTAATAGACAAATTGGAAGACATACGGGCATTAGTAGAAAAGACCTACTTAAAAGGACATATCGGAAATAATGAGTTCCCTTGGATTGATAACACACAGCTTGAAAAGTTGTTAGGAATCCATGAAAGAACTCTACAAACATGGCGCGACAATGGAACACTAAAGTTTTCCAGAATCGGGAAGAAAGTGTTTTACAACAAAAGAGATATAGAACAGCTTCTATACAGCAAGTTTCGCACAGTCGTAAAAATAGACTAAGTGCAGATTTTGAATACAGTTGTAAAAAACAAAAATTTATTGGCAGTGCAGTTGAAAATGCTTTGAATACATATCAAAAGCAAATGGGAGTTGAAATTAAACAAACACATTTTAAGTGAATTAAACATATAAATGGCATTAGAAAAAAACACAAATAGTAAAAACAATATTCTCGATACATTTTTTGATGTAGAAGAGAAAAACATATCGGATAAAAAAACGAAGAGTGTACCGTGTTACACTTCAAACATAAAAGACATGATAGCGAGGGTTAGTAGAGAGCCAAAAATGAAAATGATCTACTCAGGTATTAGAGAAAATTCTGTGGGTTTCATTTTTGGTCCAAGCAAAAGCGCAAAGACTATATTCTGTGAAAATCTTGGTTTCAGCATCGCATCAGGTGGTGCTGACTTTCTTGGCATTCCTCTAAATATTGAAAACAAAAAAGTCCTGTTTATCTCTTTAGAAGAATTTTACGCAGGTAGAACAGATAGAAATTCGCTACAAGTTAAAAAACTCATTTCCTCTAATTTGTGTGACACTTGGCTAGATAATTTCATAGTCGTAAACGAGCAAATGCCTCGTTACATTTCTACAGATGAAGAATGGGCTATTTTAAAGAATGTAATAACAGAAAATACTCCAGGCGTTGTTTTCATAGACTCCCTTAGCCGCTTGTATGAAGGCAGTATAGAAGATAGCAAAGTAGCCAAAGAAGTTATGAAAAGGCTTCGTGAGCTTTCCAACGATACCAAAACTACTATCATAGTCATTCACCACACGCATAAGCTTACAAATGTACCCCTTACTATTAACACAATAGCAGGTAGCCGTATCATTGCTCAAGATGCAGATTTTATGATAGGTATGAATAAAACACTAGATGGAAAACGATACATCAAAAACGTTGCGTTTAGATACTCTAACGATGATTTTGAAAAAGTAACTTTATTCAATATAGAGCCAGATTGCTGGTTAAAGGTCACAGGGGAAGAAGAAGAAGCAAAATTGTTGGCAGCTTATGATGGGAGAGTATCTGACCTAAACAGAGATAAAATATTAAACTTCATAAGTATTAATACCTCTGCGGAAAAAGACTTCATTGAAACCAAAGAATTAGAAAAATCTTTAGTTAAAACAGGTGAGTTGTCTAAGCAAACCCTGCACACCCAGTTAAAGCAATTAGTAGATGACAAGAAAATTATTAAAATCACAAAAGGCAAATACAAAGTAGCCGCATAAATAGCTTGACTAGCTTTTCTTTGTTTACTTCATTTCAATTATAGTAAACCTAGTATAGTAAATCAATATATTTTTGAATAGAATTAAAAAACAAAATGGAAATAAAAGGATATAAAGTTACTTGGAAAGTGAGCGATGAGGGTATTCTAAAAAATGAAGAAAAGTCTTTTTTAGGCTCAAATCCAATAGAGCAAAGGCGCAATGCTATTAATTTTGCTAAAAACATTTCTCATGTTATATATGAGGGTATAAATGAGGGTGTGCTTCCTTTTAAAACAAGCATGGCTTTAAGCGAAATGGAAAAAGAAAGTGTTTTCCCTTATGTGTCTGCTTGTGTTGTAGAAGATGATGGTGGTGCTAATGAATTAATTATTTATGGTGAATTAATAGAAATAATGATTGATGAATGGGATGAAGAACTTAATTGTTATATAGAAAATGAATATGATACAGGTGATGCAATATACCCATTAGATGCATCTGGTTTTAATCGTGGTAATATTAGAGTTCTGAAAGACGACTATGATATGTATTATGAGGATTTTGAAACAAAAAAGAATGAGAAGGAATATTAATCAAGTAACTTAACACTCTTAACAATTAATTATCTGCCAATATTCAAAGAACCCTAAAAGGGATAGAACTAAACCTCTATCCCTTTTTTATTTACGTTAAATACTCTCCCCATCTTTTTTTTCATCATCGAACATATGTAAATAGAAGTTCTTTGTTTATAAAAAAATGGGAGTGTATATTTTATAATGGTAAAGGTTTTAAAAGCTAACTTTAAGGCTTATAATTACATATAGCATTTGAGAAATTAAAATATGCCAACATTACACTGGATAGGAAAAGATAAAGTTATCAATCATCACATGGATGTTCCGTTTAAAGTATTGGAACACTCTTACGGCTTTGACAACGGAACGCAAACAGACCAAGAAACCAACAGCGGAAACAAAATTATACATGGCGACAACCTTGAAGCCCTGAAAGCCCTTTTGCCCGAATACGAAGGACGCATTGACTGTATCTACATAGACCCGCCATATAACACAGGAAACGAAGGTTGGGTATATAACGACAATGTGAACGACCCGAAAATTAATAAGTGGCTCGGACAAGTGGTTGGTAAAGAAAGCGAAGACCTTAGCAGACATGACAAATGGCTTTGCATGATGTATCCACGTTTGAAGTTGTTACACAAACTACTATCAAATGAAGGAGTAATATTTATTTCAATTGATGACAATGAACAAGCAAATCTAAAATTGATTTGTGATGAAATATTTGGTGTTTCAAATTTCGTATCTGATATAATCTGGCGTTCAAGTGACAATAGCAACAATGACGCAAAGCAATTTTCAGTTGACTATAATCATACGGTTGTTTATTCAAAAAGTAGCGGATGGCTTTCAAACAAAGTTAATCGTTCATTAAGCCAGCAAGCTCATTATAAAAATCCTGACAATGACCCAAGGGGTCCATATTTTGACGGCAATCCTATTTCATCGCCAAATCCAAGACCGAATTTATGTTATGATATTGTTGCTCCAAATGGAAACGTAATTAAACCACCCAAAAACGGCTGGAGATGGAGCAAAGAAACATTAGAAGAAAAAATGAAATCAGGGGAAATCCGATTCAATGAGAAAATGACCAACATAAAAAGAAGAACTTATCTCAATGAACAAAAGGGCTTGCCTCCTTCAAACTTGTGGATTGATTTAGAAGAAACAGGACACAATCGACAAGCAAAATATGATTTGGTGAAAATATTTGAAGCTGATTCAAGCAAATCTGTTTTTCAAACACCTAAACCAACAAAATTTATTGATAGAATTTTGGAAATCGCCACAAATGAAGGCGATATAATTTTGGACTCTTTTGCTGGTTCAGGAACAACTGCCCATTCAATTTTAAATTTCAACAAGGAAACTAAAGGAAAAAGAAAATTCATACTTATTGAAATGGAATCTTATGCAGATTCTATTACAGCCGAAAGATTAAAAAGAGTAATCAAAGGTTACGGAACAACCGAAGGCACAGGCGGAAGTTTTGATTTTTACGAGTTGGGGCAACCTATGTTTTTGGAAGATGGCAATTTGAATGAATTGGTAGGTGTTGAGAAAATTCGCCAATACGTTTACTACACCGAAACCAAAACGCCACTTACAACAAGCAAACACAAAGACAATAAACATTTCTTGGGCAAGCACAATGATACAGCGTATTACTTCCACTACGAGCAAGACGAAGTAACCACCTTAGACCATGCTTTTTTAGCCACCATGAAAACCAAAGCGGAGCAGTATGTGATTTATGCCGACAACTGTTTGCTAACAAAGGATTTCATGACGAAGCACAATATCATTTTCAAGAAAATACCAAGAGATATAACAAGATTTTAAGCGATGGAATTAAAACCATATCAACAACAAGTAATCAACGACCTTGCACTGTTTTTGGAAAACATACAGGAAACCAAAGACGTGAAAGACGCTTTTTATAATTTTTGGGCAAAGCACCCAAGAACGCCTTTGTTTCCGTATTCAGGCACAGCCATTGAACCCTACAAAAACAATGTTCCCCGTGTTCCGCACATCTGCGTAAAAGTGCCAACGGCAGGCGGGAAAACCTTTATTGCCTGCAATGCCATCAAAACCATTTTTGATGCCTTTGCTTACGACAAACCTAAAGCAGTAGTTTGGTTGGTTCCGTCTATTACCATTTTAGACCAAACCATTAAAAACCTTAAAGACACCAACCACCCTTACCGCCAAAAAATCAATTCTCATTTCGGCAACAAAGTAGAAGTATTTGACAAAGCAGAACTATTGCAGGGAAGCGGATTTAACGCCACTTCGGTAAAAGAGCAATTGAACATTTTTGTGTTGAGTTTTGACAGCATACGCACCGCAAACAAAGAAGGTAGAAAAGTATTTGAGCAAAACGGCTCGTTACAATCATTTGAAGCATTGCTCGGCAAAGACGAAGAAATTTCGTTAATGAAAGTGATGCAATACTTAAACCCTATGATTGTGGTGGACGAAAGCCACAATGCGGAAACGGATTTAAGTGTTGATATGCTCAAAGAGTTTAATCCTTGTTTTATTCTTGACCTTACAGCGACACCACGCAAAAACAGTAACATCATCAGTTTTATAGATGCCCTGGAGTTGAAAAAGGAAAACATGGTGAAACTGCCTGTTATTGTTTACAATCATCAGGACAAAACAGAAGTCATCAATTCCAGCTTACAACTTCAAAAGCGTTTGGAATTGCAAGCAATTGAAGAAGAAAAAAAAGGCGGTAAATACATTCGCCCAATTGTGTTGTTTCAGGCACAACCCAAAAACGGCAAAGACTTTTTGAACGAAGAAGAAGAAAAATCAAATGTTCAGAAACTGAAAGAAAAACTAATTGAGTTAAAAATTCCTGCCGAACAAATCAAAATTAAAACGGCAAACATCAATGAAATTAAAGGACTTGACTTGATGAGCAAAGAATGTGAAGTCCGCTACATTATTACCATTAACGCATTAAAAGAAGGTTGGGACTGTCCGTTTGCCTACATCTTGGCATCATTAGCAGACAAAAGTTCGGCAGTTGATGTTGAACAAATTTTGGGTAGGGTTTTACGCCAACCTTATGTAATGAAACACAACTTTCCGTTACTCAATTTAAGTTATGTTTTAACGGCATCATCAAAATTCCTTGACACTTTAGACAACATTGTAAAAGGCTTGAACAAAGCAGGTTTCAGTGACAAAGATTATAAACTGGCTGACCCTGCAATGTTAGAAGAAGCAAAGAAACAAGACCCTTTGCAACAATTGACTGTTTTCCCAACAAGCGAAGAAACAGCAGAAGATATTACTTCTGACATTGACACTTCAAGAATTTCAGTTCCTTCCGAAACTGAATTACCAAACACAACAGTTTCAGAAATTGAAAAATCAGCAATAGAACAAAATGATGCCTTTGAAAAAACAGTTTCCGAAATGGAAGCAAACAACACAACGGCTTTGCCAAACGAAATACAACAGCTTGTGAAAACATATAGCATTAAAGACATTTTCCAAGAACAGGCAGGACAAATCAATTTACCACAGTTTTATTTGAAAGTTCCTGCCAACGACTTATTCGGAAAGAAAGAAGAAGAATTGCCTTTAGAAAAGGAAAATCTTTTAGATGGTTTTGCATTGAGCAAAGCCGACACCAACATTGCTTTTGACAGCATTACAGCAGAACTCTACAAAGTTGACTTAGACGAAACTAAAAAAGAACATACTCCAACATTTGTTAGACTTGACGGAGAAGTGAAAGAGAGTGTAATGGCTTACATTCTTGACCCATCACGAAAAGACAGCAGAGTAAAAAACTTTACAAAACGTTTGATGGATTTAATTGGTAATATGTTTCCAATTCCCGACAAGGAAATTGAAAAATTCATCAACAGAATTTTAGAAGATTTCAAAGACGAGCAGTTTGGCGACTTAGCAGCCAACGAATACACTTACAATGACAAAATTAAGTTTAAGATTATAGCACTTTCAGAGCAGTTTGCAGAGAAGAAATTCAAAGACTTTTTAGACACAGACAGAGTGTTTATTAAACCATCATTCACGTTACCCAAGAGCATTTCTCTAGGCGACACAGCCAAAGACATCACCAAATCGCTTTACGAAAAAGAAGGAAGTATGAACGGCTATGAAGAACGTGTAATCAATGAAATTGGTAACATGACAAACATTGCTTTCTGGACAAGGAACTTAGAACGCAAAGGTTTTAGAATTAACGGTTTTGTAAATCATTATCCCGACTTTATCATTCAAACAAAAAGCGGTAAGTCAATTTTACTTGAAACTAAAGGCGATCACTTAGACGCAGAACAAAAAATAAGACTTGGCGGACTTTGGGCAAGTAAAGCAGGAAATAATTATCGCTACTTCATGGTTTACGAAAGGCGGACAGTTGATGGAGCATACAGATTAGAAGACTTTTTAAATATCATAAAGTCGATATAGTTGTTGTTTTATAAGAAACAAAGTTATTGAAAATAGCTTATTACGCTTTTGTATTAATTTGGGTTATAGTGTTTTTAAGTTTTATGAATACCTCGTATGCATCTGTATTCTTTATATTATCAAGTCTAGTTTTCAACTCAATAGATTCATTATGTTCTAATTCAATAGTATTTAAATCGTAGTGTGTGTATCTCTTTGAATCATTTTCTTTGTTCCCTTCCTTTATTTTATCTTCAATTATCTTCAGAATGTTATCTTCTGTAAATGCTTTTGAAAATTCTCTACCTATTATTTCTCTTTCTTTGTAGGTAAATAATTCGTTCAGCTTTAAAACTTTATCCTCAAGCTTATTTAATAAAATCTCTACAGTTTCCATATGCTCTTTAATTTGATAAAAGAATATAAGTGTTTCATCCATTATCCAGTAAATTGTATTGGCAAAGTTTTTTAGTTCATCTACTTTATTTACATCATCCTTTAAATAAGGTTTATTATCACTTATCTTTCTAAATTCAATAAAGTACTCTTCATGCTCAAGTTCTTCAAACTTTGCATTATCAATAGCTCTTTGAAATGCACTACTAAGTGCAGGGCTTATATTTCTTCCTAAATCCATAATGGTTCTTGTTGCTATATTGATAATATAAAAAATCTCCTACTCCTTCACCCATTTCCTAATAGCAGTTCCGTTTTCAGTTTTAATCTCAGCTATATAAACACCTGAGCTAAGTTTACTCACATCTATACCATTGTTCTTTGGTTGATTTATATTAAAAATAAACTTTCCTAAAGCATCATATATCCTTACCTCCCCTATCAGTTCTTTTGCATGTAGTTGCAATAAATGATCTACAGGATTAGGATATATATATAATTGCTCGTTAGAGAGGTCATAGAGTCCATTAGGTTGGCTAATGGCTACAGTATAGATACTATCATCTTTTATTTGAAGAGTACTCCCTACAGCATTGTTAGCTTCTTCTACCATTGTTCTAATATTTGTAAAGCTTTTATTTAGTGGCAATGTAGATAATGTTTTGAGCTGAATATTACACAACAATCCATTTCCATTTATAGCTGCATTAGCATACCTTGTCATACCCACACTGATGGTTGTAGGTGTTACATATTCAATCTTTAAAAAATCAGTACCAGCGTTTGTACCAAAAATAGAACCTGTATAATTAAATACAGCCGAATATGGGTCATAAACTGTGCTGTCAATTATGATGTTAAAGGATATTCCATAAAAAGAATTCAAAGACCCATTATCATTTTTGAGTTCCACTTTGATATTACTTGTTTGTGGTAGTTGTGTTGAGTTTATAATAGAAGGTGTCATTGTGAGCAGTAATTGTCCATCAAATGCACTTCTTTCATGATTTTCCTTTTTAATCCCTAGCGGATGATTTTTCCCAATATTAAATCCAATAGCAGTTTGGTCAGCGTTGCTGATTATACCATCCCCATTTGCATCCGCAAAGACCTTATATGCACTTCCATTTGGATACGTTTGTCCGTATCCCCAAAGGGTAGATGGTTGCGCTACCCATTGCAGGCTTGCATTTTGCCTTACAGTTCCGGTTGCATTATAGAAATATCCAATAGGCAAAAGGTCAGCGGTAGTTACAGTTTTTGAATTATTCAAATCGCCAGGCCATACATTCACTTGATCACTAAATGTGTAGCAATAAGGCCCTTGATTCACAAGCCCAGCACTTGCTCCGCTACTTATATTAGCACTTATGTTATCCAAATAAAAACAGAAATTTGTACCATTAGGTATTACAGTATTTTTTGTCACAAACTTGAGTGTATAAAATACACCTGCTCCCGAAAACCCACTTACAGCTCCTATTTTTGTTATACCAAAATCATATATACCACTTACTACTGTAGGTGGTGTTGAAATAATAGAGCTTCCAGTTCCTAAAAGTGTACCTGCTGTATATCCTGCGTAGTTTAAATAAGTACCTACCTCAGCATTACCTTTCAGTTTCATATACAATCCATATAAATCACTCGCACTACTCAATTGTACGCTTATGTATAATGTATCAAATAGACTGATAGTGCTATTCGGTGATGTGATGCTAATATTTCCAGCAGTGGGTATATTACGTACATAAATGAGAATGCTTTTACTTTTCCTACATCCATTAGTATCAGTATATGACACTGTGTAGGTAGTTGTATTACTTGGAAAAACTAAAGGATTCAAAGAATTTATATTACTAATATTAGTTGTAGGTGTCCATACAATATTAGGTACTGAATTTAAAACTCCATTAAGTTGAAGTTGCACTACGTCCCCAGATGTGATAGTATCTATACTCTTTATTATTCCGTCAGCAGAGATTGTATTAAGTGTGTTAGGATATACATAAATAGTTCTACTAGCTGTAGTTGTGCAATTACTGCTGTTTGTTACTGTTACAGTATAGCTAGTTGTTTGTGTTGGCGCAACAGTAATACTTGCAGTATTTCCCCCATTGCTCCATAAATAACTAGTTCCTCCGTTTACAGATATGGTTGTATTTTCTCCTTCACACGCCTTCAATATTGGTTTTATTGTATCATATCCAAAAAATGCACAATCATCTAATTTAGCAAGGAATGCATCATAGCCTCCCCCAATGGTATTTTGAAATCCACTATAAGATATTCCAGACGTTGATTGAGTCCTTCCGCCAATATAAATATCACCGCTACCTGATGTTGCTATTGCAGTGCCATTTTCACTTGCGCTACCTCCAAAGTAAGATGCTCCAACTCTATTTCCCAAATTATTAAATTTCACTAATAAAGCATCTAAGGTTCCACCGCCATAATTATTCTGTAAGCTACCTAAGGCAATATTACTTAAGGAAGATGTTCTACCTATACAATAAATAAATCCTGCATTATCCATTGTTACATTCTCTATTCCATCTCCACTACTGCCGCCATAATAGGTAGCCCATAATCTATTTCCTGCTGAATTAAACTTTGCCAAAAAACCATCGGTTGTTCCACCTCCATAGGTATTTTGGAATCCTCCAGTTGCGATTCCACTTAATGATTCTGTAGTTCCTGCTAAATACACATTACCTATATTATCAATTACTATGCTTTCTGCCCAATCTTGTCCAGCACCTCCATAATATGTTGACCATAACCTATTCCCAGCGCTATTAAATTTAGCTAAAAACCCATCTCTAGTTCCCCCTCCATACGTAATCTGTGAGCCTCCTGATGCTATGCCATTTGTATTAGGTGTTATCCCACATAAATAGACATCTCCATTCAAATCAATTGCTACATCATAGCCTGAATTTAGTCCGCTTCCGCCATAGTAAGTAGACCATATTCTATTACCAGACGAATTAAATTTAACTAAATAACAGTTTGAATTTGTTGATACAGTTGAGTCTCCAATAAATGTATTTTGATAACCACCCGATGCTATACCATAGGTAGACTGGGTATATCCAGTCATATAAACATTTCCGCTCGCATCTGTTGCAAGTCCACTACAGTTTTCAGCTCCTGTGGATGATATAGAGCCGTTTCCGCCACCAAAATATGTACCCCATATTCTTGCTCCGTTGCTATTAAATTTCACTAAAAAAGCATCATATCCCTCACTGATTGTTGATTGAAATCCCCCTGATGCTATTCCTGTTGTAGCCTGCGTCTCTCCGCCCAAATACACATTGCCACTTGCATCTAATACAACATCACTGCCTTCAGTATAATCACTGCCATAATAAGTAGCCCACTGCCTAGCTCCACTGCTATTAAATTTAACAAGGAATGCACTCTTATTCACACCGCTAAATGAATTAAGAAAACCAGCAGAAGCTATACCTGTAGTAGAGCTAGTTGAGCCAGCATAATAAATATTGCCTGTTGCGTCCACACTTACTCCTTTTCCATATTCATCTCCGCCACCTCCATAATATGTAGACCAAACAACACCTGGATCTATAATCAAATCTTCTTGAAAATCATATTCACCTAATTCATATGCAACTATACCATCTTTCAGTATGTAGCTTGATTTAATTTCTTTGCCCTTTTGATAACTAAACGGCTTGTTGTCAATTATATTCCCTAAAGTTGTAGAAGCTTTAATACTACCATCTCCCATGATTTGGATGGATGTAGCATTTTTATATAAAATTTTAATTTTTTCTGGGTCTCCACCTACATGAACAAGGAAATCATATTTTACTTGGCTTCCATTTGTGTAAATTACCCAATCAATTTTAGGATAAACTTCCTTGTATATTATCTTAGTATAGGTTGGTACATTTAAAATTCCGTTTGGGCATTGTTTTAAATAAAAGTTCTCTACATATTGAGATTCCCCATTTGTTTCAATAGTAGGATTTAGTTTACTACCAACTAATTCCATATCCATTCGATATGTTTTTGTAATAATCTTTTTATCTAACTCGGTGCTATGTATTTTACATTTATTTGATTCGTTGTATCCCTCTGGATACTCGTTTTTTTGAAATTGGTACGATACCCCATTTTTATTTAGAAACACTTTTACGCTATTATCATAGGTTGTAAAAAGTACATCATTTGATTGTCGCCCATCCAAATCTGTTACTTGTCCTTTGTTCTGTGTAAAAAAAAGTTGATGTGGTATTAATTTTCCATTTTTTGAGTTTTCACTTGTTGCTTGAATATTGATACTAATAAAAAGTAATAGCGTGATAGAAAAAATATATTTCATATACAGATAGTTTTGCAAGTAGTTTCTTAGCAATGTGTTACTAATTTATTCCAAGAAATGATTTTTAACTATTAAAGATATTTAAAATAAATAAAATCCCCCCTGAATTAAAAACGGCTTGTGGAGTGCATCATCCCATCTAGCTAAGCAGATACACTCCACCTTGTCTGTTGCCGCCATTTTTTTCTGTCATACTTTTTGTGTGCTTTTTAGCTTTGCATACAGCACATTGCTATTTAAAATTAAATAGCAAAGAGCTGTCCCACCCATAAAAAAGCAAACAAAAAGCCAATCGCTCCAACCACCACCACCGCTCATTTATGCCAGAAAAAAAATGTCGGAAGCTACATTAAACATAATGCGGCATTATGGTCTATCCCCATCGCTGATGCAAGCATCTCAAACAAGGTCTAGTCCATAATACGACATTATGTTAAGTAGCCAACAGCCTAGAGCAGCCCTCAAAGCAGAGTCTATTTATTTTTCAAAGGTTTGCTTTTCGTATGCAGCCGTTTTTAGCCAACCCTCGCCCACCTTGCCACACACCCCTCCACCCTTTCAAAGGTGCGTTGAAAATAAACTATTATCTGTTTTATGGCTATGTGCTTCATGTATGTTCATTCTTTACGTTCATACATTTCATTTCTTCACTCCATTCATTTCACACACATTTAGCACCACACACAAGAGTAGTTCCTTCACTTCATTTCACTATGCTACCCATATTTCATTTCACTGTTTGGTTGTTTCCCACGCACAGTTTTCCGTTGTTTTAATAAAATATACAACTTCAAACTTTCCCACCCCTCACAACCAAAACAGTTTCATTCCATAAATCCCAATAGTTCCATTTCTTTCAGTCACTACCCTTGTCTTTGCTCCCCTTTGATTTTGGTATAGTTTATTTTTCAACGCGTTTCGCATACCCCATGCCCTTTGTGATAAATTTCATAATTTAGTTTCTATGAATAAAATAGAGTTATCCCGCAATGAATTCAAACCTGCATTAATTAAATGTCTTTTAATAGCAGAATCAGCTCCTGATATTAATTCATCAAGATTCTTTTATTATGAAGAGCATTTTAAAAGAGGTGATTCTCTTTTTATGGAAACTATGAAATCTTTATTTCCTGTTGATGGTGTAACTGGGAAGCATTATAAAGAAAATAAATCAGCATACTTACACAAGTTTCAAGATGCAGGTTATTATTTAGAAGATGCTTCTTCTATTCCTTTTCCTAAAGGCTCTTCATCAAATTATAAGAAAAGTATTTTGGATAAAGAGTTGCCATTTCTTTTAATCAGACTTCAATCAATTATTAGTAAAGAAACTCCAATAATATTAATAACATGTACAGTTTTCGAGGTTTGTTTTGAAAGACTAAAAAAGGAAGGGTTCAATGTTCTGAATAATAATCCAATTCCATTCCCTATTAGTAAACAGGCAGTTTTCAGAGCTGAGTTAGCTGAATGCGTTACAAGAATAGGCTGATAGGTATAAAAATACAACTGCTACAAAAAATAAAAAATTCTTCGCATTATGGCTAAGCAGTGCTTTGTAAAGGTTAAAATGTATTTTGAAAAAACAATTTTAAGTCTTTCTACTTTTTAAGTTGAAAAAATTCTTTTTCCAAAAACCTTGACAAATCACCATAGAATTTTTTCTTCTTTTTTTCGCAGTTGCATTTTTCTTTTTTTTTTTTTTTTTTTCTTTTTGGTATTGTATATGTTTTGAGCGAGAGATAAAAGCACCTCATAGGCACAGATAGTCATCCTTGTTTCGCCTGAATAGATGATTTTTAGCAAAAAAAAAGCCCCGATTTCTCAGGGCAATTTTTGGCATTAGTACTTTTAATTAGAATACATCTGCAATTTGCATACAATTACCTGATGCAAAAAGATAGTAGCTTGTACCTACTTGCTGATAAAATTCTATTCCTACCGTACAGAGAACACTAACATCCGATGTGATTGTTGGAGAACCCGATAGTGTTGATGTAACATTAATTATTGGAGTAGCAGTGCTCAAATCCGTATAAGGAGAATATTGAATTTCAGAAGCTCCATCTATTCCTCCATTAGTAGGCTTATATACTTTTAACACCGTATCATACTCATAATCAGAAATTACTGATATAGCATTAATTAACCTAAAATGTGTAGCTCCTGCTGGTGCATTTATAAAAGCAGAAGGAAGGAAAGAGGGTACTGTCAATGTTGCACTATCTCTTGATGGAGTTGTGGAAAGACTTACAGGTGCAAAAAAGATACTTTGTGGACTTAGATTTTTATCAAAATTAAAGCCAACCAAATCTCCTGGATTCTGAGAAATATAAATCCCCCTTTCACCTCTCACTCCAGTTGTGTCATTGAGATTAATCCGCTTCATTACAGCTGTTAATCTTCCTGTTACTTGTGGGTCGCTCATTTGCTTCATTAGGATACTCAATCCATTTCTTATTGACTTTCCTGTTTTGGCACACCCTGCAAATTCACTCATGTTTTCACGAGTTCTTATAAATGCTGGATCATTTGCAATCTGCTCTGCTGATGGTCCACCTGATAAGCCTGCAAAGTCACCTGCCAAGCCTTTAATTTTAAAGTGTCTTACTCCTCCAAGTGTACCGGAGTATTTCACTATCCCTGTTTGTCTAGCCATTTTTGTTTAATGTTTTTTTGTTAGTTAATTTCATCTAGTTTCTTCTAAATGATTACAATAAATGTAAATCAAAAATATTACATTTGCAAATACAAATCACTGCAAATCAATGAAATACAAAGCAAATAGCAACACTAATCTTTTAACACACTACACTATTACAAAAATCATAGATGGAGATTCAATTTGGGTTAAAAATAAATTCACAAAAAATGAATTTGAAGTTCGACTAAATGGGATAGATGCTCCTGAATTAAAGAAATGTCCTAAGCTTTTACAAGATGAAAGAGAAACTCATTTAGCAGGTCAATTATTAATGAAATTGGGTAGATTATCATTACATCATTTGTTAGAGGTCGCTCCAATTTCTACTTCTTGTACGATTAAAATTGAACATCAAAATTCAACAGACTTATATGGGAGAACACTTGCATATATTTATTTACCTGATGGTCGTTGTTTAAATGAATTGATGGTTTCAGAAGGTTATGCAAAACCATATAATAGATATTACTGTGAGCAATTGAATAGCTATCAAATTTTAAATAATATTGCAAAACAAGAGAAAAAAGGACTATACAATATTGTCGATTTTTACTAAATTGGATACCTATTAGGATACCTAATTTTAAGTAATCTCATATAATTAAGCTATTATTGAGTTTCACTAAATGATACGAATCCCTTCCTCTCTACTAATCACAGCAACGGTTTACGTTTCTTGTACTTTCCTTTAGTTTCAAATTGGTTTAAAGAGGGTTTAAACATTTTGAGTGGGCGTTGACAAATCAATAATCCCTTTTTTCTTGTTTTTAGTTTGAATTTTGACTTAAACAAAAAAACGCTCAAGATTTGCATCTTGAACGTTTAAATTTTGTGTCGGGGTACCAAGATTCGAACTTGGGACCCCCTGGTCCCAAACCAGGTGCGCTAACCGGACTGCGCTACACCCCGAACTAAAGCGGTTGCAAATTTAGTAATTGCCATGAATAATCAAAGCGAAATATCTAAACCTACTTTGAGGAGAGTCCGGGATTCGAACCCGGGGAGCCAATTTCTCAGCTCGACAATTTAGCAAACTGTTGGTTTCAGCCACTCACCCAACTCTCCAAGCTTTACAAAACAAATTGAAATTTGTAGCGTTTCAAACATAAAGAAAAGTAAAAAAAATGTTACTTCCCTATCGTTTGGATGGCAAATATATCTTTTTCCTATAAATCGCGTAAAAAAATGTAAATCTTTATTTACTTTTATTAGGAATCAAAAAAAATAGAGATGAAAGGTTTAAAACTCAATATCGTTATCGTTGGTGCATTCATATTGCTCCTGACTGCATCTTCATGCAATAAAGACAAAGAAACAGTCACTATATCGCTCAAACCTACTTTTGGACAAGATGAGCTCAAATTAAATACTTTTTACACTAAAGACAGTGGCGATTCGTTAAAGATTTCTAAACTAAAACTTTTCCTCTCTGAGGTATCGCTTATAGATAAGGATGGCAAAAAGACAATGCTTAAAGACCTTGTTTTTTTTAATTTAGTGCAGGGCGAAACCATTAATTTATCGACTATTTCGGACGAGATAAAATCTGGCAGTTTCACCAAAGTGTCTTTCAATTTTGGCGCTACTACAGCTCAAAACAATACGGATCCTGCAACTGTGGCTTGCCCAAATCCACTCTGTGCCGACAATGATATGTGGTGGGGCAGTAGGCTTAAATACACCAATATTAAACTGGAGGGCTTTTCCTCACGCTCTTCGAGTGGGAGCTTTCTATATCATGTAGGTACAAGTGATAATTTCCGAAGCTATGTTTTTGAAAAAGAAATCACGGTGTCTGAGGGGAAGGTTGCCCAGCTCAACATTCAATTAGACTTAAAGTCATTGTTAAGCAACTTTGATATGGCATCTGAAAACGTTACACATACTGATGATTTCCCACTGGTGTCCACAAAATTTGCAAATAAGTTTCAATCAGCACTTACTATTTTATGAGAAAATTGATTTTCCTTTTTTTTGCGTGCACCTCGTTAATTGTTGGTTGTAAAAAAGATCCCCCATTTAAAGGAGAACCCAACCCCTTAGATCCCGACTCCCTTTATGTAGGCACCCCTTATACATTGCCTGCACTAATCAATAGCGGACTTCGATATCGCAAAATTGTCTCGCCCGCAGATAATCCTATGACTACTGAAGGGGTGCAATTAGGCCGAATGCTGTTTTATGACCCTGTATTATCGGCAGATAGTACTGTATCTTGTGCATCATGCCATAAACAGCAGTATGGGTTTGGCGACAACATTGATTTAAGCACCAGAGTATTTGGGCAAAAGACAACCCGTCACGCATCTACGCTTATTAATCAAGGTATGGACAGACGATTTTTTTGGGATGGACGAACTACGACTCTTGAATTTGCAGTAGAGGATGCGCTTAAAGGTGAGCAGTCATTTAGCTTTGCTACTTCATACAACCGACTCAAAAATCAAGAACGATATACTTCACTTTTCAAAAAGGCGTTTGGTCGCCCTGGTGATATCACAGAGGCGAATATACACAAAGCGATTGCTCAGTTTCTCCGCTCAATAGTGTCTATAGAAAGCAAATATGACTTATCGCTCAAAGGACAATATACACTCTCCAGTGAAGAAAAGGCAGGACTAGATATGTTTGTAACCGAAAAAGCAGACTGTTTTCACTGCCATGCCGATGGGCCGTACCAGACTTTTGCCAACCAAATTGTGCTTTTTGCAAATAATGGTCTCGATAGCGTCAGTTCTGCTAATGACTTTAAAGATTTTGGATTAGGTGAGTTTACAAAAAATCAATTCGACAATGGTAGATTCAAAATACCGACCTTACGTAATATCGAAAAATCAGCCCCTTATATGCACGATGGTAGATTCAAAACACTCGAAGAGGTAGTCGATTTTTACAGCACTGGTGTAAAACGTGCGCCTACCACAGACCCACTTATGACCCATGCAGGACAAGGTGGCATACAACTTACCGCTACCGAAAAAGGACAGCTGATTGCTTTTTTGAAAACGCTTACAGATGTAGGCTTTGAGACCAATCCTGCATATAGCAATCCATTTTAAATACTAGACCGCAGGCTCTTGCTGACTTAAGCAATGAAAACTTCCCAAACCCCAAATTATATCGGTAGAATCTAGTCCTACTATTTTACGTGTTTTGAAACAATCTTGTAAAATCATTAAGGCCTTTTCATCATTTTTTGTATCTCGAAAAGTAGGCACTACTACCACTTCATTGGCAATATAAAAATTAGCATACGATGCGGGCAAACGCTGGTCATCATATACAACAGCCGCAGGCATTGGTAGTTCTACAATATTGAGCTGCTTCCCATTTTCAAGACGCATTTTTTTGAGTTTATCTAAATTTTCTTTTAATAGTGTATAGTTTTCATCGATTTTGTTTTCTTCAATCACCGTCACCACTGTGCTTTCATCTACAAAACGGGTAATGTCATCAACATGCCCATCGGTATCATCGCCCACGATCCCCTCGCCTAGCCACAAGATGTTTTCGACATTATAGAAGTCTATGAGGTATTGTTCGATTTGACATTTTGATAGATTTGGGTTTCTATTTTTGTTGAGCAAACAAGCCGTAGTGGTTAGCAAGGTACCTTTTCCATTAATCTCCACACTGCCACCTTCCATCACTATACCTGGATGAAAAACTTCCAACCCAAACTCCTTGCCTATCAAGGTAGGAATCACATCATCTAAATCGTAAGGGGGATATTTATCGCCCCAAGCATTGTAGCCCCAATCGACAATTGCTTTTTTCTTTTGAGCATAGTTGACTACATATGCTGGACCATGATCTCTACACCAAGCATCGTTGGTAGGATGAAAATAAAATTCGACATTTTGCAACTGCCCATTAGCGGATAAAAGGTGTTTCTCCGCAAATGATTTCATCACTTCATCAGCTACATTGATACGCACTTTTTGCGATTTGGCTACCTCCCCTATGAATTTTGCATAGATGGGATAAATTGCATTTATTTTGCCAGGCCATGAGGCCTCTTTATGCGGCCACGATAGCCACATAGCTTCTTGCGGAGCAAACTCTGCTGGAAAGTAAAGTTGGAGTGATTTTGGTGTAGTTGACATAGTACGCAAAGCTATAAAACTACCGATAATTTACTAGTGAGTTGAAAATGGCTCGACTTGCAGAAAGTGCATTTTGAATAAAATTTTTACCTTTCATGCAAAATAAAGTAGTTCAATGAATATTATCATTCCAATGGCAGGCTGGGGTACTCGCCTGCGCCCACACACACTCACCATTCCAAAACCTATGTTGCCCATAGCAGGCAAGCCGATAGTGCATCGACTGGTAGAGGATTTGATGAAAAGCGCAGATGAAAAAGTAGAAAATATTGTTTTTATTATACGTGAGGATTTTGGCTCTGCCATACCCGAACAACTGCTGGCCATAGCAGCCGAAAATGGCGCAAAAGGGCATATTCGTTTTCAAGAAGAACCACTTGGTACTGCTCATGCTATTCTTTGTGCTGGCGAGTTTTTGGAAAGTAAAGTTGTTGTTGGTTTTGCCGATACCCTTTTCAAAATGAATTTCAAAATAGACAGTTCGAAAGACGGTATTATTTTTGTACAAAAAGTAGCAGATCCTTCTGCTTTTGGGGTAGTAAAGCTAGATGCGAATGGTATAATTACTGATTTTATAGAAAAGCCAAAAGAGTTCGTTTCAGACCTTGCTATCATTGGCATCTACTATTTTAGAGAAGGGGGTCAACTCCGAGCAGAAATGCAATATCTTGTTGATAACGACTTGAAAGAAAAAGGCGAGTTTCAGCTCACCAATGCCATGGAAAACATGAAGCAAAAAGGTGCGAAATTTGAGAAGGGCGAAGTAGCAGATTGGCTAGATTGTGGCAATAAAAACGCTACAGTAGATACAAATAAAACCTATCTCGACTATTTAAAAAATGAATCGCTAGTAGCTAAAGACGTAATAGTTGAAAATAGTGTGATTATTGCTCCTTCGTTTATAGCATCTGGTGTGAAACTGACTAATAGCGTAGTAGGGCCATATGCTTCGATAGGCAAGAACACCGAAATTGAAAATTCGATAATCAAAAACTCAATTTTACAATCTAACTCCAGCATAAAAAATAAGTTAATTGACCATTCGATGGTAGGAAATAATGTTAAGTTAGTAGGTAAATTTGAAGACCTAAGTATAGGCGATTACACCACTTTAGCATAAAAGCAGATGCATACTTACATAAAATACCTCGCAGCTTCGCTGTTGATTTTTTCCTTCACAATGCAAATCCATGCAAAGGATAAAGGAAAGAAAAAAGCCAAACATACACTTACAGAAGAGCAACTGTCAAAAGTAACTATTCTGCTACTCGATGCAGAGAAAGCAAAACTTATTGAAGACTTTCCTGATGCGATAACTAAGTATAATGAAATATTAGAGATAGATAAGAAAAATGATAATGCGTATTACCAATTGGCCGCATTACATTTCGCTACAAATAAACTCAATGATGCGGAATTTGAAGCAGAACAAGCGATAAAAATAAACGCTGAAAACAAGTGGTACTGGGAACTTTTAGCAAAAATCCAGATGAAATCTGAAAACTCAAAAGCTGCTATTAAAACCTACGAGAGCTTGATACAAAAATACCCGCTCGATGCGGATAATTATTTCGATTTGGCTTATCTCTATTTGCAGTCAAACCAACCACAGAATGCTATAAGAACCTACGATCAGTTTGAAAAGAACTTTGGGGTAGAAGAAAGTGTAATTTTGCAAAAAGAGCGGATTTATTTGAAGCTAAATCAATTTGATAAAGCAGTAGGCGAAGTACAAAAACTAGTAGATGCCTATCCTGATGATGTGCAGTATCTAGGTATGATGGCAGAACTATACGCACTAAATGGAAAGAAAGAAAAAGCCGTAGTTTACTATGAGAAAATCTTAAAAATAGAACCAGAAAACGCTCAAGCGTTGCTCGCTGTAGCAGATATAGATGCTGCCAAAGGTGACACCACAGCTAGACTAGAGAGTATGCGAAAGATTTTTGCCAATCCAAATCTAAATATAGATGCAAAAGTGAGAATGCTCTATCCCTACATTCAATATTACGATTTGAGAAAAGATAAAATCTCCGAGGCGCAAGATTTGGCGACTATCTTAGCGACTACTCACCCAGATGAGTCAAAGGCATTTGCAATCAAAGGTGATGTCTATTATATAGATAAAAAAGATAGCTTGGCGCTTCCTGCATATCTAAAAGCGATAGAACTTAGAAAAGATGTGTTTCCAGTTTGGCAACAAGTATTGAGTATATACAGTAGCAAATCTGATTGGACTGAATTAAAAAATGTATCAACAGAAGCATTGGAGTATTTCCCCAACCAAGCCATTATTTATTTCTTTAAAGGCAATGCTGAAAACCAACTCAAAGACTACGAAAAAGCATTAAAGTCATATACCAAAGGAGAGAGAATGAGTGGAGAAAACAACTTTTTGAGAGCACAGTTTTTTGCCAATATGGGCGATATTTATCAAACTTTAAAAAATCACGAAGCTTCTGATTCTGCATACGAAAATGCGCTCAAATACAATCCAGACAACGCTTATGCACTCAATAACTACAGCTACTACCTTTCTTTGAGAAAACAAAACCTTATTAAAGCAAAGCAAATGTCGGCCTATTCAAACAAACTAGACCCAGACAATGGCTCCTTTGAAGACACCTATGCCTGGATATTGTTTGAACTCGGAGAATATAAAGAGGCCAAAATATGGCAAGAAAAAGCACTAAAATCGGATAGAGCCAATGCTACTCTACTAGAACATTTTGGCGATATTTTAATAAAATTGGGTGAAGAAGAAAAAGCAATCGAACAATGGAAAAAGGCGAAAGAGGCAGGCTCTGATTCAAAAACAATAGATCAAAAAATCGCTACTAAATCGTATATCGAAGCAGAATAAAACACAATCCATCACTTGTAAAAAGGGCTGTTTACATTTTGTAAACAGCCCTTTTTAATATCGCGAACATAACAGACTTAAGAAGCCTTACGGGGAGTTGTTATCTTTTTAGGTGCAACGTTTGTTTTAGGTGCAGCTGTTTTTGTTTTAGTAGTGGCGGCTTTTACTTTTGTAGGCTTTACATCTTTTGCATCATCAGCCACAGCTTTTTTAGTTGCTTTTTTAGGCTTTTCAGTTGCATCAGTCACATCTTCATTAGTTTCTGCTACTACTTCCTCGCCATTTAGCAACTCATCTATCAATTTATTTGAGTCTAATATAGCGTACCACTTTACCAATTTTTTCATATCGCTTACATATACTTTCTCTGTATCATATGCGGGAATAATAGAACCGAAATATTTCTTCAAATCCGCCTCTGAAGCATTTGAGGCTACTGGAGGATTTTTAGCAAATTGCTTTTTCATTTCAGCCAACACTTCTTTGAGTGCGATAGGCTCATCTGTGGTATAAATGGTGATGTTGTCTAGTGTGCTAAACATATGCGTACGACCCGAGATAAATTGCGTCTTGCTATCTACCAAAGATTTTACGATTAAGCCATCTTGCTTTTTGCCAATCACCTGAAAAATGCCAGGCATTTGAGATACGGATACGATTTCTGCTAACTGCATGTATTGAATTTTTTGGACTGCAAATATAACATTTTTAAAACTATCTAATAATAGCCTTGTTTTTTTTAAGTATAAAAGCTGATTACAAAAAGCTTTGCTATTTTTAGCCTCCATGTTTAAAATCAACTCAAAATACCAACCTACGGGTGACCAACCCACCGCCATCAAACAATTAGTAAGTGGACTAGCCGATGGAGAACCAAGTCAAGTGCTACTGGGTGTTACAGGTTCTGGAAAAACATTTACAATGGCCAATGTGATAGCCCAAGCACAACGCCCTACCTTGATTTTAACACACAACAAAACCCTCGTATCACAGCTTTATGGAGAGTTTAAGCACTTTTTTCCTGAAAATGCAGTAGAGTATTTTGTTTCCTATTACGACTATTATCAGCCCGAAGCCTATATCGTTTCATCAGGCACCTACATTGAGAAAGATTTATCTATCAATGAAGAAATTGAAAAATTGCGATTAAGTACCACAGCATCGCTGATGTCTGGAAGACGCGATTTAGTAGTCGTAGCATCGGTTTCATGCATCTATGGCCTCGGCAATCCACATGAGTATGAAAAGTCGGTAATCAAAATAGCCGTGGGTCAAAAAATAAGCCGCAATTCATTTTTATTAAAATTAGTCGAAAGTCTCTACTCTCGTTCGGATTTAGAACTAGTGCGAGGCACATTTAGACCCAAAGGAGATACGGTAGAGATAGCGCTAGCTTACTTGGATTACGCCTACAGAGTTACTTTTTTTGATGACGAAATCGAACGCATAGAATCCTTTGAACCCAGCTCTGGCAGAAAGTTAGAGACCTATAGCAATGTAGCGATTTTTCCTGCTAATATGTATGTTACATCCCGCGATTTGCTCAAGCAGGTTTTGGAACAAATAAAGACTGACTTAGACAAACAAGTAGCTTATTTTAAAGAAATAGGCAAGCATATAGAAGCCGCACGTATCAAAGAAAGAGTTGAGTTTGACATGGAAATGATGCGCGAACTCGGCTACTGCTCTGGCATTGAAAACTATTCTCGCTATATGGACGGTAGAGAGATAGGCACTAGACCTTATTGTTTGTTAGATTATTTTCCAAAAGATTTTTTGCTTATCGTAGATGAAAGCCATGTGACTATACCTCAGCTCAACGCTATGTATGGCGGGGATCGCAGTCGAAAACTGAATCTCGTAGAATATGGATTTAGACTACCTTCGGCAATGGACAATCGACCACTGGGGTTCAATGAATTTGAATCGCTTACTCCTCAGACCATCTACGTAAGTGCAACCCCAAGTGATTATGAACTAAACAGATCGCAAGGTATAGTCGTAGAACAAATCGTGCGCCCTACTGGACTACTCGACCCACCTATCGAAGTGCGCCCAAGTATCAATCAAATAGATGATATACTCGAAGAGATAGACGAACGAATCAAAGCCAATGAGCGTGTATTGATAACGACTTTGACAAAACGAATGGCAGAGGAATTGGATAAATATCTTTCTCGCATGAATATCAAATGTAGATATATCCATAGTGGTGTGGATACACTCGACCGTATAGAAATCATTCGTGATTTGCGCCTTGGTAAGTTTGATGTATTGATAGGGGTCAACCTTTTGAGAGAAGGTTTAGACCTACCTGAAGTATCGCTTGTAGCTATACTCGATGCAGATAAGGAGGGTTTTTTGAGAAACAGAAAATCGTTGATACAGACCTCTGGTAGAGCTGCCCGAAATTCGAATGGTAAAGTAATCATGTATGCTGATCGCATCACCAAATCAATGCAAGAAACCATAGACGAAACCGACCGCAGACGCGAAAAACAAATCAAGTACAATGCGGAGCATGGCATCAGTCCAACGACTGTTTTCAAATCAAAAGTAGAAATAGAACAGCAAGCCTCGGTACTCAATATTCGCAAAAAAGAAACTACCGCTTATGCAGATTTTGAGCCAGAAATGGGGATGGTAGCTGAACCGATTTTAAGTAAAATGACCAGCGAACAACTTCAGCGCGCTATCGATGACCTCCGCAAACAAATGCAACGAGCAGCTAAAGACACAGACTTTCTCACCGCAGCTAAACTACGTGATGAAATGGTGACAATGGAGAAGCTACTGAAAGAAAAAGCATAACAAATTAGTCCTTGCTACTCGCTCCCTTAAATTGCTCCTCACTGTTTTTAAATAAAATATTGAAGGTAGTCAGCGACCCATAAATACGCGTAATGTATTGTTGTAAATCTACCTTTTCAGCATCAGTCAAAACCTTGTGAGAATTTATGTTTTGCTCCAAAACCCGTAACCTATCTCGAACCATCACAATCTTATGAAAGAAAGTGCCGATTGGTATTTCTTTAGCTTGCAAACTTGCATCAGCTGGCTTAATGATAAGTGTCCCTTTTTCCCAACGACTACCTATTTCTACAAACTCTTGAATATCGCTTTTATCCTCAATCACGTTGCGTATAGCCTTTTCAATATCGGCAATGGTGATTGGATCTACATCCAACATTTCCTTTTCTAGCACTATCAATCCATCAAACTCTCTATCAATATCACGTGTGTTATTTCCATCTTGAAACCAAATAGTGTAGTACAATGCATCGAGATTGACCACTACCCCCCTACCGTACTTAGGATGTTGAATCCGTGAACCTATGCCTAATTTTGAATCGCCCATGCTTTATTTTGTTTCGGGCAAATTAAACAAAAAAATTACTTTTGAAAGAAAGCAAAAATCGGCTTTTGAAATTTCAAGATGGCTAAAACGAAAACAACATTTTTTTGTCAAAACTGTGGAGCACAATCGCCCAAGTGGGTAGGTAAGTGTCCAGCCTGTAATGAATGGAATACCTTTGTAGAGGAAGTGGTACAGCGCGAAGAAACCGCCATTTCATCCAAATCATTTTCTACTAAAAGAGAAGTAAAACCCATCTTGCTCAAACAAGTGCAACGTCAAGAAATAGACCGCATACCCACGGCTGATACTGAATTAGACCGTGTACTCGGTGGCGGCATAGTACCTGGCTCATTGGTACTTATAGGCGGAGAGCCTGGTATTGGCAAATCTACGCTCATGCTTCAATTGGCACTCATCCTCCAACAGGTGAAAATCCTCTATGTGAGTGGCGAAGAAAGCGAACAACAAATAAAAATGCGAGCTGAGCGTATCGCTACGCCTGGCGATTTATGTTTTATATATTCAGAAACGAATACCCAAAATATCCTTCGCCAAGCAAATGAACTACAACCCGATTTGATTATCGTAGATTCTGTACAAACTTTGCACTCGACCCATGTAGAATCGCCACCTGGCTCTGTGTCGCAGATTCGAGAGTGTACAGGAGAGTTTCAGCGATTTGCAAAAGAAACCAATACGCCCATTTTTTTGATTGGGCATATCACCAAAGACGGAACTATAGCTGGGCCTAAACTACTCGAACACATAGTAGATACTGTCTTACAGTTTGAAGGCGATAGAAATTATACCTATAGAATTTTGCGAAGTCTTAAAAATAGATTTGGCTCTACTGCAGAAATTGGCATCTATGAAATGCTTGGCACTGGACTTCGCCCAGTGCTCAATCCATCCGAAATATTGCTAACCCAACGTGACGAAACACCTTCTGGCATTGCCATCGCGGCTATGATGGAAGGTATGCGACCATTTTTGGTTGAAACCCAAGCGTTGGTATCGCCCGCATTTTACGGCACTCCACAACGTTCATCGACTGGCTTTGATTCTAAAAGATTAAATATGCTATTGGCTGTTTTAGAAAAAAGAAGTGGCTTTCGATTTGGCGCAAAAGATGTATTTCTAAATATTGCAGGTGGCATAAGAGTTGATGATCCTGCCATTGATTTAGGGGTAATGGCAGCTATCATTTCTTCGTATGAAGACATTAGTATTCGACCGCAATGGTGCTTTGCTGGAGAGGTAGGGCTGAGTGGCGAAGTGCGCGCTGTGAGCCGCATAGAGCAACGAATTTCTGAAGCTGAAAAATTAGGATTTGAACGAATATTCGTATCCGGATTTAGCCAAAAAGCAGCTTCTACTAACAAACAAAAAATCGAAATCATCGCTATCCAAAAAATACATGAGCTTGTGAAGTGGATAGCATAAACATAAGTCAATGCGAAATTTCAAAAACAAAACAGTGCTTATCACAGGTGCCGCCTCGGGTATAGGGCGAGCATTAACTATTGCCTTTGCCAAAGAATATGCAACTGTAATTGCTACCGACAAAAACGAAGTAGGGCTCACAGAAACCTATGCGCTCGCAAAGTCTGATAATGTTCAAACGTTCGTTTTAGATGTAGCCGATAAGGAGGCCATTACTGTATTCTATCAATCGCTCGTATCAAAAAATAGCCTTATCGATGTCCTTATAAACAATGCAGGTATGGCACTCGAACCTATCGCTTTTGATAAAGTCCCCATAACTGACTATGAAAAAATCGTGTCTGTAAATCAATGGGGCGTTGTGAATATGTGCCTTGCATTTATGCCCATGCTCAAAGAAAAACCGGCAGCAGCTATTGTCAATCTATCTAGTGTTTTCGGTCTTTTTGGAGTACCTAATAATGCTCCTTATGTAATGACAAAATATGCAGTACGAGGTTTTACCGAATCTATTCGCCAAGAACTGTGTGATACCAATATAGCCGTGAGTTGTGTACATCCTGGAGGAATTAAAACCAATATCGTGCGCAACAGCATTTTTTATGATGATAATAAAACCCATGTAATCTCGGAGTTTGATAAAGTAGCCATCACCTCACCCGAAAAAGCCGCACAAACTATTATAAATGGCATTAGAAAAAAGAAAAAAAGAATTTTGATAGGTCCAGATGCCTCACTAGTGTATCTGATGAGTCGATTGTGGCCAGCCATTCTCGACTGGGGCGCAAGAAGAAGAATAAAAAATTTCAGTTAATGCTAAAGCTCGGAGAGTGTCTTTTGCATTCTAGATTTGAGTGATAGCAAGCGTGCTAAGGCTTTTTCATTATCGCCCATTTCATTGTTTTGCTTGAGTTGCAGCTTAGCGCCTTCTATAGTAAATCCCTTTTCTTTCACCAACGAATAAATCAATTTTATCATTTCAATATCTGGCTTTGTAAAAAGACGTACACCATTACGGTCTTTGCGAACCTGCAATTCTTTAAATTCACTTTCCCAATAGCGCAACAAAGAGGTATTCACATCTAGCATTTGCGCTACTTCACCTATACTAAAATACAGTTTCTCTATTTCTTTGTCTTTGTATGCCATAAGTGATTAGTCAAGCGATTGACCTGAGTTTTGTGTGCGTTCTATCATCTTCGCAAACATATCATCATCAAGGTCATTATAGAAGAAATAAATGGGATTGATCGCCTCATTGTTTTTGAGCACCTCATAGTGTAAGTGCGGGCCAGTAGATTTGCCTGTGCTGCCTACATAGCCTACCTTTTCGCCACGCTTTATTTTTTGCCCTTGACGAACCGCAAACTTTGACATATGCCCGTATCGAGTCTTATAGCCGTATCCATGATTAATGATTACTTGATTGCCATAGCCACCATAATTAAACTCTACGAGCTCCACCACACCATCGCCTGATGCGTATATTTCGGTACCTGTAGGGGCAGTAAAATCAAGTCCTGCATGAAACTTAGGTACTTTATATACTGGGTCTATCCTTACACCAAAACCAGATGCTATACGGTTCAAATCTTTGTTTGATACTGGTTGGATAGAAGGTATTGAAGCCAACATCGTTTCCTTTCCTTTTATTAACTCCGCTATTTGATCGTAAGACTTCGACTGTATTGCCATTTGGCGTTTTAGCTTATCCACATGCTTAGATATATCTATCATCAAATCTGCATTATCATACTTTTCTAAGTTTCGATATTTGTTCACCCCTCCTACACCGGCTTGCCACACATCGCTTGAGAGCGGATCCGCCTCGAATATCACCCTATAAATACTATTATCTCTATAATGCAACGATTCGAGCACTTCACTCATTTGGTCCGTTTGATTTTGCAATAGCTTATATTGCTGTTTCAATCCAGATAACTCGCTTTTTAAAATCCGCTCTTTAGGTGAATCAATAAAGGTGTAGGCTATAGAAGAAATAATGAAAGAGAATAACAAAGAAGCCATCACAAATCCACCTATGCGCATTATACGTGTCCAAATACTTACAAACGCTTTCTCATACTTGAGCGTTTGGGCATTGAAAATAAATTTCTCTTTTTTAGTTCGTTTAAACATTTCTTATTTAAAAATTGCCTTAATTCTGATTAACTTTACATCTTTTATAAAAGACGAGCTACAATATATCATTTTAATCGTACCCACACATGACCTCCAACGAAGTTAGAAAATCGTTTTTAGATTTTTTTGAAAAAAAAGGACATAAAATCGTCCCTTCAGCTCCTATCGTAGTAAAAAACGACCCTACACTCCTATTTATCAATTCGGGTATGGCGCCATTCAAAGATTTTTTTCTAGAAAATGCGACCCCACCTTCACCCCGTATTGCAGATACCCAAAAATGCCTTAGAGTATCGGGCAAACACAACGACCTCGAAGAGGTAGGTGTTGATACCTATCACCACACTATGTTTGAGATGCTCGGCAACTGGAGTTTTGGCGATTACTTCAAAAAAGAAGCTATCGAATGGGCTTGGGAATTTTTGACAGAGGTATGCAAACTTGATAAAGACAGATTGTACGTCACCGTCTTTGAAGGTGATGAAAAGGAAAAACTTGCATTTGACCAAGAAGCCTATGATGAATGGAAAAAATGGATAGCAGAAGAGCGTATTTTGAAAGGCAACAAAAAGGATAATTTTTGGGAAATGGGCGATACAGGCCCTTGTGGTCCTTGTACCGAAATACATATCGATTTGCGTAGCGATGAAGAACGAAAAAATACAGCAGGCTATACACTTGTAAACAACGACCACCCGCAAGTAATAGAAATATGGAATAATGTATTTATGCAATTTGAACGCAAAGCTGACCACTCGCTGGTGCTATTGCCTAATAAACATGTGGACACAGGCATGGGCTTTGAGCGTTTGGTGAGAGCCGTTCATGGGTTTGAATCAAATTACGACAGTGATGTTTTCCAAGACTACATTCAATTTATAGCAAAAAAAGCGAATCTCGACTCAAGTCTCCACACCGCCAAAGGCGATAGCCCTGAAGCAGTAGCGCTTAGAGTTATAGCAGACCATATTCGCACCATTGCGTTTACTATAGCTGATGGGCAGCTACCTTCCAATACAGGGGCAGGTTATGTGATTCGTAGAATACTCCGTAGAGCAGTACGATATGGCTATTCTGCGCTTGCTTTCGACCAACCTTTTATGCATGAGTTGGTACCTTTGGTAGCAGATAAATTTGCATCCATTTTCCCAGAACTCAAAGCGCAAGAAGCTTTTGTTACAAAGGTTATTTTTGAAGAAGAAACCGCATTTCTACGCACACTAAGTCAAGGACTAAAACGTTTTGAAGGGATAGAAAAAGAACTAGGCGACACCAAACTAATATCAGGCAAAATTGCATTTGAATTATTTGATACATTTGGTTTTCCAATAGATTTGACCAAACTCATAGCCACAGAAAAAGGGCTAAAAGTAGATGAAATAGGCTTTGAAAAAGAACTTCAAATCCAAAAAGAACGTTCACGCAAAGCCGCTACCACAGAACAATCTGATTGGGTAGTAGTACACGAAGGCAACAATAGTCAGTTTGTGGGCTATGACCAAACAGAAAGCGAGAGTCTTTTATTGAAATACCGAACGGTAAAAGTTAAAGACTCTGAGCGATTCCAACTGGTCTTAAATCAAACCCCTTTTTATGCCGAAAGTGGCGGTCAAGTGGGCGATACTGGCCAATTATTTTTTGATACCGAAGCTATAGAGGTGATAGACACAAAAAAAGAAAATGACCTTATCATTCACTTCACAAAAAAACTACCTACTCATCTTACCGCAAAAATAAAAGCTAAAATTAATACAACTAAGCGAACGGCTACAATCCGAAATCACTCGGCTACTCACCTGTTGCAAGCTGCATTACGACAAGTATTGGGCGATCATGTACAACAAAAAGGCTCTCTCGTCAATGCTGATTATTTGCGTTTTGATTTTGCCCATTTCTCGAAAGTAACAGATGAAGAGATAGCCAAAGTAGAAGCTGTAGTAAATCAAAAAATTTTAGAAAATATTGCGCTAATTGAGCAGCGCAATGTGCCTATCGCAGAAGCCGAAAAGGCTGGCGCAACAATGCTTTTTGGAGAGAAATATGGCGAAAGTGTGCGTATCATTACTTTCGACAAAAACTTTTCGAGCGAACTATGTGGAGGTTGCCACGTACACGCTACAGGAGCTATCGGTCTGTTTAAAATAAGTAGCGAATCTGCTGTGGCTGCGGGAGTAAGACGTATTGAAGCACTTACAGGCAAAGCTGCGCTTGATTTTCTAAATGAAAAAGCAGCTACACTCGACAATATAAAATCGCTATTAAATTCTCCAAAGGATATCGAGAAATCGATTGTCGTTTTACAGGAAGAAAACAGTTTACTCAAGAAAAAAATCGAAGAAGTTGCACATCAAGAGTTGATGACATTAAAAGATAAACTGGTAAAAGAAGTAAGCGCAATAAACGGAGTGAATTGTTTGATAAAAAACATAGCCATAGACTCAAATGACCAGCTCAAAAACTTAGTCTATTTGCTTAAAAACGAGCAATCGAATTTTGTGTTTGCTATTGCTTCAACTATTCAAGGCAAAGCTACAGTCCACATCATGATAGATGAGTCGCTTTCAAAACAAAAAAACTGGAGTGCAGGTGCATGGATAAAAGAGTTATCTCCACTGATAAAAGGGGGTGGTGGCGGACAACCATTTTACGCTAGCGCAGGTGGCACTGATCCGAATGGAATAGATACCCTGTTGCAGAAAGTGACAGAAAAAATAGAAGCCTAATAAAAAAGAGAACAATATGAATGAATCAAAATACGATAAATACGAACTAATAGTAGGACTGGAGGTTCACGCACAACTATCTACAAAAAGTAAAATGTACTGCGCAGATGATACTACCTTCGGTTCTATGCCCAATACGCAAATAAGTCCATTGTCGCTAGGACATCCAGGCACATTACCCAAAGTGAATAAAAAAGCAGTAGAATATGCAATCAAAATGGGGTTAGCGACTGGTTGTCAAATCCGTGAAGTGAACGAATTTGCTCGAAAAAACTATTTCTATGCTGACTTGCCCAAGGGCTATCAAATCACCCAAGACAAAACCCCTATCTGTACAGAAGGGCATTTGACTTTTGAAATGAATACTGAGGATAAAAAAACAGCTTCGTATGAAAAAACTGTGCGAATACTGCGTATCCATCTCGAAGAAGATGCGGGCAAATCTATACATGATTTAGATCCGTTTTTTACCCTCATAGATTTGAATAGAGCAGGAGTACCATTGATTGAAATCGTTTCTGAACCAGACATTCGCACCAGCGATGAGGCTTACCAATATCTCACAGAAATCAGAAAAATACTGCGCTATCTAGATATCTGCGATGGCAATATGGAAGAGGGCAGTATGCGATGTGACGCAAATATTTCGATACGAATGAAAGGCGAAGAAATACTCAACACTAGAGTAGAGGTCAAAAATATGAACTCTATGCGCAACGTGAAACGCGCTATCGAATCAGAATTTATTCGTCAAATCGACTTAGTAGAAAATGGCGGAACAGTACACCAAGAAACACGCGGTTTTGACCCCAACACTGGACATACGATAGGACAACGTTCAAAAGAACATGCACATGATTACCGCTACTTCCCTGAGCCTGATTTGCCACCTGTGATAGTGACTGCTGACTTTTTGAATAACATAAAATCTGCATTACCAAAGTTACCTCAGCAGCTTGTATTAGAATACATCAATCAGTACGAACTGCCCGCATATGATGCGCGTATTTTGACAGAAGATAAAGAATTAGCTTTTTATTTCAATGAGCTCATCACCCTTACCAAAAACTATAAAGCAGCATCCAATTGGCTACTTGGACCAGTAAAATCCTATCTAAATGAAAACGGCTTAGAGATTACACAATTTGTTCTAAAACCAAGTGCTATTGCGGATTTGATTCAGCTGATTGACGAAGGAAAAAGCAATTTTTCTATTGCTTCGCAAAAAATATTCCCGGTGATGGTTGCAGAACCAGCTAAATCACCTTTGTCTATAGCCGAATCCCTCAATCTATTGCAGACTGGCGATGAAGATTTCATTGCTGGACTAGTGCACACCGTATTGGCCTCACTTCCTGAAAAAGTAGCAGAATACAAAGGGGGTAAAAAGGGGCTTTTAGGTCTTTTTGTAGGTGAAGTAATGAAAGCCTCAAAAGGCAAAGCCGACCCAAAAATCATTAATAAACTACTGGCAAGTCAGTTGGACTAATACTTTTCAATTTATTTTACCAAATTTATCTATCAATCACACTTTATACTTATGAAAAACCTACTTTTTGTTTTCTTATTTTTCTCATTTCTATCATGCAATTCATCGGGTGGTGACCACTACACTATCAATGGCAAAATCGAAAAAGCTGGCGGCAAAAAAGTATTGCTCGAAAGACTTACCCTACAGCAGTTATCGCTTATCGATTCGAGTACCATCGCTAACGATGGCACTTTCAAACTTTCCAATAAAGCAGATAAAGGTTTCTATCGATTGAGAATAGACAACACATTTTGGATAGTATTGCTAGAGAATACTACCTATAATTTTACAGCAGATATAAATAATTCCGTTGCCTACAAAATAACCGGCACTCCTGCGGCTATTGAAATGCAAGAAGCCATTAAATACAACGCTGAAAATCAGATAGCACTCCAACAGCTAAATGAAGAATTTTATGCAAAGCAAAATGCAGGTGCTCCTACCGATAGCTTACAACAATTTGCAATGATGATACAAGCCACAGGACAGGCATTTGAAAATACACTTAAAAGCAAGATAAAAACAGCAAAAGACCCTATGGTAGCCTTGTATTATACTTCATTTTTACCAATGAATAAATATCCGGCTGAAAATCTACAGATGATAGAAAGACTTGAAAAAGAAATCCCTAAAAGTCCCTACACTACTGAAATGCGTACCGCATATGCGCAGATAGAGCAACAAGTAAAAGCCGCTGAGCTAGCCGCAAAATCGGCTGCTGCCACCGCAGTAGGGGCAATAGCTCCTGATTTAGAATTTGAAAATCCTGATGGTAAAAAATTAAAATTATCATCGCTTCGTGGCAAAGTCGTACTTATCGATTTTTGGGCATCATGGTGTGGTCCATGCAGAAGAGAAAACCCCGCTGTGGTAGCTGCCTACAATAAATTTAAAGACAAAGGATTTGACATTTACTCCGTATCGCTAGATCAAGATAAAGGTCGCTGGGTGGGTGCCATAGCACAAGATGGTTTAGTTTGGAAAAGCCACGTATCTGACCTCAAGGGCTGGCAGTCAGCAGCATCAGCTATCTATGGCGTACAAAGTATCCCTGCACAATTTTTGCTAGATAAAGATGGCAAAATCATTGCTAAAAACTTGCGTGGAGAGGAACTGAGTAGTAAGCTGGCAGAGATACTAAAGTAAGGCAATAAAAAATAGACTAGTCCGTTTTATCAAAAAAAAAAAATAATTCCAATGAAAAATATCACATTCCTTTGTTTGCTTCTCTTTCCATTTTTGATAAAAGCACAAATAGGCAACTACGAGGAGGTTGTCTATCTTAAAAATGGCTCAGTGATAAGAGGAGTAATTGTAGAACAAATACCCGGGAAATCGCTCAAAATAAAATCGGGCGATAATATTTTTGCATTTACAATTGAAGAAGTAGAGAAATTTACCAAAGAGCCGCTACTTCGCCCAAAGCCACAATTATATAATCCTACAGATGGCGATTATAGAGAGAAAAGCAAACGACCCGTAGTTGACAAACCCGAATTTAATACCCGCTATAAACCGCAAGGCGTTTATTTACTTTTAGGACTTGGAGGAGGTGCTTCTCAAATAGGAGCTGGGCTGGGTGCTGAACTTACTTTAGGTGGCAAAATTTTCAACAAAAAAGATTGGAAAAGACGATCAAAAGTGGGTGGTGATGTTTGGGGGTTTGCAGGTGTACAAGGATTGCCTTTTATAGGAGGAAACTTACAATTTGGATTGAATGCGGGGCCTACTATTGCAAGAAGAGTGAGAACAAAAGGCTATTTTTATGTAACCCCTTATGTTGGTTTCAATGCCGTTTTTGCAAGAGAAAGAGAATCCTACTATAGTCCCTATGACGATTATGGTTACGATAGACGCTTTTGGAATGCAGGACTAGCCATACCTATCGGTTTAAAATTAGAATTCACCTACAGAAAATTTTATGTAGGCAACAATATTGCCATAGGTGGTATGGGCTCTACCGCTGGATTTGGTGGCTATTTTCGCACCTCTGTAAATCTGGGAGTGAAATTTTAGTAACCTAAAATTTTCATCATACTTTCAGCACTTTGCTCCTCTGCAAAAACTTTATAGGTAAACTGCCCGTTTTCCTCATCTACTAAAAGATGTGCCGGTGATGGCAATAGACAATGCTTTATACCTCCATATCCACTCAAGGTGTCTTGATACGCACCAGTATGAAAAAACCCAATAAACAACTTCTCACCTTCGTCTATATTGGGTAGATATACCTGGCTCACATGTGCATCTGAATTGTAATAGTCACCTACATCACAAGTGATACCTCCGAGATTGATGTGCGTGTATTCTTTATCCCAATTATTTATAGGAAGCATGATAAACCGCTGTGAAAGCCCCCATATATCAGGCAAACTATTCATCAATGACCCATCGAGCATGTACCAAGTTTCTCTATCATTTTGTCGCTTTTTGCCCAAAACAGAAAAAATAACAGCACCCGATTCACCTACAGTGTAACTACCAAACTCTGTATAAATATGCGGCTCATCTACATTCTCTTCACTACATACATTTTTGATTTGAGTCACTATTTCATTGATCATATATTCATAATCAAAATCAAAGGCCAGCGACTGTTTGATAGGCATACCACCACCAAGATTGATTGAATCTAAAGTAGGGCAAATTCTTTTAAGCTCTACATAAATTTTCAATGCCTTGTGAAACTCTGTCCAGTAGTAGTTTACATCCTTGATACCCGTATCAATAAAAAAATGGAGCATCTTGAGTTTAAACTTAGGATTATCCCTGATTTTTGATTTAAAAAATGGGACTACTGCATTGGCTCTAATGCCCAATCGAGAGGTGTAAAATTCATACTTAGGCTCTTCTTCGGCCGCTATCCGAATACCAATATTCAAGGGCTCATCTAGTTCTTGATAACTATCGATCTCCTCCAAACTATCGAGTACGGTGGTCACATTTGTATAGCCCGCCTTGATAGCATTGATAATATTATCTTGATATTGCTGGGTTTTAAAACCATTACATACAATTACTAAATCCTTATTTAGCTTGCCACTAGCTTCTAATCGACTGATGAGCTCAAAATCAAATGCAGACGAAGTCTCGAGATACACCTTATGCTTTAATGCCTCTTCTACAACAAATGAAAAATGAGAACTTTTTGTACAATAGCAATAGAAATAATTGCCCCGATAATTCAGATTCGCCATTGAAGAGTTAAATAAGCGTCTGGCTCGCTGTATCTGCTGACCAATCTTAGGAAGATACGTAAGGCGCAATGGAGTGCCATATTTTTCCACTATATCCATGAGTGGTAGATTATTAAACTGCAATGAATGATCTACAATCTTAAATTCCTTTTGAGGAAAATCAAATGACTGCTCTATGAGCTCTTGGTACTTCGGATTTTTATGCATCTAATAGCGGATAAAAACAATAAATTAATTTACCCCGCTAAAGTAAGAATTATCGAAAGGAAATAGACAAACAATTTCGCTATCTAATCAGCGAGATAGTTCCCGTTTGTAACTTATCGGTAAACCCATTGATATACGAAATCTGTAAAATGTAGGTCAATACCTGAGGAGTAAGCAGACTGCCTTTATATCTTCCATCCCATTTAAAGTCGATATCATTTGAGGTAAATACCATTTCGCCCCAACGATTGAATATTTGCATATCCATAAATTTCCAGATTTTTTTGTTTCCATAAATCTCATAGATATCATTAAATCCATCTTGATTTGGAGTAAACGCATTCGGTACATACAAGTCATACGATGGCACTACTTTGATAGTCAAAGTATCGCTTGCCTTACAACCTACTTGATTTTCGACATCAATACGATAAAGCAGCGTAGCTAGTGGAGATACTGTAGGATTGGCGCATGTTTCACAATCTATATATCGATTTGGTGACCAAAGATTTGTCAAAGTGCCTGCATTCCCATTGACAACATATTCTAGCACTACAGACTCACCCAATGGAATCGCAACTCTAGGGTTTGCCTCTATCGTAAAATCATATTGATAGCCCAATGTGTATGAGCCAACAGCTGTACACCCTTGCGCATCAGATACAGTGACTTGATAGCTGCCAGGTCGCAGATTGCCTAATACGGCATTTCGCGAGCTATCTGACCAGAGAAAGCTATACGAAGGCGTACCAGAAGTAGGCGTAACGGCTATATTACCTGAATTTGGGAACGTAATACAAAGTGGATCGATGGTATTGGCTGATAAAACGAGCGGTGGTGCATCTACTACTGTTTGGGTTTGCGAAGCCGTACAACCGTTCGCTCCATTTGTTACTGTTACGGTATAAAGTCCAGCACTCGTAATTGTAGCCGAACTAGCACTCGCTCCTGTGCTCCAAGTATAGCTTGGACTTACCGCATTGGTAGTAGTCGTCAATACCTGCGATGCGATAGCACAACCATGTGGCACCGGAGTAGAAATACTTACCGAAGGAACCACGATGTTTTGCGCTACAGTCACCGAATTTGAAGCCGTACAACCATTGTCTGTATTGGTTACCGTAAGTGTATAGCTAGCAGGTGAAGTTACATTGATAGACGGAGTTGTTTCACCTGTGCTCCAAGCATATGCGGCATTTGACACATTGGTGGTGCCATCAATATCTACATCTAAAACAACACAACTCAGGGTAGCTGGCTGCAAAATATTGACTTGTGGAGGCGTTAGGTCTGCTTGTACTTGTTCTGTTGCTGTAGCGGTACAGCCATTAGCAGGGTCTTCTACTGTTACAGAATAATTATTTGCGGACGTTACAGTAGTCGAACTAGTGGTAGCACTGTTTGACCAGGCGTAAATTACAGAAGCTGGAGACGCTGTAGCCGTAAGAGTTTGCGATGAATTGGCGCAAGTCATAAAAACGGAGGGCGCTATACTTACCGTAGGGGTAGCAATATTCTGTGTCACCGTTTGCGAAATTGCACTAGTACAATTATTTTGAGTATTGGTTACAGTAACTGAAAATATACCTGGCGAAGATATTGCAGTAGTAGCGACTAGCTCGCCATTGCTCCAAAGGTAATCTACAGGCGAGGCCATTGTAGTCACTGTAAGGTCTATAGAAAGGGTGTCGCAATTTAATTGAGAAGGCGTATTTATTGATAAAGGTGGAGCTATGGTGTCTTGCACCACTGTTTCGGTATAGCTCGCTGTGCAGCCATTATCGGTATCTGTGACTGTCACCACATAAGTTCCAGCAGAAGTAGTAGTGAAAGATTGATTTGTATTGCCGTTGCTCCATGCAAAAGTAGGATTGACTGCAGATGTAGCCACAAAAAGTGTAGTAGTAGTCGTTAAACAATTTAAGCTATCTGGCTCAACAGAAACAATAACTGGAGAAGCTGTATCAGCCGACACTGTAACTGAAGAAGTCGCGGTACACCCATCAAGTGGATTTGTGGCTGTGACAGTATAAGTACCCGCAGCAGTAGCGGTATAGCTTGCAGAAGGATTGCCACTTGTCCACTCAAAAGTAGCTCCGGGAGTGCTAGAAGTGGCGGTTAGATTTTGCGAAGTATTCGTACAACTGATTGGTGCAGGATTCGCCACAAAAACATTGGGTGGAGTACCCGTACGACCCACAGTAGCTGTTTGAGTAACTGTACAAAGCGATACTTGATCAGTGATAGTAACTGTATATGTACCAGCTACTAGCCCTGTATCGGTAGCGTTGGTTTGCCCATCTGCCCAAAGATAGTTGTACGTTCCACTACCTCCAGTAGCACTCACCGTAGCACTACCTCTTGTAATACAAGTTTGAGACACTGTAGTGGGCACACCCGGCACTACATCCGTAGGCTCAGTAATTGTGTAAGTGGCAGATGCACTACAGCCAGTTGGATCACTCACCGTTACAGTATAGCTGCCAGCAGCCAATCCAGTGATTGTAACCCCACTCCTACTACCCGACCAAGCATAGCTCAATGCTCCAGTACCTCCCGATGCATTTGCTGTAATAGCACCATTACTTCCTCCATTGCATTGCACATTAGTAAGTGTGGGCGCTTGTAAACTCACTACTGACCCACTCGTACCTACTACGTATGTAGCAGAAGCTGAGCAACCACCTCCATCTGTAGCTGTAACTGTAAAACTACTTGGCGATAAGTTTGATATCGAACTACCATTTGCGCCATTTGACCATGCATAACTCAATGAACCTACCCCTCCAGTAGCTGAAGCAGTGATTGAGCCGCCCTGAGTGCAAGTTGCGTCATTAATCACAGGACTGCTAAAAACAATAGGTACCGAAGTGATGGATAGTGTGCCACTAGCAGTAGATGTACACAGATTGGCATCCGTCATCGTGACAGTGTATGTACCTGCTGCTACTCCGTTGAGTATAGAATCCGTTTGCGATGTACTGCTCCAAGCATAGGTATAGGGCGAAACACCCCCACTTGCTATAGCAGCCAAATCGCCATTGCCAGTACCTGTACAATTATTGAAAGTAACATTGGGCACAGACAAGGTGCGCGGTGGCGGCTGTGTAATACGGACAGTATCTCTCCGTACACAATTTGCAGCATCATTGGCTGTAAAAACATAGGTACCGGCAGATAAGCCTGATATAGCTAATTGATTCGAACCATTCGACCAACCGTATGTTATTGTACCATTTCCCCCTGATACTGTAGCAGTAGCAGTGCCGTTATTTCCACCATTACAACTTACATTTTGCGAAGCAGTGATAGACGAATTAAGTGAACCAGCCAAGGCAACATTTACATTGCTAGTCACCACTACAGGCGTACCCCCATTACAAGGCAAATAAGTGGCTCGGGCGGTGTAAGTTGTAGGATTTGTTGATGGACATACATTTACCGTATTGCCTGTGCCTATTACAGATGCCCCTTTTAGCCAATCTACTGTTACGATACTTGGGCCATTGGGAGTAAAACGATAAGCGTCATTAGTGGCATTCCAAACAGAAACATTTCTGCCAGGTACAGTATAAGCTACTGTACCCGCTGCATTTTGTATTCCTTCAATAGCCAAACCATTATTCCAGCCCGAGCAGGCTCTTTTTTGTTGTATGTATATTTCTATTGCATTTGTAGTTTCATATAGTACTATTTGGTGTGTTGCTTTACCAATATTCCAACAGCTCCCTATAAGAAAAACATCATCAAACATAGGCACATTACTAAAAGAAAGCACAAATGTTCTACATGGTGCTACACCTAAAATCTGGTACTTAATTGTTCCTCCTAAAGAAGGGTCGATGTCATGGTATGGCCCCATAATGGAATTGGTATAAATGTTAGGATTGGGCAAAGGCCCCAATGTTCTTAAATCCCAAACACAACTCTGTCCTGCATTCGATATATCAAAACTTAACAAACCATTTGCGCCCAAAACTAACTGATTATAAGCATTTCCAAAAAAACAAAACGTAAAAGGGATATTAATTATTCCTGACCAGATATCATCCGTATTTACTAAAATAGAAGTTCCCGCAGTATAACTAAAGGGCGTATAAGGAATAGATGCCACACTGTAAGTAGTAGTATTGCCCGATGGGAAGGCGGTAGCCGTAAGGTTGGTGCAGGTAGTACCACAAGGCAAACTCTGATTAGCCCCAGCGCTTACTGCTGGACATCCTGGCTGGGCAGTACTGATTGCCGCAAAGTAAAAAAAACCACTAATCAGTAATACTGCTTTTCTCATTTCCAATTTTTTATTCTAAAAGTAAATTTTTCTAATCCTAAGATTATGAAATTATTAAAAAGGTTGCGTATTGAGAAACAAACAGTTGATTTTTTCTATTGAACGAAAAAGAATTATGTTTATCCCATGAAATCTATTTCTACTCATGACCTTATAAAAAGAGCAGCTTTCAATGCGGCTCAAAGCCTTTTTGGTGAACAAATCACCGAAAAGGACATCACTATCAACCAAACTATCAAAGACTTTGAGGGTGATTATACCCTTGTAGTTTTCCCACTAGTTCGCTACAGCAAACTTTCTCCCGAAAAAACAGCCGAAGTGATGGGTCAATATTTAGTTGAAAAAACAGCCCTTTTTAGCAGTTTCAATATTGTAAAGGGATTCCTTAATCTTAGCTTTCAATCTGCATTTTGGATAGAAAAATTGAATGCTTTTGCCAGCCAGGAAAAGGTTTTTACGCCTACCCAAAAAACAGAAAAAGTACTGCTTGAGTACTGTGGCCCCAATACCAACAAACCCTTACACATTGGACATCTCAGAAATATGATGTTAGGCTATGCTATGAGCGAAGTGCTAGTGGCTAACGGCTATGATGTAACTAAAGTAAATATCTACAACGATCGGGGTATCGCTATCTGCAAATCAATGGCAGCCTATATGCTAGAAGGCAACGGTGCTACACCTGAATCTACAGGCATCAAAGGAGATCATTTTGTGGGCGATTACTATGTGCTTTTTGGCAAAATTGTAGAGCGACAACTACGCACAAAATATAACCTAGCTGAAGATGCCCCTCTTTTCAAAACCATAGGCAAAGATAGAGAGGTAGCCGAACAAGAAACCGAAGCATTTTCGCTAGCCAAATCTTTACTTCTCAAATGGGAAGATGGCGATGCAGATACAATGGCGCTTTGGAAGCAAATGAATGATTGGGTTTTAGCTGGTTTTCAAATCACTTTTGATGTTCTGGGCGTAGATTTTGAAAAAGATTATTTTGAAAGCGAAACCTACAAGCTCGGCAAAGAGATTATCGAAGAAGGCTTAGCAAATAAGACCTTTTATAAGAGAGCAGATGGGGCTATAGCCATTGACCTAACTCCTGATGGACTTGATGAAAAGGTATTGCTTCGGGGCGATGGCACTTCTATTTACATTACCCAAGATCTCGGTACTGCCGATGAGCGCTACAAAGAATTCAAAATGGATCGCATGATTTATGTGGTCGGTAGCGAACAAGATTATCACTTCAAAGCACTCAAACTTTGTCTTCAAAAAATGGGCAAAACATGGGCAGATGGCATTTATCACTTATCTTACGGCATGGTGGAGTCACCTACGGGTAGATTCAAATCGCGCGAAGGCAAAACTGCCGATGCAGATGACCTAATCGCAGAGGTGCTCCGCATAGCCGAAGAAAAAACCAAAGAGCTCGGTAAGATTGACGACTTCACTGAAGTCGAGGCAAAAGAACTCTACAAAATGATAGGTCTTGGCGCATTGAAGTATTTCATATTGCGTGTTAATCCTTATAAAAAAATCATTTTCAATCCAGAGGAGTCTATCGATTTTCAAGGGCAAACTGGACCATTCGTCCAATATGTACATGCGCGTATCCGTTCTATTATTCGTAAAGCGAATACTACACCTACTTCCCTTGATACTGCTACACCCCTGCATTCGATAGAGCGGCAGTTGGTCATTTTGCTCGATAGCTATGCAGGTATCATCGAAAGTGCTAGTCATAAATATGACCCCTCTGAAATAGCCAACTTTGCGTATAGTCTAGCAAAGATGTACAACAAGTTTTATAGCGAATTATCTATTCTAGCGAGTCATGTGCCTGATGCAGAAAAACAACTGCGTATTCAGCTTTCTACCCAAATAGCGCGTACCTTAAAACATGCGATGAAACTACTGGGTATTGATGTGCCAGAGAAGATGTAATTCTGCCTGTAATGCCAAGCTACCTTTTCACCACTTGGTGCTTGCCATTAAAATCATTTACCCACGCTTTCTTATATTAAAAAAATAGCCCGTTTGAAAATCTAACGGGCTATTGAAATTTTTAAATCAAGTTTTATCGCATCAAGGCAAATGATCCTTCTTTAAAAAGTTGCTTTTTCTTGCCAGGATTTTGTGGATCAGGGATGCTCACTTTGATAAAGTAAACATAGGTTTCTACAGGCTGGTCAATTCCTTTCGATTTCCCATCCCATCCAGCAGCAGTATCATTGTACAAGAGTGCCCCCCATCTGTTGTATATTCTAAACTCTAATACTTCTATCTCTGGCGAATTGCCAAAAGCAACATAAAAGAATTTATCATTTACGCCATCACCATTTGGTGAAAACGCAGTAGGCATTTCAAACAGATTTTTTGTAGGTACAATTACAAAAACATTGGCGGTAGATATACATGGTTTGCTAAATGGTGTATAAGTAGCCGTGACCATGTGTAATGTATTTACTACATCATTAACTAAAGGCTTAGGACAGTTATCACAACTCAATGTATTATCTGGGGTCCAATCGTATGAAGTTACATTACCAACAGTAAATACTTCAATATAATTGTCTATACCTGGTATCTGATATACCGTATCTTGTACTGCCGATATAGCTAACTGGCTAGGCTGTGTCATGGTAACAGGGAATGTAGCCTCGCATCCTGATGCGTCTTTTGCCGTGATAGTATAAGTACCTACATCTAGCGTATCAAATATAGATTTAGTGTCAAATGCACCTCCGTTAAATGAATACGTATAAGGGCCAGTAGCCCCAGATGCCGTGATTATGACTCTTCCGTCTTTGTAGTTGAAACAGTTGATTGAATCTACCACCAAGCTAGCCGTAAGCGCTGTGCGCTCAGTCATTTGAGCAGAAGTGGTGTCTTTACAACCCAACGCATCTATAACCGTAATGTTATAAGTACCAGCAGCTACATTGGTCGCTACATTAGTTGAGCTTACATTAGGAGACCATGTATAAGTCAATGGCCCGTTTGTAGCCGTAGCATTCAATGTGATTTGGCCAGTAGCACTACCATTACATTTCACATCTACAATAGTGGCAGCCGTAAAGTTTATGTGTTGTGCTGGAGGCGTTAAACAATATTGCTGTGAAGTATTACACCCCTTGTTATCTACCACAGATACAGTATAGCATCCAGCATCTACATTTGTCAAGTTTTTGCCTTGCTGCACAGGTACCGAACTCCATGTAAATACATAGCCGCCATTGCCGCCACCTGCATCTACCTCTATAGCTCCATCACCAAACTTAGCACATGTAGGATTATTGCCATTAAGTGAATCTAAGAATAGCACATTTGGCTGAGAAATAAAGAAGTATTGTGTTGACATACAGCCTGCTCCATCGGTAGAAACAACCTTGTACCACCCTGCTGCCAAAGCCGAAGGATTTACGGTGTTTACACCCGCACTGTCTGTCCATACATTAGTCACTGTACCTACTGCATTAAAGCTTTGTAAACTAGCCGTACCATTTGATTCGCCATTACAAGCCACTGGAGTGGTATTATTTACAAATGTACTAAACGAACCAGGATCTGGACTAATAGCAAAAGAAACTGAATCTCTACATCCAGTATTTGCATTTTGTACTGTCAAAGAATAAGTACCTACAGCTAAGCTACCAAGATTATCAGTAAGAGAAGCAGTAGGTCCAGTAGTAGCACCTGATGACCAGAAATAAGTCAAAGCAGGATTATTGGCAACAACAGTAGCTGTTGCTGTACCCAATGCGCTACAAGTAGTCGTGGTAGTAGCTACAGAAATACTGAATTGATTTGCTACAACTTGAATCGATGCAGTATCTCTACAAGTTCCATTTTGATTTAATGCGGTTAATAGATAGGTAGTTGTAGTACTTGGTTTCACTTGTATGATAGTATCATTAGCACTACCTATTATACCTGTATTGGGAGTCCATGAATAGGATACCCCATTAGCAACCGAAGCAGTCAATGTGACTGAATTCGAATTAGGGCAAATGCCATTGGCAGATGCTGTAATATTCGTAATATCTGGTGTAGGATCTACAACTATTTTTAATGTATCTGAAAGTGACCCTCCACAGCAGTTGGTTTCAAAAGTTAGGATAAAGTTCACATCTTCTAATGTATTGAAAGTATATGCAATCGAGTCAAACTGAGCACCATTAAAATTAGTAATCACAGCACCAGTTACAGCGTTTTGTGCTTGCCAATTATAAACGTAGGCTATGCCACCATTCAGTGGATAGATATTAGCCGAAGTACCTTGACAAACTCTATATTCGCCTTGTACAAATGGTGCATCAGTAGAAAGGTCTGGCTTAAGGTTTGATGAAACAATAATGTTACCAAAGCCTGTATATCGCCCACCTATAGTGTAGTCCACATCTTTTCTACCAAAAGTAGTATATTGAGTAGTAGCTGATGAAGAAGCCAATACTGATGAAGGAGTACCTGTAGTAAATGTCCAATTACCAGCCGCAGCTGCTGTATGAATCACATCGGTATTGGTACAAGAGATGTCATCTTTGATAATAGTAGGTTGTGCTGCTAAGCCAAAATTGCTACTAGCATTGCATCCAGAAGCAGCAGCTATTACAGACAAAACTCCATTATTATCTATAGTCAATTGGTTTGCTCCTGTGTTATAATAAATTTGACAAGTAATGCCTGCTTGGCCAGCCCCCCCTGAACCGCCATCGCCTCCTCTTCCACCATTTCCACCATCTCCGGGGGTGTTATCACAATCCCCACCAAATCCATCTTCATATCCTTGGCCACCTGTGCCTCCGTTTGCTCCTAGACCAGCAGCACCCCCAGCTCCTCCAGCTCCAGCAGTACCCGCCTGAATATTGCAATCAATCACTTGGCCTCCTATTCCATTTGTATTTAGAAATAAACCAAATGCACCTCCTCCACCATAGCCGCCAGAACCGCCAGAACCTGCACCTCCTCCAGAACCACCAGAGCCACCACCGCCCCCATCAGTACCAGTAGCACCGCCATTTCCACCACCGCCACCACCGCCAGAGCCAGCTACACCTGCAGTACCATTTCCTCCCTGTGAGCCAGGTTGAAAGAAATTTCCTACTACACCTCCTACCCCACCTAATGAGCCATTCCCTCCATTTACACCATTTCCTCCATTTCCTCCCGGACCTCCATAGTTACTTGTATTGCCAAAAGTGGCAGCACATCCCGTTGCCCCATTTCCTTTTGAACCTCCGAGTCCTGGATTAGGTCCCGAGCCAGCAGCGCCTGAGTTTCCATCACTACCAGAAAAGAATCCACTAGCTCCACCTCGTCCTCCTGCTCCACCTGCATTTGGCCCAGCTGGTGCAGCGGCCCCATTTCGTCCAGAGGCATTTAATCCATTAGCACCTGCTACACCTGAAGTGCCGGCAGCGCCTGAATTTCCCGCTCCAGCATTTCCCGCCAAGAGCTGTGTTCTCACAAATTTGTAATTTGTACAATTGTCTAAAATCACTGCGTAAGTTGAAATACCTACATTACCTGTTGTGTTTACTGGTGCATCTGCTACCTGTATAGTTAAATCTTGAAAACGCAGATTATCTTGTCCTAGCGATGAGATAGCCACCAATCTTGGTGATGCACCTGTAGCGTCTTCCACATTTAAATTAGAACGCAAAATAGTGGTAGCTCCCGCCAAACTTGTTTTTCTCCAACTATTAGCTGGGTCATATCCACCCTCTAAAGTGATATTACTCGTAAGATTAGTGATTGGATTATCTATAGTATATGTGCCCACAGCCATCTTGATCACTGTGCCAAAACATGCCGCTTTTATAATAGCACCTTGTAAAGATAATGGGCTCGTTTTAGTACCATCTGCTGTATCTGTACCTGTTGGAGATGCAAAAACCACATTACACACATTGGCAGTAGGCGTTGGGATAGTCGCTTTTACGCTATCTATGGTAACACATCCTGCAGGTGTAGTAGCCGTGACGTAGTAAGTAGTACTTGCTATTGGTGAAACAGTAATTGAGTTTGTTACACCTCCTGTACTCCAAACATAATTAGTTCCAGCGACATTGCTAGTAGCCGCAAAAGTAACAGGGCTACCAGCACATACAAATGCATTTCTGTTTGTGATAGTAAGCGTAGGTTTTGGGTTTACTGTAATGATAACAGGTTGAGAAAGTACACAACCATCAGGAAATTCTGCATTAGCTAAATAAGTAGTTGTAGAGACTGGACTAGCCGTAGTATTAAGCGAGGTAGCTGACGCTATAGCAGCATTTGGTGTCCAATAAAAACTTGAATATCCAGATGATGGAGTAGCAGTGAGCGCTGCTGGCTGACCAGGGCAAATGGCAGTAGCTGTGCCCGCAGTAAGCGTATGTGGAGCAGGTACTACATTTATAAAATACGAATAAGTAGAAACGCCTACCAATGGACATGAGTTGTCTTTTACGGTGATAGTGAAAAAATTGCTACCAATATCCGCAGCTGTAGGCGTCCAACAAAACTGAACTTTGGGATTCGTAGTATTATTTCCAGTAACTACAAACGTACCTGAAGGTATGCCATTATTCCAAGTTACATTTACTAAGTTGTTGTCTGGGTCAGTTACGTCTATATTTAAACAAATAGTACTATTTACACAACCAGTATAATTATAATTTGTAGAACCTCCAGAACCAGAAGCTACAGGATTATTATTTCCTGTACAGAAAGTAGAATTAGTGGTTACATTAAATTGTACATCACGTATAATCTCGCCTATTTTCACTCCATTTCTATACTCTTCTACTAGCACGCATATCACTGCTACTTGTTGGGTAGTAGGAGTAAACGACACCTGTCCAGTGCGCGAGTCGATAGTAATGCCACTTGCGGTAGTGAGGGGGTTAGTTCCTGAAAATGGACTATTATAACTCACCGATGAACCCTGACCTTGATAGCAATTTGATAATGAAAAAACCAATGAGTCTCCATCGGGATCAGAAGCTCCGTGATTATACAATACGGGTCTTCCTGCACACACAATAGAGGTAGGTGCTACACCAAATACTGGTGAAGAGTTACAGCCTAAATTATTGTTGTTTTTAAGCAAAGCAGATAAACTCATATTTTGACTGCTCCCGCTATTAAGTGTAGTGATAGCATTATTTCTACAACAAAAATTCCAATTCAAAATCCAGTCGCCTGCCTGGCAGCCTGCGGGTAGATTCAAAATGCCTGAATAAATATACTCTTCTACACCAAATGGGCCATTGCCATTACAACTTGTTGCCTGACCAGGACAAACAGGCGTAATATCTACTGGCCCCGATGTTTTGTTTAATGTTATTGATCCGCTCACATTACACGTACTAGAGGAATATGTAACTGTATGTGAGCTCTCCATACTAATTCCCTTACAATCTCGGTAAAGCTTTAGGAATACACGATACTGATTGGGGCCTATGCACTGATAAGTTACATCTCCACCAAGTAAGTGTGACGCAAATGTGCTTTGAATACTAAAAAAAACAAGGAGTGCGAGTAAGATTTTTTTCATGGTCTATGGTGTTTTTGGATGCGTAAAATAGTAGTTTTATCTTATTTAAGAAACATATGCTAAAAAAAGATATGCCCATATGATTCCTAAATGCAGTTCTAAAGACGATACATAATGAAAAATGGTTGCAAAGTTTGAAATGAGTAAAGTATTATCCAAAAAAACTATCTTCGACTTTCATCCCCAAAAAACATGGCTTCACTTTTAGACAAAATTGCCAGCTTCCCTAAAGCTGCTCCTTATATTATAGGCACAGAAACTGCCGAGAGATTTAGCTTTTATGGTATGAAAGCTATTTTGACTACATTTCTGATATCGCAATTCTTTAACCCTACCAACGATTTGGGTCTTAGCAAAGAAGCTGAAGCGCATGCCAATGAGGTGACCCACTTTTTTGTAGCAATGGTCTATTTGTGCGCTATACTTGGTGGCCTTTTGGCCGATTATATTTTAGGTCGATACTGGACGATCATTTTGCTCTCCATTGTTTATTGTATAGGTCATGCGTGCTTAGCTATTTTCGAAACGAATTATGAACTATTTTATACAGGTCTAATGCTGATAGCTGTGGGAGCAGGTGGCGTAAAACCCAATGTCTCAGTAATGGTGGGCGACCAATTTGAAAACGAATCAGATCAAAACATCTCAAAGCTATACGATATATTTTATTTTGGTATCAATCTGGGCGCATTTTTCTCTATGCTCATCACTCCATTGTTAAAAAAACACGCTTCTCCAGCAGTGGCATTTGGTGTGCCGGGCATCTTGATGGCTATAGCGTTGATAATATTTATAGCAGGTACAAAAAAATACAAAATCAAAAAACCATCTGACACTAAAAAAGAAATGAAGGGAGTATCCATTTTGTCGCAGCTAAAAAGTGTTTGGAAAGTAATGGTGGTATTTTGCTTTATCCCTATTTTTTGGGCTCTATATGATCAAAATGGCTCTGAATGGGTCATTCAAGCACAACACAAAAATATGGATTTGCTCTTCTTAGGTGTCACATGGCTACCCGAACAAGTACAGACTGTCAATGCGCTTTTGATATTGATTCTCATCCCCATATTTACGTTTGGGATATATCCATTTTTACAAAACAAGGGCATCAAAACCACTGCATTGCGCAAATTTGGGTGGGGACTTGCCCTCACTGCGCTTACTTTTGCCTACTCCGCATGGATTCAACATCAGCTCGACTCTGGCATTCGGCTCAATATCGGTTGGCAGCTTTTTGCATATTTAATGATTACTGTCGCAGAGATTTTAGTGTCGATCACTGGACTTGAATATTCATTTTCAAAAGCCCCAGCGAGTATGAAGAGCACCATCATGTCGATTTTCTTTTTTACCATATTCTTAGGCAATATGTTAGTGGTGTATATCAATCAAAGTATTCAGCAACAGGGCTTTTTTAGTCAATATCAAGGCACAGCTTATTTTCTACTGTTTGCGGGTATCATGGTAGTCAATACAGTGCTTTATCTCCTAGCCGTGAAAGTCTTCAAGATTGAAGATACAGATACTAGCCAAAATGTGCTAGCCGATTTGCATTGACCTCAATTTAAATCTGTAATTTCTATATTCGCCCACAAAAAAAACAAGATGCTCGAACTAACCGGTAAAGAATATACTATAGGTGGAATCTCTGCTTTGTCACTTTGTGAAAAATATGATACTCCACTCTATGTTTACAATACGGCCATCATGGAAAGACAATATAATCGATTGATGTCTGCCTTTTCTGCTACTCCACCCAAGATTAAATTTGCTTGCAAGGCATTAAATAATATCAATGTTTTACGCTTTTTTAAAAAATTGGGATTGGGACTAGATTGTGTATCTATACAAGAGGTGTGGTTGGGTTTAAAAGCAGGATTTGACCCAATACAAATTATGTACACCCCCAACTGTGTATCGATGGCAGAAATCGAACTGGCGGTGAAAGAGGGCGTACAAATCAATATCGACAACACCTCTATACTAGAGCAGTTTGGCGCAAAATATGGCAACACCGTACCAGTATGTGTTCGTATCAATCCACATGTAATGGCTGGTGGAAATCTCAATATATCGACAGGTCATATCGATTCAAAATTTGGTATCTCGATTTATCAAATGCGCCATGTAGAGCGCATTGTAAATAGTACAGGACTAGTCGTAAACGGCCTGCACATGCACACTGGTTCTGATATTTTAGATGTTGAAGTTTTCCTTCGTGGAGCGGAAATTTTATTTGAGCAAACACAGTTTTTCAAAGATCTCCAATTTGTCGATTTTGGCTCTGGATTCAAAGTTCCTTACAAGCCCGATGACTATGCTACTGACATCGAAGAACTAGGACAAAAACTAGGTTCTCGTTTTCAGGAATTTTGCAAATCTTATGGCCGCGATTTAGACCTTTGGTTTGAGCCAGGCAAGTTTTTAGTCAGTGAATCGGGTACGTTTTTAACTAAAGTAAATGTGTTAAAACAAACTACGGCAGCGGTATTTGTAGGCATTGACTCTGGACTAAATCACCTTATCAGACCTATGTTTTACAACGGCTATCACCACATTACCAATGTGTCAAACCCACAAGGTGTGCCCCGTATTTATACCGTAGTAGGCTATATCTGCGAAACGGATACTTTTGCATGGGATAGAAGAGTAAATGAGGTGAAAGAAGGCGATATCATTGCATTTCACAATGCTGGAGCATATGGCATCACTATGGCAAGCAACTATAACTCACGATTCAGACCAGCTGAAGTGTTGATACACCAAGGCAAAGACTATCTCATTCGTCAACGAGAATCTATGGATGACCTACTTCGAAATCAAGTAGAAGTACTGTAGATTTTTCGCCAACTATAAAATCCAATTATTGCCAGTAAACCAAAGAGAGCATACTCGATGGCGATGAGATGAACACCTTTCTGAACATACAAACCTATCGACACAAAATCTATAACTATCCAAAGTAGCCATGTTTCGATTTTTCGTTTAGCCATTAGTAAGGTGGCTATCACACTAGCCGAAGACAAAACAGCATCGAAGTGTAAAAAACTAGCAGGAGAGATAGATAACAGCGGAGGAAGTGTTTTTGAGAAGAGATAAAAAAGAAAAAAAATACTGCTAAAAAGCAATACCCAGTTTTTATATTCTTCGCTACTTAATCTACTGATTTCATTTTCTTTACTCACCGATTTTTGTACCCAAAGCCAAAGTCCATAAGCGGTAGCAAAAAAGTAAAAAATTTGCAAAAGCATATCCGAATACAAAGCGATTTGAAAAAAAATCACCCCAAAACAAACCACATTTACAAAACCAAAATACCATACTGCATTGTGGTTTTTTGTACCAAAATAAACAGAGCACAATCCAGTGATGGTACCTAGTAGTTCTATAAAACTAACTGCATAATCACCTAAAAAAAACAACGGCTGCTTAGCATCCCATACTGTGCTATAATCCATCCCTTAGAATTTAATATTTACACCCCCATTGGCATGAATACCTGCCTGAGGATAATACGAATTATAACTCATAGCATCCGTAAAACCGCCTGTGCCATCAGCATATCGTTCGCGATAAGTAAATCCATTATTTTCATAACGAGCATTCCAAAAGTTATTGATATTAAGTAGCAAATCAATCGACCTATTTTTTGCTAGAAGAATGGAATAACTCAGCTGAATATCACCATAAGCATAAGGGTGGATAGACCTTGATTTAGCCTGGGTATTGTCTAGATACTGACGACTCACATATTTAATATAAACAGTAGCATCAAAATTTTTGAAAGGACTCGAATGCAAACTCACGCTAGTAATCCAGCTTGGAGAAAATGCAATGGTAGTAGATTTAAAGTACGTGACTTGGTAATCGTTTTCGAGCAAATTATAATCCTCATCGTAGGTGGGGACTCGATCTTCAAAATTCAAAATTCGGTTGACCGAAAATGCTGCATTCGCAGAAAAATCCAATACTACTCGCTGTTTATCTTTCGACCGTAAAGCCGTTGCCTTTACAGCCAACTCCAGCCCCGTTCGATAACTCCTAGCTGTATTTATTTTTATAGCATTGCCTACATCGTTGAGCCGCCCCGTGAGTAAAAGTTGATTTCGGTAGTACATTAAATAATAGTTGGTATTGATTTCAATCCAAGTATTTTTAAACGTATGCCCTAGCTCTACGTTGTAGAGCTGCTCTGGCTTTATGCCATCCGTTCGATTATCGATCAGCTCATCACGTGCTGGCTCACGGTTTGCAATAGCGGCAGATAGATATAAGCTATTTTGATGATTTACAAATGCTTTGATACCAATTTTAGGATTGAAAAAATGCCATTTTTTTTGAAGATCAAAAACTTCTAAATCATTATTATTGCCCGCAGTGCTATAACCCACATATCTATATTGCAAATCGGCCGAAAGAATTATTTTTGACATCAAGGTATAGTTGGCTTTTGCGTACACATTCACATCTGTTTTTTTTCCTTTTGAATAATAATACTTATTTTTTGTATCTATTGTTTCGCAGCTCGAACAGCTCACCACAGTGCCAAAATGATTACCAAAATATTGAGCCGCCATGCCACCTATTTTCACATCCCACATTTTGTTTTCATAGCCCACACCCCACAGTCCGCCAAAAAAAACATTGTCGAGCCATCGCCTACGCACAATGTCACCTCTAGTAGCAGCAAGTGCGCTGAGCTCATATTTAGCCAATCGCTGGTTTGCTTTAAATTCTTCATAATAACCTTTACCAAAAGTTGAAAACGCAGCAATATTTACAGCCCAATTTCGGTTGATTTGGTGTGTCAAAAAAGCTTGTAGATAATGCTGACGATAGTTGTCTATTTGATTAAAATAGGCAATAGGACGAGCACCATAGTCTGTACCAGCGATATTGAATGTACGATTGGTGGCCAGCGAATCTTGCGACAGTCCATACCAAGCCTGATAGGTTTTTTCATACCCACCAAAATGGACTAGTTGAATTTTTGTTTTCTTGAACAACAAAGCAGCTTTCACATGATACGACCAAAGATCTGATGCGGCTCTATCTACATAGCCAGCTGAACTAATTTTAGAAAGTTGACCCTCTATCAAAAATCGATTTTTTATCAAACCACTCCCCCCCTTTATGGTATGTTTCCATGTATTGAAAGATCCGTATTGGGTATTAAAAAATCCAAATGCCTTTTTTGAAAAATCGCTGTTTTGGATATTTACCGATGCTCCAAAAGCTCCACCACCATTGGTTGAAGCGCCTACTCCACGCTGAACCTGTATGCCATTTGCGCTTGATGCCAAATCTGGTGTATTGACAAAATACACTTGTTGTGACTCTGCGTCATTTACGGGTATGCCATTTATAGTGATATTGATACGGGTTTGGTCGCTCCCTCTGATACGCATACTCGAATAGCCCACACCAGCACCAGCATCAGATGTAGTAATCAAGCTTGCTTGGTTATCTAACAACAGGGGCAAATCTTTCCCTTGATTGCGCTGTGCGATATCTACTTTGGTGATATCTACCTTGGTGAAAGGGTCTTTATCTGTAGCTTTCACAGCATTGATAATAACGTCTTTAAACTCGATTAAATTAGTTGTGCTATCTTGCGTGTAGCCATTGGTCCCAAAAAAGGCAGTCAAAAAAATGAGGAAAAGAAATCGTTTCATGATTTAATTTTTTACTTCAAAAAAAATCCGGAAACGGCTTGCCAATAGAAAACACTTAAGCCGAACACTCCTTCCCTTCGCACGCATTACCGTGTGCAGGTTCGATGGGTACATCTCAGATTCCTAAATTGGAAACGCCCCCGGACACCGCAAACATACACATAGTTTGTCGAGAAACACAAATTTTAAAACAAAGAAAGTCTGAGGTAGCGACACTAGCCCGTAATGCTATGGTATAGTAAAGATACTAACCCAAAAAGTTTTTTTGATACACTGCCGCATCAAAACCTAGTAAAATATCATTGCTTAAAACTACGACTGGTCGCTTGATAACACTTGTCTTTTCTATCATCAAAGCTATTGCCGCTTTTTCGTTGGTTACTTTCCTTTGAGTAACTTCATCGAGTTGTCGCCAAGTAGTGCCCTTCTTGTTTACAAGAGCTTCCCAGCCTACTTTAGTTATCCATCTCTTCAAATCAGTTTCGGTTACACCTTCTTTTTTGAAATTGTGAAATGCAAATACAAGCTTATGCTCGTTGAGCCAGTCTAGGGCTTTTTTGACTGTATTACAATTGGGAATACCGTAAATTTCTATCATATAAAAATCAATCTAAACTTGGAAAACTATCCGGATCTACTTCGCTCATTATACCATAGATGGTTTCAAAAATACCTTCGGCATTTGGTTTGGAGAAATAATCGCCATCGCTACCATAGGCGGCTCTATGCGCCTTTGCCGAAATAGTGATAGGCGAAGAATCCAAATATTGGAATATTTTTTGCCCTTCAAAAACCTGCTGAAACATATATGCCGATGCGCCTCCTGGCACATCTTCATCTAAAAAAACGACTCGATTTGTTTTACGAATACTCTCACCAATCTTTCCATGAATATCGAAGGGCAATAAGGTTTGTACATCTATCAACTCTACCGAAATACCCACGGCTGTTAGTTTTTCGATAGCTTCCTCCGCTATACGTAAAGTAGAACCATAGCTTACTAATGTAACATCTTGGCCCTCTATTAACACCTCTGGCACTCCTAGCGGCACATTAAATTCTGTATAGTTATCGGGCATTGTTTCTTTCAAACGGTAGCCATTCAAACACTCTATCACCAATCCTGGTTCATCTGATTTTAGGAGCGTATTGTACATCCCTGCTGCTTGCACCATATTGCGTGGCACACAGACATACATACCACGAAGTGCATTTATAATCATACCCAGTGGCGAGCCTGTATGCCAAATGCCCTCAAGCCTATGCCCTCGTGTACGCACTATCATAGGCGATTTCTGAATCCCTTTAGTGCGATATTGCAAAGTGGCTAAATCATCGCTCAGGGTTTGTAGTGCATATAGCAAATAATCTAAATATTGAATCTCTGCTATAGGTCTGATACCTCGCAAAGCCAAGCCATATCCTTGCCCAATGATAGTCGTTTCTCTAATACCAGTATCAAAAATACGCGCTATACCATGTTTATCTTGCAGTCCTGCGAAACCTTGATTTACATCGCCTATATGACCTAAATCTTCACCAAATGCCACAACTTCAGGATTGTTTTCAAACAAGGCGTCAAAAAACAGATTCAATACCTCATAGCCATTAAGCACTTTCGAATCAACACTAAAAGTCGCTGGAATTTCAGCTACTAACATAGCCGATTTTGGCGACTCGCTGTAAAGATGCGAGCTGTAGGTATCTTGATATTTTTCTTCAAAATTTCTAAGCCAATTTTTGAAGCTATGTAACTCGTTTGACGCGACATTTCTCGCGTCAAAAATGGCTTGTTTACACGCTTTCAATATATCTCTTCGGCTAGGGTCTATAGTCGCTTGCAAGCTTTGCACAGCAGCATGGGCACCTATACTTTCGAGCCAAGTTACGGCCACTGTTATTTCATTTTTTATAACTTCGGAAAACTTTTGCCAAGCATCTTTTTTTTGTTGTAAAGCATAGTTTTTGCATTCCGATTCGAGCGCTTCTATTTCTGCTGTGGTAGCAATGGTATTGTCAATCATCCATTGCTTAAATAGCATGATACAATCGTGGGTTTTTTCAAATTCTAATCGTTCAGGAGTTTTATATCTTTCATGCGACCCTGAGGTTGAATGTCCTTGTGGCTGCGTGACCTCTATGATATGAAACAAAGCAGGGCGGTGAGTTTTGCGCATCTTAGCTATTCCCTCTGCATAGGTTTGTACGAGCTTAGGATAATTCCAACCTTCGCACACATAAATATCTATACCAGATTCTCCGCCATTGGCCTGAAAGCCTGATAAAACCTCCGATATAGAGCCCTTAGTCGTTTGATATTTTTTAGGTACAGATATACCATATCCATCGTCCCAAACGCTGATAGCAAGCGGTACTTGTAACACACCTGCTGCATTTACAGTTTCCCAAAAATGCCCTTCAGATGTGGAAGCATCCCCTATCGAAACGAAAGAAACTTCATTGCCACTTTCTGAAAAATTATTTTGTGATTGGAGCTGCGGATTGTTTCTATACATCTTGGATGCTAAGGCTACGCCTAGCGAGCGCGGCATCTGACAAGCGGTAGGCGAGGCATCTGCCGTAGAGTTATAGAGTTGTGTTTGGTTGAGCCAATCTCCCTGAACATCTTGTAGTCGTGTAGCAAAATGGGCATTCATTTGGCGGCCTGCCGAAAAGGGATCTTGCTCTTGGTCTGGATTAGCATACAATTGCGCAAAAAACTGCTCTACGGTAAGCTCACCGAGCGCCAACATCCATGTCTGATCGCGGTAATAACCACTTCGCCAATCTCCTTTTTGAAATGCTTTAGCGAGCGCTATCTGCGCCAATTCTTTCCCATCTCCAAAAATGCCAAACTTGGCTTTGCCTGTCAATACTTCTTTTCGACCTATCAAACTCATTTCGCGCGATATGAGTGCTATTTTCAAATCTTGTAGGACCTCATTTTTGAATTCCTCAAAAGCGATGGCCTTATCGTCTGCGGTGTGGTGAGTAGTAGATGGCATATTGTCAAATATAAGAAGAAATTGGATTTTGTAAATTCGATTTACGATAGTCCGGTTTTTACTCAAAACACTTTATAACGATTTTTTCATAAATGCACCTATCAATAAAGCTAAAAACTTCCTATCTTTAATCTCGCAAAACATAGCCTAGCTATATTTTACAAGGCGATAGCGAAATCTCGCAATTATTGTCTTTTTTTTGAAATTAACGTTGCAATTATATACTATGGCATTCATCGATTACTATCAAACATTAGGTGTGGCGAAAACAGCCTCTCCAGAAGAAATAAAAAAAGCGTTTCGTAGTTTGACCAAGAAGCATCACCCTGATTTGAATCCGGATGATAAGGAAGCTCATGCTAAGTTTATAAAAATAAACGAAGCAAATGAGGTGCTTAGCGACCCGGAGAAACGAAAAAAATACGACCAATATGGTCAAGATTGGGAACGCGGTGAGGAATACGAAAAATATCGTCAAGCCCAACAACAAAAGGCTTCTCAACAAAGTGGTGGACAACATTTTGGAGGGGAATATGATGGCGAAGATTTTTCTGACTTTTTCAGTTCTATGTTTGGTGGCAAAACGGGCGGAAATAGGCGACAAACGAAATTTCGCGGGCAAGACTTTAACAGTACATTTACACTAAGTTTGACTGAGGCTTATAAAACGCATCAACAAACATTTACTATCAATGGCAAAAAGATTCGTATCACTATACCAGCAGGTATCGAAAATGGACAAACAATTAAGCTAGCTGGCTATGGTAGCAAAGGCGTGAATGGCGGTCCAAATGGTGATTTGTACATTACGTTTACGGTGACCGATACGGATACTTTCAAACGCGTAGGCAACGATCTCTACACCAGTCCTACTATTGATTTATATACTGCTATGCTGGGCGGTGATTTGACAATTGATACTTTAGATGGAAAAATAAAATTAAAAGTAGCCCCTGAAACACAGCACGGGACTAAAGTACGCTTAAAAGGCAAGGGATTCCCGATATATAAAAAAGATGGTACCTATGGCGATTTGTATGTGACGTACGCCATCCAACTCCCTACCAATTTGACCGAAAAACAAAAAGAATTATTTGCTCAATTAGCTCAACTATCTAAATAAATTGCCATGGAAACTCAAGGATATATAGCCGTAGAATTATTTTGTAAGCAGTATTGTGTGGACGTTTCATTTATATTTTCGCTTCAGCATTTTGGTTTGATTGAAATTGAGCAAAGAAACGAACAACACCTTATACCACTGAGTCAGCTGGCTGAGGTAGAAAAAATACTACGCCTTCAGAATGACCTTCATATAAATACCGAAGGCATAGATGTAGCACTACATTTACTTCAAAAAATAGACAACCTAAATAAAGAGATTAACCTACTAAAAAGCAGACTTAAACTCTATGAGGAGTTAGATAAGTAGAAATGGTAATCAGCAAAATAACAACAACGGAATATTTCCGTGTTTTTTACTTCAGCTTCGGTTAGTGCTTTTACCAATCGAAAAAATATCGGCTAGTACAGTGAAAACACCGATCAGAGGTGAAAATAACTACAACGGTATATTCCCATGCTTTTTTCGAGGTAACTTCACCGCTTTTGTAGAACAAA
>CALAYL010000072.1 GCA_937894725.1 uncultured Bacteroidota bacterium
TATGATTTTAATATCCAAAACGTATCGAACCTAGCTTCGGCTAATAGTTCTTTCTTGTATATCGATAGTACAGTAGGCGGAATGAAAGTATTAGGAGTCTATGCCCTACCGGCTAATACCCCTATCGCTCGCACGGGAGATATTTATAAGTTGGGTAGCATACCTGCGGTTACTACCCGAAACTATAGAGTGCAGTTACAGTTTTCTAAATGTACTACAGATAGTATAAAACTAGTAGCAGGATGGAACTGTCAAGGATACCCAGCAAATGATTTATTTGCTAATTATCCATGTAAAGATTTGGCAGATAGCACCAAAAAGTTCTTATATGTGATACCTCAAGATGCTAATTTACAGTCTAGAGTGATCACAGAGCCAGCCACTACAGTAGATATGTGTGCCGATGTACCGTACGAGTTTGAAGTCAAAAACGTACAATTTGGTTATGTGTATTTACAGAAATGTACGCTTCAGATACCAGTGGGATACGGTATCAAGAGCGGTTCATCGATGATTCGCTGGCCAAATTCGGGTACTTATGTGACAATCTCTAATCCGGTACAAATATCGGGCAATCGATTTGTATGGAATGTGGCTCCTTATTTAGGATCTGAGGCAGCATTGCATTCTACTGCCGACCCAGATTCATCGTTTTTGCGTATCAAGTTTGATTTGGTTACCTTCTGCGATCCTCAGTTTATATCGGGCAAGCGAATGATCTTTACGACCAATGGGGTGACCTATTGCGGTAAGAAAGTAAAAGGATTCTCTTTAGCCACTTTGCCAAGTATAATCACGGGTTCTACGATTCCATATAGTGCTATCTTGACCATGCCACACAAAACAGATTTAGTGGGCTGCGGACAGGAAAATACCCTATTTGCCCGTTTCCTAAATTTGGGCGCAAATAATACGGCAGTAGTAGATTCTATCTTCATTACCCTACCACAGGGAATGAATTTTGTACCTGGTTCTACCAATCCATTAATAAATCTAAGTAATTCAGTACCAGATCAAGATTTTTATGCAGGTCAACCTCGATTGAAATGGAGAGTAGATCAAGGAATTCAACCTTACGATTCTGCTTATTGGAGCTTTAGAGTAACTATAGATCCATCCTTCTTTAGCTGCGATACGCAACTAATACAATTAGAGTCTGTAGTAGCCGATTCAGTGACTTGTATTACTTCTGGCTCTATATGTTATATCAAATCAGCTACCGGATCTAATATTGAGAAATTTAATATATCGAAACCTATACTTACCCTCAGCAACTTTACGGGCAATGCAAATTGTAGTCCAGGTGCAGGTGAGCAGGTTAATTTGAGTGTAAATGTAACGAATACGGGTCCACCAATTTCAGCAGGCACTCCAGTAGTGATAAGTTTTTATAGAGATATAAATAATAATGGAACTTATCAAGCGGGTATAGACTCATTCTTGATATCGTCATCGTTTGCTACCGGTTTGGGAACAAACCAAACCCAGCTAGTGAATGCGACTTCTACTACTCCACGTCCGGGATTAGGATGTGCATTGTTAGCCGTAGTAGATAATTCAGGAGCATACAAAAACTGTGTGTGTGATGTAAATACGCTTTCGTTGAGAAATATGCCATTGGTCATAGCTGGAAACGATACTACGGTTTGTTCTGGTGCAAGTGTAAATCTAGGTACAGGATGTGTAGTGCCGGGCTATACTTATAGCTGGTCGCCAGCTACTGGATTGAGCAGTACCAATACTGCTAGCACGGTATTTAACCGTACCAATACTACGGGTGTAAATCAAGTTTATACCTACTATTTACAAATCAATAGAGCAGGCGCATGTACTACGGTTGATACAGTGAAAGTAACGGTAAAACCAGATCCAAAACCTACGGCTACACCAGCCGCATCACAAGTATGTAATGGAGGAAATATCAGCATAAATCTTACCAGCAATGTAGTAGGAGCTGTAATTTCATGGACTGGTTCAAATGGGACATCAGGCACAGGCAATATCATTAATAATGCAGTATCTAATCCTAGTGATACACCTAGAATAATCAAGTATTATTATAGTGCTACTGCAGCAGCTTGTCCTAGTGCTACCGATAGTATATCTATCACCGTATTACCTACACCTAAAGTGGCCAGTATTAACGTAGCTCCAGCTACTACAGTTTGTACGGGTACAAATGTAGTGTTGACCCCAACTGGCCCTGTAGCAGGCACTACATATACTTGGACATCGTCAAATGGCGGTAGTGGCACTGGCCCAGTAAATCAATTTGTGTTTAATAATGGATCTTCACCTATTACCATTACTTATACATTCTCCCCATCTATTACCTCAGGCGGTTTGACTTGTACAGGAGCTTCGGTAGCACAATCTATCACCGTCAATCCTAAGCCTGTGACTACGGCTACTCCACCTACAGCGTCAGTTTGTAGCGGAGTACCTGTAAATGTGAGTTTAGCTTGTAACTTGTCTTCATGTCCTACATATTGGTACAGACCTGGTCAGCCAACAAAGACTGGCAATATTGTGGATACCGTAATCAATGCTACGACAAGTCCTATTACCGTAAATTATAGAGCTTGGTCAGTATCAGGTGGGTGTGCTAGTGATACTATTACTATACCGGTTACTATTTTACCTAGACCTACTTTGACTTTAGGTGCAGCTCCTGATTCTGTATGTAGTGGTGGTGCAGTAAGTATTGCATTTAGCTCAAACATACCAGGCACTACATTTACCTGGTCATCTACTACAGGTACTAATGGCACAAGTTCGCCAATTTCAGATAATCCAGTAAATAATACAGGTGTAAACATCACCGTAACTTATACTATAAATGCAAGCTTGAATGGTTGTGCAGCTTCAAATACCGGTATTACTAAGTCGGTATTAGTGAAACCACTTCCAGCACCTTCGATTACGAGTAGCAATTCACCATTATGTGCGAATGGATCTATTCGTACCCTTTCTGGCACTCCAGCGGGAGGTACATTTAGTGGATTGGGTGTTTCTGGCTCAACCTTTAATCCTGCTGTGGCAGGTGCTGGTTCTCATACCATCACTTACACTCTTACTGCAGGTGGTTGTACAGGATCTGCTACTCAAACTATACAAGTAAATGCAGTAACCATACCCACGCTTACTGCTGCAAAAGATACCTTCTGTGTGACTGAGCCTGCTATATTGCTAGTAGGGGCACCGGTAGGTGGTATATTTAGTGGTAGTGGCGTAAGCGGAAGTTCTTTTGCACCGACAAGTGCAGGAGTTGGGTCCCATATGGTAATTTACACTTATACAAACTCAGACGGATGTGTGGGAAGAGACACGCTCAACATGGTCGTGTTACCTAACCCTACGGTAGTGATCACAAGCAGTAATTCGGCTATGTGTAGCAATGCTACTCCTCGAACATTGACAGGAACTCCTGCTGGTGGTACGTTTAGCGGAGCGGGTGTAAGCGGATCAACCTTCAATCCAGCTACAGCTGGTCTTGGATCACATGTGATTACATATAGTTATACTGATCCATCTGGATGTAGCAATTCGGCTACACAGACTTTATCCGTATCTCCAGCATTAGGTATTACGATTACTCCTTCTGCTCCATCAATTTGCAAAGGTACTTCTACTACGCTTACTGCGTCTGGTGCTTCAGTTTATACTTGGAGTCCAGCTACAGGCTTGAATAGCACAAATGGAGGAATCGTAACGGCATCACCTACTGCAACGCAGACTTATCAATTAATCAGCTCAGACGCTTCGGGCGTATGTAGAGACACTTCTTTCGTCACGGTAACGGTTAAAGATAGTCTCTTTAAAGTTGGTGTTACTCAAACGGTGTGTGACCCATCAGGGGCATTCTACAGAATAAAAGTGACCTTAAATGGTACAGCTCCTTATGCAAATACAGGACTGGGAGGTAGCTATGTTGGAAATGTATTTACATCAAATCCTATCACTACCGGAAATTCATATAACGTTTCATTTACAGATGCATCAAATTGCAACACAGTAAACGCAAGCGGAATTTCACCGCTGTGTCCAGTCAAATGTGCTGGTTTCCAAATAGCTGCTACAGGTACAAATCCATCAACAATAGGTGGAAGTAACGGTAGCGCTACCGTGACAGTATTGGTTGGCTCACAAACACCATACACTTATCTATGGAGCAATGGAGGGGCAACTGCATCAATCAGTGGATTGACTGCGGGTACATATTATGTTACAGTGACCAGTGCCGATACTTGTATCGCTACAGCGAGTGTGATTTTGTACGATCCAAATTGTACTTTAAGACTAGATAGCACACGTTCAAATTCTCCAAATTGTTATGGTTTCAGTAATGCATCTGCTACAGTTTATGCCAGCACTACAAATATGCCATTGACCTACTTGTGGAGTAATGGCCAGACTACACAAACACTAACTGGTGTAAGTGCAGGTTCTTATGCCGTTACGGTAAAAGATGGCGTAAATTGCTCTGTAGCTACGAATGTGGTGATATCTCAGCCTGTGCAATTAACAAGTACTATAGCTGGAGTTAATCCTACTACCCTTGGAGGTACAAATGGATCGGCAACAGTAACCCCAGCTGGTGGTACCCCTGCATACACTTATTTGTGGAGCAACGGTGCTACTACGGCAAGCATAAGCGGCTTAGCAGCAGGGACTTACAGAGTTACTGTAACAGATTCAAAGGGTTGTACTGCGTTGAATGTTATTACATTAACGCCTCCAGCATGTTTGAACTTAGCAGTTACGATCAATACATCATCTCCGTCTTGCTTTGGTGGATCTAATGGTCAAGCAGTCGCTTTTGTGACTGGAGGCACTGCTCCATATTCTTATACTTGGAGTCCTGCAGGCGCTAACTCGCCAAATAGAACAGGCTTATCTGCTGGTGCGGTATCCGTGACAGTATTTGATAATGTAGGTTGCTCAGCACTTGCTACTTCTAGTGTTACGAATCCACCTCTATTGACCGCTTCTATTGCCGCCACTAATCCTAAGTGTTACGGTGACAATAATGGGGTACTTAACCTAACTCCAGCTGGAGGAACTGCTCCATATACATTTGCTTGGTCAACTGGAGCTATTACAGAAGATTTATCAGGTTTAGCGAGTGGAACTTACACGGTAACTATCACTGACTTTAATGGTTGTTCAACTAACAAGTCTGCAACTATCGCTTCTCCAGCTACACCTATTTCAATAAATATCAATGAAAGCAATCCAACAACCGTAGGTGGAAATAATGGCACTGCTACAGCTACGGCTACTGGCGGATCTGTTCCTTATACCTACACTTGGAGTGCTGGTGCAAATATAAACTCAGCTACAAACACAGGATTATCTGCTGGAACTTATACGGTGACAGTAAGAGATGTGAACGGATGTAGTGCGGTTCAATCTGTAACACTTGAAGATCCTAATCAATGTACAGTAAATGTTTCTGTAGCACAAACCGCTATAAATTGTGCTAACGGTGCAAATGGAACGGCTACTGCAAATATAACTGGAGGTACAGCACCATTCCAGTATAAGTGGAGCAATGGCGCAACTACGCAAACGATTACAGCACTTTCAGCCAATGTTTATTCAGTAACTGTTACGGACAATCTAGGTTGTTCAGTGGCTGGTTCAACTGTTATGCTCAATCCAGCGCCAGTGTTAGTATCTCTTACTGCGGTAAATCCAACTACTAATGGAGGAACAAACGGTTCAGCTACGGCAATACCTTCAGGTGGTAAAGCTCCATATACTTATCTATGGAGTAATGGGCAAACTGTGAAAACGGCTATTACCTTAGTTGCAGGAAATTATTGTGTAACTGTTACCGATGCTAATGGATGTACCAATTTAGGATGCATTACACTACAGAATCCATCTTGCAATAATTTAGCCGCTACTATTAGCACTACAGCAGTTGTTTGTAACGGAGATGCAACAGGATCTGCATCTGTGGTAGCTACGGGAGGTACAACTCCTTACAGTTATGCTTGGAGCAATGGAGGTGGTAATGTAATCTCAATTACTCCACTTGCTGCTGGAAATATTAGTGTTACTGTAACTGACGGAGCTGGCTGTACAGTTGTGGCTTCAGGTAATGTAACCCAACCAGCTGCACTAAGCTCTAATACAGCTGTGTCTAACTCTTCTTGCACAATTCAGTACAATGGGTCAATTGACCTTACTGTAGGTGGAGGTGCTGGACCATACTCTTTTGCTTGGAGTAATGGAGCTACAACTGAAGATTTGTATGCGTTGAGTATTGGTACATTTAAAGTTACCATTACCGATGCTAACGGATGTATGCGTGTAGATTCAGCTTCTTTAAATAGATCTAACTGTCCTCCTGTGGCGAATAATGTTTATACCGCTACACCAATAAATACACCAGTTCCAGTTAATATTCAACCAAGTACTTTCGATCCAAATGGAGACCCTATAACGTTTAGCTATCCAAATGGAACGGCTACAACCAGTGGTGGTACTTGGACACCAACAGGTTCAGGAGGCACAGGAGTTTATACTCCGCCAACAGGTTTCGTAGGTACAGACAGCTTTAAATATATTATTTGTGATCTTTCACCTTACCCAGTATATGTATTGTGCGATACTGCATGGGTGGTAATCACAGTGGTTGATACTACAGCTCCTATAGTAAATCATCCACCTATTGCCAATAATGATTATGGTGTAACCGATACGGCTACTACCATTATTATACCAGTGAAAGCTAATGATTCAGATCCAGATTTGAATCCACTTACAAACCCTGTAATACTTACAGGAGGTACCACAGCATTGGGTGCTACAGTTACTGTAAATCCTGATGGAACAGTTTCCTATAATCCTGCTAGTGGAACTTATCCAAACTTAGTAAACATAGATAGCTTCAAGTATGCTATCTGCGACATCACTACAGTAAATCCACAGCCTTTGTGTGACACAGCTTGGGTATTTGTTATTGTAAACAAAATAGATAGCAATATTCCTAAGAATGACCCTCCAGTAGCTACAGATGATTATGTAACTACGAAAGAGGATAGTTGTATTGTTATCAATGTAAAAGGCAACGATAGTGATCCAAATGGAGATCCAATAACTACATGTCCTGCACCAGTGGCAAACCCTAAAAACGGAACGGCTACAGTGAATGCAAACGGAACAATAACCTATTGTCCGAATCTAAACTTCTACGGAAAAGATACTTTCTTGTATTGTATTTGTGATAATGGAACACCTGCTTTATGTGATACAGCTAAGGTAGTGATCACGGTAACACCAGTAAACGATCCACCAGTA
>CALAYL010000073.1 GCA_937894725.1 uncultured Bacteroidota bacterium
TCGCTCCCAAAATTTAGATATTCTATATAGTTATGTAGATATTCTAAATGTTTTCCGCTTCAATCCTTATCGCAAATACATTGCCCCAAAGGAATGATTTTTGCCGTTCCATGTGGTTTGTCGTTTTGCTTCATTGCGCACTGAGTACAGCGCCCAATGAAGCTGTAGGAGCAAAGCGCGCAAACAACGCACCAAGCTAAAGCTTGACTAACATTGTTTACGCCCTTTGTCGGTATTTGCGTTGCAAATGGTATGTTTTAAAACGATTAGCCACATTCCACTTAATAAAAACCACTCCTTTGGGGCCTAAATCGCTACCACACTATTGCATAGAATAGTCTCCAAAGTATCCTTGTTGTATGAGGTGTTTTTCATACTCTTTTGGGAAATTGGTGGAAAGATGCTGTATAGGAGTGTGATATTTTTTTTCAAATTTTCTTACAAAGGATTCTAACCGTTTTTTGTTAGTTTCTTTAGCTTGTATCGATTGTGTGAAGTCGTTTAGATACTGTGAAATTCGGTGTGGAAGAATTTTAGTTGTACCTTTTAATTCTCGGGCGATTGAGTAGGTAGAATTTTTGTTTTGTAGTGTATTTTGAATAACTAGCTTTTCGGCTTTTTGTTTGAAAATAGTTAATGTGTCGTGTTCAAAGGGTAAGGATCGTTTAACAAAGCTACACTTGGAATCCCAATCGCATGGATAAATACTTATTCCAGTGCTGATATCGGTTCTGTTTTGGCTAGTTTCGTGAAATCTGCAATAAATAGGCGCTTTTCCTTTTGAGTTGATTCGTTTGGTAGATAGGTAGAAATATATTTTCATTTTAAAGATTTTGGATATTGTACGTAGTAAAGTGATTTTTGTTTTCAGTCCCCCAGTGATTTTAGGCACATGCTAACTATTTAGTTTGAAATTACGTGTTAGAAAAAGAAAAAGCCCCATTATTAGGGGCTTTCATCGCTGATTTACATTGAAAAGTGATCTTGAAGGGAGTCGAACCCCTAACCTCTTGATTCGTAGTCAAGTGCTCTATCCAGTTGAGCTACAAGATCCGCTATCGGAGTGCAAATATATTTTTTTATTTCTTATCTCCAACACCTCCTTTAGAAATTGAATCTCGCATGCTGGTATCTGCTTGCACATTTTGGAGTTTATAATAATCCATTACGCCCAGATTTCCACTTCTGAATGCTTCTGAAATAGCCATAGGTATTTGTGCTTCGGCTTCTATCACTTTAGCTCTCGCTTCTTGTGCTTTAGCTTTCATCTCTTGCTCAAAGGCGATTGCCATTGCTCTTCGCTCTTCGGCTCTAGCTTGGGCTATATTCTTATCTGCATTGGCTTGGTCTATCTGCAAGGCTGCACCTATGTTTTTACCGATGTCGATATCTGCTATATCAATAGATAATATCTCGAAAGCGGTACCCGCATCGAGTCCTTTTGCCAATACCACTTTAGAGATAGAGTCTGGATTTTCCATTACCATTTTGTGCGATGCAGAAGAACCAATAGAGGTTACAATACCTTCACCTACACGAGCCAAAATCGTCTCTTCTCCAGCGCCCCCTACGAGTTGCTTGATATTGGCTCTTACGGTCACTCTCGCTTTGGTGATAAGCTGAATACCATCTTTAGCTACAGCAGTTACTGGAGGCGATTCGATTACTTTTGGATTTACAGAAAGCTGCACTGCTTCGAAAACATCTCTTCCGGCCAGGTCAATAGCCGTAGCTGATTTAAAATTGAGTTCGATATTGGCTTTATCAGCCGAAATCAATGCTCTGATCACCTTTGGCACGTTGCCTCCGGCTAGATAATGCGCCTCGAGCATATCTCTTTGCACTTCTATACCTGCTTTTGTGGCGGTTACCAATGCATTTACAATAGTAGAAGGCGGTACTCTTCTAAAACGCATAAACACAAGCTGTATAAGGCTTACGTGTACATTGGCAAATTTTGCTGAAAGCCAAAGTGGAATAGGCAATATCCACAAAAGCAATATGACTACAAATAGTATGAGTCCAGAGAAAAACAACATTGAACTGTCCATAATGGTTTATTTTTTAGTAAAGTAAATTTAATCTTTTTCGTCAGATTCTTTCGCCAGATTTATTTCTTTTATTCTATCTCTCACTAGCCATACTTTCATCTTATTTTGGTCTGTTTGAGAGTAGTATCTTACTTCGTTTGAGTCGATTTTTTCGATAATTAAAGTTTGAGGCTGTTTATCCTTAATGGATGAGGAAAGCGTGAGTTTATTATCCTTTAAGGTATATGTGCCCTTTTCATCTACTCCACTCATAGAAAGAAGATAACCTCCTTTGTGGTTAAATTCTAGGTACGGCATACCTAAATCTTCAAAGTCAAGTGTGGAGCCATTAATATCGATTTCTTGCAATTTCCAAATACCCACTAGAGGTGATTTTTTTTCGGTGCAGGCAGACAATAATATCACCACAAAGAGCGCTAAGCCAATTGTTTTTTTCATGTTTAAATAGCAATTTATTTTTGTACTGTAGGCTCTTCGGTAGTTGGATTTTCACCTCCATTTGGATCCATCATGTCTGGAGCTACGTTCGTTACCGAATCGCCAGGCACTAATGTGAACATTACAGGGTTTACCGTATCACTTGTTTTGTATTCAAATTTATCTTTAGTTAAACTGATGATGGTGTAGGTCATAGGTTTATTAGACTCATCCGAGGCGGTAAGTGTTTTACCATCATCGCTTATTTCCCATTTGCCTTTAGAGATATTGCCCATCATGTTTGCTTCATAAGTACCATCTTCTCGATAGGTTATGCGCAAATATTGCTTCATTTGCTTTAGCATCTCATTAAAGAATTCTTTTTGTTCGGCAGGTACTTCTTCAGATATTTTTACGTCTTCTATTTTCCAACGTTGAATTAATAATTTTTGAGGCTTTTCTTTACAGCTCGAAAGCATTAAAAATCCTATCATCAATGATGAAAGTGTAAGATATGTAGCAATTTTTTTCATTTACAAATTATGTTTTTACAAATTAAGCTAGACTTATTTACAATTCATAGTATTGCGCGATACTTTTTGAATATTTATATTTTCTATTTTACATTTGAGGTGATAAATGAAAATTCAATTACTGCTTTTAGGCAAAACTACTACGCCAGCTATTTCGGACTTATCTGCTGTATATACCAAAAAGCTACAACATTACTGTAGCTTAGAAATACACATTCTTGACAATAGCGCTATCCGAGAGGAATCATCTGAAAAGGTGAAGGATGCTGAAGCAAAGTTGATTTTGAAAAAATTAAAAGATACCGATACTTTGGTATTGCTTGATGAAAATGGAAAAACGTTTGACAGTGTGGGTTTTGCCAACCAAATGCAAAATTGGATGAACTCTGGTGCAAAGCAAATTGTGTTTGTGGTAGGAGGGGCGTTTGGTTTTCATAAGTCTGTTTACGATAGAGCGCAATTTAAAATTAGTCTTTCTGCCATGACCATGTCGCATCAGCTAATCCGACCAGTTTTTTTAGAGCAGCTATACCGTGCTTTTACGATACTTCGCCATGAGCCCTACCACCATAAATAGTAAAAAAGCGGCAACTTTCGTCACCGCCTTACTTACTAACTATACCCTATCTTCGCAATTATCTCATAGAGAATGTTGAATTTCCTAAACTCACACTTGTTGTGGGTATATTTATTTTTTCATTTGTAGCAGTGATTGCAGCTACTTTGTAATGAACAATAGATTGTTGAATATCGTTATCATAGATGATCAATAAGTCGTTTTTTGGGTTTTGGTTTGCAACTACATTTACAAAATTTTCTCCGTCTGTGCTTTTCGTAACTTCATATCTCATTACTTTTTTGTTAGAAATGTTTTGTACCGTCAGTGTTATATTGTTATCTAATGTTTCAATTTCAACATTAAAATCTTTGGTTGTTGTATTGGTAGGGAGTTCTCCTCCGTAATAAATATTTACATTTTCGCTGTAGGTAGCATCTTTAGAGGTTATGACACTAGTGTTAGCAAAGTAAGTACCATTATCTCCTTCTAATCTACCTGATTGATTTAAGATACTGCTTCCAGCTACTACATTTTGAGTGTTGTTTATATTGCCATTATTTTGAAGCTCGCTCATCGTTTCAAACGAACCATAGTTTTCTATTTTTCCTTCATTGATCATTCGCCTTACACTCAAGTTGCCATTATTAATCAATTGACCGTTTGATGCAACTGCAATCGAACGGCTAGAAATAAAAGAGGAACTCTTTTCTATTACCAATATTCCATCAATATTGATATCTTCCCCTATTACTACATGATTTTTGATTATTACTACATCCTCATTACTTATCGATTTTGAAGGTTGCTCTCCTTCCCATATCAAAGGATTGTTCCACTTGCCAGCAGAAGATGCTACATATACTTTTGCTAAGCATGAATTTGCTATCGCTAAAGCCCCGATCACAAAGATTGTATTTTTTAAGTGGGTTAAATTCGTTCTCATCGGCTTTATATTTTATATATATTGTTACGTAGCCCCGAAAACTTTGTTTCAACTAATTTAAAGAAAAATGAAGTTTATGCCTAATACATTGATAATCATAGGTAAAAAAATACCAATATAACAGTAGCCAAGCAGAAGCTATACCCTAAAAACCAGTTTAAAGGTATATATTGAGTAGGTAAAATGCCTGTTTTGTATCTAAGTACAGCGATATGGATTATTTTTTCTAGTAAATTGGCTAATACTAGTCCTATTACGATCCCTTTTAATCCAACTAAGTGTAAGAAAAGATAGGCCAATGCAACATTCAGTATAAGCTCAATGCCAGATACAATCATAATTTCACGCTGAAAACCATGTGCGTGCATGAGGGTTTGAGGAAAAATTAGTCGAGGTATGGTGAGCAATAGCGTAATCAAAAATAGCTGACTACTTGAGTTGAAATCTTTTGAAAACACCAACGGGAATAAGGTAGGCGTAAGCATGGCAAGCACAATGGCTGTTGGAAAAAGAAAGTGCATGTACTTTAGTGAAGTCCATTTCAATTCGGCTATTGCTACCTTAGGATTTGCGACTATTTTGCTAATGAATGAATTGCTCAAAGTCGCTGTAAGTATCGTAAATATTGGCAATTCCTTAGTGCCTATTCTAAATTCCGCAAAGGCGCTATCATCAAAAAAAACTTTTACAAGCCATCCATTGATATACTCCGCAGAACCGCTCAATATAAATCCAAAGGCTAAATATCCTAATGCAAGGGCAATATCGCCTATGGGTAGCAAACTTGTGCTTTTTGAAAATCGTGCACTCAATGAGAGCATATAGCTCCACCTTATGATAGCACCCAATATTAAAAGATGCAATATGTTTTCAATTGGCAGTTGGAGTATTACGCCAAAGCCAACTAATAAAAATAAGGTAACGAAAATAAGGATGGAATAAGCGAAAAGCTCTTTGTTTCTATGTTTGAGATAAAGTAGATTTTCGTTAATGATTGTAGTAGGATGAAAGAAGAGATATGCGGCTATCAAATAGTTTTGAGTTATAGCAAAAACAACCACTGCGCTCACGAGTCCCCCTATTTGAAACAAAGCAAAAAATCGGAATAGCTCTCGAGCTTTATCTTCTTCACGCCATGTTCCATATCTTGCTAAAAGTAGCTGCGATAAGGCATTTACCCAAAAGAAAGAAGCTACACCTACTGTCCAAAATAAATTTTCATACTGGGCTATAGCTTCCTTTGACTTCCCTGATTTTACGAGCACAATACTCAATAAAAATAAGGAGCCAAAACGTACCAACTGAAAAAGTTGTAGCATCGAAACGCCACTTATTCTAGTTGTCAGAGCTGTTAAGAGGTTACCCATTTTTTGCCAATAGGCAAGATTAACGAATTTAATGGGCTTTTGTTACCGCTTATTGATTCAAAATGTAAGCAAAAATCAAAGGAGCTACGATGGTGGCATCCGATTCTACTATAAATTTAGGCGTATTGATGTCTAGCTTACCCCACGTTATTTTTTCATTTGGTACGGCACCAGAGTATGAACCGTATGATGTAGTAGAGTCCGAAATTTGACAAAAATACGACCAAAATGGCACTTCGGTCCATTCTAAATCTTGATACATCATAGGCACTACACAGATTGGGAAATCGCCTGCTATTCCGCCTCCTATTTGGAAAAAGCCTACACCTTTACCGCCAGAGTTGTTGCGATACCAATCCGCCAACCACACCATGTATTCGATGCCCGATTTCATAGTTGAGGCATTCATTTCGCCTTTGATAATGTATGACGAAAAGATATTACCCATAGTTGAGTCTTCCCAACCAGGCACTACGATAGGGATATTTTTTTTTGCAGCTGCAAGCATCCATGAGTTATTGGGGTCTATCTCATAATACTGCTCCAAATCGCCCGATATAAGCATTTTGTACATATATTCATGTGGGAAATAGCGCTCTCCTTTATCATTAGCGTCTTTCCAAATTTCATGAATGTGTTTTTGCAATCGTCTAAATGCCTCCTCTTCGGGGATACAAGTATCTGTGACACGATTGTAGTGGTTTTCAAGCAATTCCCACTCGTCTTGTGGCGATAGGTCACGGTAATGTGGTACACGTTTGTAGTGCGAATGTGCTACGAGATTCATTATATCTTCTTCAAGATTCGCTCCTGTACAAGAGATGATAGCTACTTTATCTTGACGTATCATTTCTGCTAGCGATATACCCAGCTCTGCTGTGGACATGGCACCCGCTAAGGTTATCATCATTTTTCCTCCTTCGGCTAGGTGTGTTTCATAGCCTTTGGCTGCATCTACTAATGCGGCTGCGTTGAAGTGTAAATAATTCTTTTCGATGAAATCGCGAACAGGTGTATTTGACATAGTATGTTGTTTAGGTTGCAAAAATGCTTTTTTTGACCGAAAGAAAAAATTTGAATTTGGTATATAAAAAAAATCCCACGGGCATACGCGCGTGGGATTTTTTTTATATAGTTTGAAGCAAATATTATTTCTCTGCTACAAATTTAGATGTGAAACGGATTTTTCCGTTAGCATCTACAAGGTTTAAGATATAAACGCCCGTATTCAATGATGTAGTATTTACGATAGTTTGTGAAGCAGATACTGCTTGAGCAATCACACGCTTGCCTACTAAATCAGTGATGATTAGCGAGCTTACTTCATTGTTGTCAGCATTTACTATCAAGTTTCCTTTAGCAGGATTTGGATAAAAGCTTACGCTGTTTTCAGCCAATGTATTGATGCCTACTCCTGGAGATACTACTACCGCTACTTTTGTAGTTGAAGACTTGCCACCAGCAGTTATAATATAGGCAAAAGTATCTTTTCCTAAATAGCCAGTAGCTGGGGTGTAAACTACGTTTGAGCCACTCACAGATACAGCGCCATGTGCTGAAGTTCCACTAGGTATAGTGACTACCAATGTACGGCCATAGCAATCTAGGTCATTAGCTGTTACAGCGATAGACTTAGGTGTATTTTTAGTAACAGAAGCAGTATCGAAAACAGCAATAGGAGCTACAGAAAATCCAGCTGTAGTATCTACTAAAGTGATATCGTCAAACCAAGCTTCGCCACCGATAGGTAGAGTAGTCGTGCTACCATTGATTAATCCTTCTAATGCATACGGGTTGCTAGAAGAAAGAATGATAACAACGCTGTCTGGCACTAAACAAGATGAATAAACGAAATCAGCATTAAATTGTCTGAAAGTACCTTGTGCTGCTGTAGCAAAGAAAGTAGCTGTAGCCACCACTGTAGCACCCTTTTTCAATACCGCAATAGCTGCACATGAGTCAGCACCTACTGTGATAGGAGCATAACGATAAAAACCGCTTAATTTCTCAATTCTTCTGTTTGGAGATATAGCTATTCCAGCACCTGGTATGTTAGTTGCGCTAAAGTTGCTATTCGTAAAGTTTGTTAAGCTAATTTTGAAATCGCCACTTACTACGAAACCTGGTAGTGTAATCTGTGATCCCAATACAGGTACAGTTATAGAGTCCGTTCTAAGCTTTACAGACGATACCCCAGTATGAGCAGAAGTAGATTGAGAGGCAAAGTTCTTCATGCCAAATGCAGGACCTGCAGTTACGGCATTAGACGAAGTCCATCCTAATGGATCTTGAAAATAGCCAGTATCAATAGGGCCACCCAAAGTTGATAAGTCAAGGATAGACGTATCTGGTCCCCAAGTTTCAAAACTGGAATTGGTCACTTGAGCAAAAGTAGTAGAACTCGCTATTACTAAGGCTGAAAGTAGTAGTTTTTTCATAAGTGTTATCTTATTTTTGGTTTATAATAAAGGTAAATTTAGTAATTCTATGGAATTAATTGCCACAAAAGTGTCATTTCTTTAACTCAAACCACACAGGCGTATTATCTGCTGGGTCATGATTGTAGTTTATGCAAATTTCTTCTCCCTCATTTATGTCGCAAAGCGTGATAAAATGTATTTTTTTATCCTCGTAGTACGTTTCATATTTTGCGTTGGGGGAGTAGCTATGGTTATAAATAGAACCGTAACCCAAAGCTATGGCTGCAATATCTTCGGTTTCACTCCACATAAAGTAATAGTCGTATAAAGAAGTCTGTTTGATGAGTTGGGTATCGTTTAAGCTAAAAACCAAAACAGGCGCTATCTCAATGATAGTGCCTGCTTCGATGTACTTATCTGTAAAAACGCCCCTGCCCTTACCTTCAATATCTTCTATGTAAAGGCTATTCAGGAGCATATTGTTTTTGTTAGAATCTTTCTACTCCTGCAAAATGGAATGATGCTTCTATATCGGCATTCTCATTGCTATCAGAGCCGTGTACTGCGTTGCGCTCAATGTCGGTAGCAAACGCCTTGCGGATAGTGCCCTCGGCTGCGTTAGCAGGGTTTGTAGCGCCTATTAATGTTCTAAAATCTTCTACTGCGTTATCTTTTCTCAATATAGCCGCTACTATAGGACCTTCTGTCATAAATGCAATCAATTCTGGAAAGAAAGAACGCTCCTTATGCACTGCATAAAATGCTTCAGCTTGCTCAGTCGAAAGTTTAGTTAATTTCATAGCTTCGATTTTGAAGCCAGCGGCTATTATCATATCGATAATTTTGCCAGAATTTCCTGCTGCTACTGCATCAGGTTTAATCATTGTAAGGGTGATGTTTGCCATTGTATTTGTTTTTTCGGGCGCAAACATAGGTAAAAAATGGACAATATTTTAAAAGTATTGACTTAAGTGTAAGTATTTGACAACTTAGTCTGTTAGTCTAACTCTCCAACAATTTCTTAAGATTGGCCAGTCCAACCTCAAAATCTTTCCCACCTTCTTTATCCATATCCATGAATAAAAGCATGAGGTTCATGGGTGGAGACATTTTTCCTGCAAAACCCCAACTTATTTTAGTGGTATTAGCATCTATAGCTTCGGTAGTCATATACGCTGTATTAGTAGCCTCGAAAGGCTTCTTAAAGCGCAATTCATAATCTATTCTTGCGTTTGGACTAATTGCTTTGATTTCTTGTTCACCTTCTCCTACATCCTTATTTCCTTTCCATCCAGAAACAAAACCCACAGTACCATCTGTGCCTGAGAATTCTTTTTTCATATCTGGGTCTTTTTCAGCCCAAGCACTATAATTGTTTTGATTTTTTAGCATCACCACATAGGCAAATACTTGATCTACAGTTTTTTTTATAACTATAGAACGCTCTGAAGCAAAATCTTTAGGTAGCAAAAAGCTAGCGCCTACGACTGCTAAAAATATTACTACAATGGTTAAAATTACTTTTTTTATAAATTGTATTTTATTTAAATATATAAAGATTTATTCTATATACGCTCTGATGTCAAATATTTATATATCAATTCTCGTTGCTCATCAGATATTTTAGCTTCTACCTGCATCTTTTTTAAAGTTTCTACCCATCCAGCAGCATCGTGTTTGCGGGGGGCAGGGATACGATGGCAATCGCCACATTTTTCCATCAGCAAGGCTTTGCCTTGATTGAGGTCTGCCAATGACACCGTGGCCGAAGTATTGATTTCGGCAGGAGTATAAAATCTGGATGTGCTAGAGCAGTTAGCTAAAAAAAGCGTTAATGCTAATACGATAGAAGTGATTTTGATTTGATTCATAGTTAAAGGTTGGGTTTACTTTTTGAAAAAACTTTCGCTAATCTAGTAAAAAAGTGGAACTTTGAAGCTATGAATCAACGAATATCAGCACTCAGAAATAGTTTAGTCCAATATAAGAAATCAGTCATCGTTACGCATCCAAATCCCGATGGCGATGCCTTTGGTTCTAGTTTTGCGTTGAGTTTGTTTTTACAAAAGCTTGGACATACTACCACCGTAGTTTCTCCAACCAATTTTACGGCAAATTTCAAATGGCTCCCAGCATACGACACCATGTTGTCGTATGAGCATAAAGAACAAAAAGTAGTTATAGAAAAGGCAATCAATGAAGCAGAACTGATTTTTTGTCTAGATTTTAATGCTTTAAATAGAATCGAAAAAGTGGGTGAGCTGTTAGGGGCATCTACTGCGCAAAAAGTGATGGTTGATCATCACCAGCAACCCGAAGACTTTGCTGACATTATGTTTTCGGATACTACTTACGCAGCTACTTGTGAGTATTTACATGATATTTTTTGCCATTTAGGATTAGCGGAAAATATAGATATCGACATCGCTCAAAATCTATATACTGGGCTTACTACGGATACTGGTTTTTTTGCCTTTAGCAATACCACTCCCAACGTACATCGTGTAGCCGGAAGCCTTATCAACAAAGGCGTTTCGCCTGAGTTTATTCAAGACAAAGTCTTTAATATATATCGTGAAGAGCGACTTCGGTACACCGGCTACTGCCTGCTAAATAAGCTAAAAGTGGTAAATAAGGGTACCGTGGCTTACATGATGGTATCAAAAGAAGAGGCACGTCAGTTTCACTTACAGCCTGGCGACAATGAAGGATTAGTCAATTATCCTTTTAAAATCGAAGGCGTGAAAGTCTCTGTTTTATTTACCGAAGAACCCGAAAAGATCAAAATTTCTTTCCGATCCAAAGAACAAATAGATGTCAATGAATTTGCTCGTCAATTTTTTAGTGGTGGCGGGCATCGCAATGCAGCTGGAGGCAAGTCGCTCCTTTCATTAGCTGATACTGAAGCGCTATTTCTTGAAAAATTGCCTACACTTTTATCTTAAAAATTTAAAATCCTTGGCGCACTTTATTTGCTCTTTTATAAAATAAACTACATTTACTCTCTATTTTTAAAACAAACAAAAACTATGAAAAAAGTTAGCATGTCATTCTCACTTTTGGCCTTGTTTACGGCAGGTGTATTTTCATCTTGCAATGCAAAACAGCCCGCTGAAGAGAAGCAAACTACTGAATCAATTCCTCAAACCCCTACACAAATCCCTATGGCAAACGAAAATCCAAATTGGAACAAAGAAGACGGACTTTACGCAGAGTTTAACACTACTAAAGGAAAGATAGTCGTAAAATTAGAAATGGAGAAAGTACCTGTAACGGTGGCTAACTTCGTATCGCTTGCCGAAGGCAAAAATACAGAAACAGACAGAAAAGGCGTTCCATTTTACGATGGATTGGTTTTTCATAGAGTGATAGCTAACTTTATGATACAAGGTGGCGACCCTCAAGGCACTGGACAGGGAGGTCCAGGCTACAAATTCGGAGATGAATTTGATCCATCGCTCAAGCACGATGTAGGGGGTATTTTATCTATGGCAAACGCAGGGCCAGGAACCAACGGTTCGCAGTTTTTTATCACGCATGTACCTACACCATGGTTAGATGGCAAGCACTCTGTGTTTGGAAAAGTAGTAGAAGGTATGGCTGTGGTGAATGCTGTAGCGCAAGGCGACAAAATCGAATCATTGAAAATAGTACGTGTAGGTAAAACAGCTACGGCATTTGATGCTGCGGCTATCTTCGCAAAACGTGATGCGGTATTGGCTGAAAAAGCGGCTGCATTTAAAAAGCTAGAAGCTGCTGCATGGGATGAAAAAGTGAAAGCAAAATACCCTACCGCAGTGAAAACAGCTTCTGGTCTATACTATACTACCGATGTGAAAGGTACGGGGCCAGTAGCACAAAAGGGTCAAACAGTAGTAGCACATTACACTGGTCTTTTTTGGGATGGCAAAAAATTTGATTCATCGCTTGATAGAGGCCAGCCGTTTGAGTTTGGATTAGGCAATGGTCAAGTTATCCAAGGATGGGACGAAGGTTTTGGATTGTACAAAGTAGGTTCAAAAGGAAAACTCATCATCCCTTACTATCTCGCCTATGGAGAGCAAGGCTATCCAGGTGCTATTCCTCCAAAATCTGACTTAATATTTGAAGTCGAAATGTTGGGTGTAAAATAAACCCTCAAAATATTCACTAAATGCCCCGACTTTTCGGGGCATTTTTGTTTTATTTACGTTTCTAAAAAAATTAATAACGACATGTCATCATTTAAAACACCACTCACCGAAATGCTCGGTATCGAATATCCTATCATCATGGCTCCCATGTTTCTGGTGTCGAATGCTAAGATGATTATCGCAGCATGTAATGCCGGTATCACTGGCGCTATACCTGCACTCAACTATCGCACCGATGCGGAGTTTAGAAAAGCGCTTACTGAGATTCAAGCCGCTACCAATAAGCCTTTTGGTATCAATATCATCACCAATAAGTCGAATATCAAGATGCGCGAGCAGCTCGATACTTGCAAAGAATTTAAAGTAGCATTCATTCTCACTTCGCTCGGCTCACCCGAAACTGTGATAAATGAATGTAAGCCATTGGGTATAAAAGTATTTGCTGATGTAGTGGATCTTGCTTATTCAAAAAAAGTAGAAGCTATGGGTGCTGATGCTTTGATAGCTGTAAATAATGAAGCAGGCGGACATGCAGGTAATCTCACTCCTGAAGAATTGATACCTCTTTTAGTCAAAAACTGTAAGATTCCCGTGATTTCGGCTGGTGGGGTAGGCAATCGAGCTGGGCTGGATAGGATGTTGGCATTGGGCGCATGTGGAGTATCTGTAGGTAGTCCATTTATTGCATCAGACGAGGCACCTATATCGCAAGAGTATAAAGAGGCCTGTGTGCAATATGGCGAAAAGGACATCGTGCGTACGACAAAGCTATCAGGCACGCCCTGTACGGTTATCAATACGCCTTATGTACAAAAAATAGGTTTAGAGCAAAACTGGCTTGAACGAGTACTTTCAAAGAATAAGACTTTGAAAAAATACGTCAAGATGATTACTTTTTACAAAGGCATGAAGCAGCTCGAAGCTGCTGCATTTTCGGCTACTTATCAGACTATGTGGTGTGCGGGCAATTCTATCGAACATGTACATGCAGTTCAGCCAGTTGATAAAATCGTAGCGGGATTGTTGGAAGGATAATCGAGTAGTTTAAATACATGGATTAGGTTAATAACGAATATAGGCATTGGAATCAATCTTGGCTCAGCTATGTTTTTGGTAATGGGTCAAACTTGATAATATTAAAAAATGATATACCTTGCATTGAAACTTGCGAAAAGCTGATATTGTCTTTTTTATAGCCGAAAATCGGAAGAGTATATTGACGATTGGTCATGCTTTGTTTTTTTAGAAACCATTAAATCAGCATACAATGCCTACCCTCATCGAAACACCAAGAAACCAAAAATCTTTTTTAGATTCAAAAAATCTTACTGCAAATCAGGCGAAAGAAAAAGCGCAATATATCGCTTTTGGTCCTGTGATTTTTAAAGTAGCCTTAGCACTTTATAGTCTAGGCATACTAAAGCGAGTGGAGGATGCAGGCGATGCTGGGATTTCGCTAGATGAAATCAAATCGTGTTTCCCATATTCTAAATATGGGCTCAATGTATTGCTATATGGCGGGGTGCAGGCTGGATTGATAGATGGAGATGAAAGTAAGTTTACGCTTACCACTACAGGATTTTTCTTTCTAAACGATGAAATGACAAAGGTGAATTTTGATTTTGTAAATGACGTTTGTTATCGTCCTTTGGAATATTTGGAAGAATCTATTGTAACAGGGAAACCTGCTGGATTGAAAGAATTTGGCGAGTGGAAAACGGTGTACGAAGGTCTATCTCAATTGCCAAAAAAGGTGCAAGAAAGTTGGTTTGCATTTGATCATTTTTACTCTGATGATGTTTTTGATAAAATATTGCCTTTGATTTTTAAAAACGGCCCTATACACATTATGGATATAGGCGGCAATACAGGCAAATTTGCCAAACGCTGCATTACGTATAACAAAGACGCTGTGGTAACGATGGTCGATTTGCCAGGGCAATTGGGTATAGCTAAAGAAGCGGTGAAGTCATTGAATGCATCGGGTAATATCCAATTTTATGCAGCCGATATGCTCAATCCCGAAACTACGTTGCCCAAAGGCGCAGATGTAATTTGGATGAGCCAATTTCTCGATTGTTTTTCGGAGACTGAAATCATTACTATTTTAAAAAAATGCAGCGAAGTAATGACAGATAATACGGTAGTGTATATACTCGAACCACTTACAAATCGACAACGGTATCCTGCGGCATCGTTTGTAGTACAACTCACATCTGTTTATTTTACAGCAGTGGCAAACGGGAATAGCCGTATGTACTCGTTTGAAGACATGGAAAGAATGATTGAAACAGCTGGATTAAAGATTGCCGAAATCACCGAAGATTTGGGTATTTGTCAAACATTGATTTCTTGTAGTAAAGGGAAATAGTG
>CALAYL010000074.1 GCA_937894725.1 uncultured Bacteroidota bacterium
CTATTTTGCTGATCGTTTTTTGCGATACATTCAATGCGTTTGCTAGTGATTCTTGCTTAAGATTCCTTAGCTCTCTTATTTTTTTGATTTTAAGACCTAGTTCCATGGTGGATTATTGTGTTCTGTAAAAGTACCAAATTAGTTCTATAAAAGAACTAGTGCTTTTCGTTAAAAAGAATCAGCGTTCCTAAATTTATGTCATAAAAAAGTAAAATTATGAAAAACACTAGCACGGCATTTATCTTTGCATTATTTTTAGGTATGCAAATCGCTTATGCACAAACTGGGCAGTTTAGAGTCAATACGAATAGTTTTATACAAATTGGCTATTCAAGTTACAAAGCCTTAACTTTTGGGCAAAGTACAAGTTCACCCAATAATGGAAACTTTTCCATAGAGTATTGTGCGAATTGTACTGCATCTGGTCAAGGAGGGTTAAATTTTTGGAAGCCTTGGCCAACTGCGGGAATGGCGAACTTCCTACTATATATTCGGGACAACGGAAATATTGGTATTGGGAATAATGGAGATAACTCTGCAAAACTATGGGTGAGTGGAAACCTAAGAGTAAACAGCACCACATACTTTTCTGATGCAAGATTTAAACAAAATATTAAAGAACTAAATAGCTCTTTAAATAATTTATTGAAATTAAAACCATATCAATATTCTTTTATTCAGAATGAAAAAAAATTAGCAACCGATTCATTGAATGTGAATGTAAACAAGGTAGCGAATGTGGATTATAACTTTGATGATAAGCTACACTTTGGATTAATAGCTCAAGACGTAGAGAAAGTTTTTCCGCATTTAGTGGTTAAAGATGAAAGAGGTTATTTATCTTTAAACTATACTGAGCTAATTCCTCTTATTATCAGTGCCATGCAAGAACAGCAACTGAAAATACAACGATTAGAGGAGTTAGTGTCCACATTTAAAAAATAGACTATGAAAAAGGTTATTTTCATTTTATCACTCTCCTTATACATACAGAATGCACAAGCACAATATACGGTAGATACTGCGCCATGGTGTCCGCCTGGTGCTACTTGGGTGTACGGTACGTTGTGCCAGTCTTGTTATGCTGGGTATATTGAGTTTAAATACGTAAAGGACACTACTTTTTTAAATTCAGTTGCAAAAGTTTTGACCGTTAGAAACATTGTCTTTTTCAAAGACCCTCTTTCACCTGATCCACTTCAGCGTTTGGTTGTTAATCTCCCCAATGAGTATGTGTATTCTTCAAGCGATAGCGTATATCTGTTTTCAGATACTGCATTTCAGTATGTTTATAGCTTCAATCATCAAATCGGAGATAGTTTTAAGATTGTCAATGCCCGCTCTTACTGTCGGTTAGATTCTAGTTTTCCCAATATTGATACGGCCACAGTAACTTCAATTGCAAACGATACAATTGGAGGATTAATAATCAAAAAATACAATATAAAGTCTAAATACATAAATACTGGAGGCCCCAATAACGGAGAAGGGGTTTTGTTTGAAAACATCGGATTCCCTACATCGCTATTTCCAGAAGTCAATTATCAACTATGCAATACACCCGTATCTAGCTATTCTGGAAATGGTTGGGTATCGGGCTTGATATGTTATAGTGACAATATTAGGGGTACACTTAGTTTCCAGGCAAATCCTACTGTAAGTTGTCATGGTATTAAAACTCACATTCCAGATATGAAGAATCTTAGCACGATTTCACTATACCCCAACCCTACTAACAGCGATGTTTTTATAGAAATAGAAGATGATACTCCAAGTAGTGTCATTTTATATGACATGATTGGTAAAAAAATACTTGAAAAACCTTTAGATGAAAACAATACTTCTTTAAACAATATATCCACAGGAGTATATCTGATAGGTATTATTGGGAAAAGCAAAAAAATCTATCAACAAAAATTAATAATAGACTGATGATGAGGAGAATAATTTTATTGCTGACACTGAGTTATCTAGCTCAAATCAGCAAAGCACAGCCTGTATTGGATACACTACCATGGTGCCCACCTGGCGCTACTTGGGTTTATCTTGTGTCTTGCCGTACATGCAATTTGTATTATGAACTTAGCTATGAGAAAGATACTATCGTTTTAGGATATGACACTAAAAAGCTCAATACTCGTTTGATTGAATTAAATGGATTTAATCTAAGTTTTAGAAAAGTTACCAACCTAAATCCTGAGTTTTTGGTAAAAACAGGAGATAGCATTTCGATTATTGATAGTGGGCAAGTCAAGCTGTTATATAAGGTAAAGGCAACTATTGGTGAGAAATATGAAATCCATATTGTTCGGCAGGTTTGTCAAAGTGGTCAGAGTGTAAGTTTTACTGATTCGGTTATTGTTGGCGCTTCAAGCTGGCTAGACACCATTGAGAATAAAATTTACAATAGCTATTCTCAAATTGGAATAGCTCATTCTAAAAAAAATCAGATTTTAGAAAATATCGGACCTAAAGATTTCTTTTTTAATGGATTAAGTTATTCTTATTGTGCTTCACCCAAAGCTTCTTTTGCACCTGGGTTTGAGAATGAGATGAATTGGCTGGTATGCTATTCTGACTCCTTAAGAGGTAGTATATCTTTTGATAGAAATAAATCAACAGGGTTATTTGGATGTCATAGTATCAGAACTCAAATAGATAATATTGATAATTCAACAGTGTTTTTTAAGTTTTATCCAAACCCCGTTTATGATGTTATAACTATTGATACCGAGTTAAGTATTCATGATGCAACTCTTAAAGTATTTGATATGGTGGGCAAACTCGTTTTAACAAAGAAAGTGACTAATTCAAACGTTGATGTTTCTTCTTTGAAATCAGGTGCTTATATAGGTCAAATTGAAACTAACACTTTGTCAAAGAGAATCCGTTTTATTAAATCAAATTAAATAGTATGTGGAAGGTTTTAGGTTTATTAATTTCATATGTTTTGTTGTTTATTAATACAAGTGGCCAATAGCCCGTTCAAGGAGCCATATGTCTTCCCACTTTTCAAAACAATTCGCAAAGCGGAAATTGGATTCCAGGAAATTCGAGGTCATCTACCGACCTTAAAATAGTAAGAGTCAATATCCATTTTAATCTAACAGGCACTGGTACTGGAAACTTTAGGGCAAATGATGATGGATTAGGCAATGCTAGTTACACAGGCTATGATTATGCTAGACGGCTCATTGAAATGTGTAATTGGTTTAACTATAATAATGTACAAATGAATATCCCTCCAGGAAATAACACTGCTGTGCTAGACAAAAACATTAGATGGGTTTTAGATGCTGTAATTTTTAGGAACAATGATACTTATTATACTTATAGCCCGGGCAATGCTGCTGCTGACCATAGTTTACATGGAGTGGAAGAGCAGAATGTGATGAATATATATATAAGAACAGGCTCCCAAAAACCAAGTGGAAATGCTTCAAATACCTCACCAATAAGTAACGTTAAATACACCGCTAACGCAGGGTTTTGGGAGGGATATAAAGCACTAAAAAATGCTGGAGGCTCTATCACTGACCCTTGGTGGCATCCCTATGTAGTTCATCTTAATCATGAGTTGTTTCATTGTCATACTTTAAATCATACAATAAGATACAATTGGAATGATACCTGTTTTAGTAGTTGTCCTACTGGTTGCGGCACCCTACTTTGTCCCAACAGACCTGTAGATTCTCTATGTGATGATTTTTGCGGTGACACTCCTTCTGCCTGGGACATTGCACAGTTAAACAATTGCACCAAACATCCCAATTGCGGATGGGGCGAAGGTGGGGTTATGTGGTGTTCAAACAATGTCATGGACTATACTGGCGATAATGCGCTCACCCCTTGCCAGATAAATAGAATTCACTCTGCATTAGAAGGAGGTTTAAGACCATACTTAGCTTGTGATGCTGTGTTAAACAACCTTACTATTTGCGACATTGGCTATCCCAAGCTTAGCTATTTTGGTAAAGATGTATCTATAGGATGCACTAGCACTGCTGCGAATCTTACTACCAAAGAAAAGGTAGATGTTTACACTTCAAATTTTGTGGAGCTGACCAATTTTGAGGTAGCTACAGATGCTGCTTTTGAGGTTTATCATCTGCCAGTTTGCGGGTTTTAGTTTAGTCACCAGAGCTTGAATATCATTAAGAAGCCAAAGTAGTTTTCTACTTTGGCTTTTTAATGATATATCGGTTTCTAAATTTACTCTACTGTTACCGACTTAGCTAAATTTCTTGGTTGATCAACATTACAGCCTCTAATGAGTGCAATGTGGTAAGAAAGTAGTTGTAGCGGTATAGTCGCTATCAAGGGCTCAAGAAAATCTCGACCTTCTGGAATCTCAATAACATGGTCTGCCATATTTTTAACCATCGTATCTCCTTCTGTCACGATAGCGATCACTTTCCCTTGACGTGCTTTTACTTCTTGAATGTTGCTCATTACTTTTTCGTAGTTGGCCGTCTTGGTAGCGATTACTACTACAGGCATCGCTTCATCAATTAGGGCTATTGGGCCATGTTTCATTTCGGCAGCAGGATAGCCTTCTGCATGTATGTACGAGATTTCTTTAAGCTTTAATGCACCTTCTAGTGCTACTGGGAATCCATACCCTCTACCTAGATAAAGAAAGTTTTTGGCATCAGCATAAATAGCCGCTATCTCTTTAATTTGCGCTTCGCAGGCAAGTGTTTTTTCTACTTTGGCGGGTATATGCTCTAGCTCTGCCATGAGTTGGCCGAGTTCGGATTTGCTAAGTCTTCCTTTGATATCCGCAAAACCTAGCGCCCATAAGGTAAGTACCGAAACTTGTGCAGTAAACGCTTTGGTAGATGCTACGCCTATTTCAGGGCCAGCATGTGTGTAAGCTCCAGCATGCGAAGCGCGTGGTATGGAAGAACCAACCACATTACACAACCCAAAAATGGTAGCTCCTTTTTCTTTGGCTAATTCTATAGCGGCTAAGGTATCGGCAGTTTCGCCTGATTGTGAAATGGCGATAACTAAATCATCTTCGTTTATCACAGGATTTCGATATCGAAACTCTGAGGCGTATTCCACTTCCACAGGTATTCTGGCTATATCTTCAAACAAATATTCACCTACCAATCCTGCATGCCATGAAGTGCCACAACCTACAATGATAATGCGTTTGAGGTTTTTGATTTTATGTTCATATTCCTTTAGTGAGCGCATAGCGAGAATACCCGTTTGTGGGTCATATCTACCGCGTAAAGAATCGAAAATAGATTTTGGTTGCTCATATATTTCTTTGAGCATAAAGTAGTCGTAACCGCCCTTTTCTATAGCCTCTAGATTCATTTCAAGGCGCTGGATGGCGGGTGTTTTCTCGATATTGTCAATGGTCTTTATAGTAAGTTTACCATCTTCAATAAAAGCAATTTCGCCATCACTCAGATAGGTTACATCTTTTGTGTATTCAATGATGGGTGAAGCATCTGAAGCGATGAAATATTCGCCATCACCTATACCCACTACCATCGGGCTCCCTTTACGCGCCCCTATTAGTTTGTTGGGTGAGTCTTTCGCAATCACTACGATAGCATATGCTCCTACCACTTCGTGCAAAGCAATACGAACGGCTTCGTTTAAATCTACATTATTGGTTTTTTTGATTTCTTCTATAAGGTGAATCAATACTTCAGTATCTGTATCGCTCTTAAATTGGTGACCTCTATTGATTAGTTCTTCTTTTAATGTAGCATAATTTTCAATGATGCCATTGTGTATGATAGCGAGTTTGCCATCGCCAGATAGATGAGGATGCGAATTGGCATCATTAGGCTCGCCATGTGTAGCCCAGCGGGTATGTCCCATGCCTATCGAGGCTTGTGTAGAACTAGCCCCTATCTTGTTTTCAAGATCCGCTACTTTCCCTTTTGTTTTATAGATAGAGAGAGCTCCATTAAGCAAGGCTACCCCCGCACTATCATAGCCTCTATATTCGAGGCGTTTGAGTCCTTTTATTAAAATAGGATAAGCTTGTCTATGACCGATGTAAGCAACGATTCCACACATATTTAATCTGCTTTTGAATAAGTGAGTTTAAGTAAAATTTTGGATGATTTATCATTTGGATAATTAGCTAAAACCAAACGCTCTGCTCTAGCAGCTCCGGTAGTCGTAAGGTAAAATCCATAATTTAAGGAAGGGTTTTTAACTAAAGCCTGCATACGCTGGCTTATATTGAAGCTGTATCGCGTATAATTTCGACCGTTTTCTGTATATGATTTGGATGTAGCTAACCCAGCTTTTTCGATGATGTTGTTGGCTAGCTCTTCGGTGCCACCAGTAGAGGTGATAGCTTTCATACTAAGAATAGAAGGCATTGGATAAATGGAGTCCGAACCAGTAGCATCATCATTCCATTTCGTTACTATGATTTCTGCTTTATTGATAACAATCTTTGGCGAAATGTTGGCTAAAAAAGGTATTGTTAATTTTATACGGCTACCTGCCCCAGACTGGGCATATACTATGGAGTCTGAATTTAAAAGCGAACTAGCTGCTCGTTGCGCAATAGAAGTTGTAGCATGAGTAAATGAGTTGCATCTTGCAGAGCGGGAGCTTATTCCTACATCAAATTGAAGCGAATCATTAGAGTCATTGTGATAGTAAATGGTAAATTTTGAACTCAATAAGTTGCAGTATGCCACGCCATTTCCATTCCCAGATGCGGTCACAAAAATGCCTTTAAAAAAAGTGAGAAAATTAGGGTCGTTATTTGAAAGGGTAGCTGAGTCTGCGCCTAAAATTCTTGTGCCCAAGCTATTATTCAATCTAATGCGTATTTGTGGGGCGTAGTTTATACCCAATACATTTACACTATCATTTAGATTTGGCACTACGTTATTAACAACGCCTAATGCAGTTCCTTTAACAAAAAAAGATTCATTCGTATTATAGCTACTCAAGGTGTTCATGTCTTCAAGCATTTCGTATGCTATGATGTTGACTGGCTTATTATTTGAGCCATATTTACCATCTAAAACCAAGGATAGAACTACAGAGTCTATCGTAAGATTTGCTCCTTTATCTATGGCCGTTTTGACTAATCGATACTGAGCATAAAAGCCGCAAGTGGTTTTGCCAAAAATAGGGTCGTCCATTACACCTAATACACCATAGTTTGTGCCATTTGTAGCATAGGGCTCTTCAGCTATAGTTTTACTATAAATAGTAAAGGTATCTAGCGAAGAGAGGTTAAGCAAATCATCTTGACCACTTACGAGACTACTATCTTTGATAAGTGGCTCTTTGCAGCTAGACAAAACGAGTACCGAAAAAAATAATACCGCAGTGTAAACTACTACGGTATTACGTGAAAATAAGTATGACATCTACAGTCTGTGCAATTTAGTTAGCAAGTATATTTTGATAAAAGTCTCCCAACAAAGGTAATGTTTCCTCATCAGTAGGGCTGAGTGTAAAGGTAGGTTTTCCTTTTGTTTTCTTTACATGTTTTACCACTTTTTCATCAAGGCTATCTTCTAAAACGAGCGCATCGGCAAATTCGCAGCCTCCTATATTGAGGCTATTATTGTCTGCATCTTTAAAAAAGTCAGTGTGTTTAGTCGTGATACTCTCGCTAATTTTGATTTGTGTGGCAAAGCCTGTTTTGAGTTTGTCGTTAAAAACATTTTTACCTACGGTATAAATAACCTTACTGTTAGTAAACATAGGGTCGTTTTTGTAGGTTGTTTTTAGGAAAAGCGGCACTAAACTCGTCATCCAGCCCATGCAATGAATGATGTCTGGTGCCCATCCAAATTTACGTACTGTTTCTATCACCCCTTTACAAAAGAAAATCATACGGTCAGAATTGTCTTCGTAGAAGTTGTTTTCTTCGTCCGAAAATACTGTTTTGCGTTTAAAGAAATCTTCATTATCTAAAAAATATACTTGCAAACGAGCACCTGGCAATGAGGCCACTTTTATCACCAATGGATAGTCTTCGTCATTGATGATAACATTAATACCCGACAACCGAACTACTTCATGCAGTCTGTGTCTGCGGTCATTGATATGGCCAAATTTAGGCATCAGCACACGTATCTCCATGCCTTGCTCTTGAATATACTTAGGAAGGGAGTTGGCAATTTTTGACGCTTCAGTCAAATTTACGTATGGATCCATCTCATGGGTCACAATCAAAATCTTCTTTTTTTCCATTTCACTTTTATTTTGATGAACAAATAATATATTGCTTCCGAATTTAGATAGGATAAGACTACCCTATGTCAATCGGTGTGCAAAGATAATAATAAAAAAATGAACTATTACAAACTCTTTTGCTAATAACACCACAAATACCTTTACGATGCTGATCATAAAAAACAAGAAAGACCTTGATATTCAATTAGATAAAGCAAGGTTTAGCGGATATTCGATAGGTTTTGTGCCTACCATGGGTGCGCTCCATGAGGGGCATTTGAGCCTAATTAGGCAATCGAAGCGAGTGTCAAAGCTCACGGTATGTAGTATTTTTATAAATCCAACCCAATTTAACGATCCAGCAGATTTTGAAAAATACCCCTCTACCATAGAGGCTGATATAGCATTATTGTTGTCAGTAAAATGCGATGTTTTGTTTTTGCCTGCGGTAAGTGAAATGTATCCTGACGGCACAGCGCTAAATTCCACTATCGATTTTGGATTTTTAGCTGAGACATTAGAGGGGGAGTTTCGTCCTGGCCACTTTGATGGTATGGCACATATAGTAGAGCAATTGCTCTTAGCCGTAAAACCTGATTTTTTATTAATGGGGCAAAAAGATTACCAGCAAGCCATGATAGTGCAAGCGATGATAAAGCATCGGCTACTTGTGGTAGAGCTGATAGTGTGCCCTATAAAACGGGAGGCCGATGGGCTAGCGATGAGTTCGCGCAATGTGCGACTAGATAAAGATAGTAGAGCGTTAGCCATTACGTTATCTAAATGTTTAAAAAAAATGAAAGCGGCTATTCAGAAAAATCCAGCTATTGACTCCGCTTCTTTAATCGGATTGGGAGAAAAGATGCTCTCAAAAATACCTGCGTTCAAAGTTGAATATATCGCCTGGCGCGATGCTAATGATTTGAGCAAGTTTGATACGTTGTCACCTCGTCAATCTTCGGTGTTGCTTGTCGCTGCATGGATAGGAGGAGTAAGGTTGATCGACAATTTGGTAGTATAGTTTTGTTATGCCAAAGCCGATACCACTCGCTGCCGTTTTATTTTATCTAAAATCATATAACCTACTTCCATAGCGTTTAGGCCATCTTGTATAGATACCGGCACAGGTTTGTTATACGCTATACTTTCCCAAAATGCCTCCAACTCCATTTTTATAGCGTTGTTTTCGGCTGGGCTTTCTAGTTCAAATTGAATATATTTTTTCGGTTTGCCTGGCATGTCGAGCTCAAAGACGTTGCCTTCTTCTACTGGATGTTCGTGTATTGAAAATGTCTCTGCTTTTTTCTTCAAAAAATCCATCGAGATATACGCACCTTGCTGAAAGAGGCGCATTTTGCGCATATTTTTGACAGAGATACGACTAGCCGTGAGGTTCGCCACGCAGCCATTGTCAAACTCTATACGTGCATTGGCTATGTCTGGAGTATCGCTGATGATAGCTACTCCGCTTGCACTCACTTTTTTTACGGATGCTTTGACTAAACTCAATATCAAATCTATATCGTGTATCATCAAATCGAGTACAACCGATACATCGGTGCCTCGTGGGTTGAATTGCGCGAGCCTATGGACCTCTATGAATAGGGGCTGATGCGCTTTGTCTTTGATACTAAGATAGGCTGGGTTAAATCGCTCTACATGCCCTACCATCGCTTTTACTCTCGCTTCGTCAGTGAGTGATAGCAGTTTGCGCGCTTCGGCTAGGGTGCTAGTAAGGGGTTTTTCTACAAAATAATGTTTAAATCGAAATGCAGCATACGCAGCATAATCAAAGTGAGCAGCTGTGGGTGTCACAATGTCGATAGCGTCACATTTTTCTACAAGTTCCTCAAAGTTTTGATACGACTTTACGCCAAATTCTTTTTCGATAATAGCTATTGCCGCAGAGTCAGAATCATAAAATCCCACAATCTCAAAGCCTGCTATTTCTTTCAAAAGTTTGAGGTGGATTTTGCCGAGATGTCCAGCGCCTATAAGTCCTATTTTTACCTTCGTCATCGGTGCTAAAGTAATAGACATGCCGCTACCTACGCTATTTTGTCGTTTTTAATCACCCACCTTAGTATGTGGATTGTATAAAATTAAGGAACTGATATTTAGAAAAGAGTGGCTATTTTATACATTATTGCTACTTTCGCGCCATGTATTATCAGCGCAAAGTAGCTTTGACCACCTTGGGATGCAAGCTCAATTTTTCGGAAACATCGCAGATAGGCCGCTCGCTTAGTGAGCATGGCTATGAGCGAGTATCGTTTAGCGATAGGGCAGATTTTTATGTCATCAACACTTGCTCTGTGACCGAAAATGCAGATAAGCAAACTAAATCGGTGGTGCGCTCTGCGCTTAAAACCAATCCTGCTGCCAAAGTGGTAGTAATAGGATGTTATGCTCAGCTCAAACCTGATGAAATAGCGGCTATTCCAGGCGTAAGTATGGTTTTAGGAGCAAAAGAAAAATTTAATTTGGCTCCTCATTTAGAAAAGCTATCGGACGAAAGTGCAAATGCGCTTGTGTTTGCTACACCTATAGAGGAGGTCAATTCGTTTATGCCTGCGTTTTCGCATGGTGAGCGGACTCGTTCTTTTCTCAAAATTCAAGATGGATGCGACTATAAATGCTCTTTTTGCACGATTCCTTTAGCTAGAGGTATGAGCCGAAGTGCGCCCATAGCAGAGATTGTAAAAAAGGCAGAAGAGATAGCTGCAGCGGGTATTCGAGAAGTAGTGATAGCAGGTGTGAATATAGGCGACTATGGCAAATCGACCGATGGTGCTGGGCGCACCGGAGAAACTTTTTTTGATTTAATAAAAGAGCTGGATAAAGTGGAAGGTATCGACCGCTGGCGTATATCTTCGATAGAGCCAAATCTATTGACAAATGAGATAATAGATTTTGTAGCCGAGTCAAATCATTTTATGCCACATTTTCATATTCCATTACAATCAGGTAGCGACAGAATATTGAAATTTATGCGTAGAAAATACCTCACTAAACTTTATGAAGAGCGGGTAGCTGCTATCAAAAAAGTAATACCCCATGCTTGTATAGGGGTAGATGTGATTGTAGGTTTTCCTGGAGAAACAGAAAAGGCCTTTTTAGAAACCTATTCGTTTATTCAATCCCTTGATATAGCTTACTTACACGTGTTTACTTATTCTGAAAGGGCCAATACCAAAGCAATCGACATAACCCCTGTAGTACCAGTAGCAGAACGCAAAAAGCGCAACGAAATGCTTCGTATTTTATCAGAAAAAAAACGCCATGCATTTTATCAATCGCAGCGGGGTGCCATTCAAAATGTACTGTGGGAATCTGAAAACGATATGGAAATCATGTATGGATTTACGGCTAATTATGTGAAAGTAGGAAAACCCTATGATGAAGCCAGTGTAAATACGATTGAACAAGTCACCATAGGACAGACTACGGGCGATTTTGCACGCATATTGCCAGTAGCCCAATTAGTTTAAAACGGTTACAATAATTATCAGCACCAGTATTGGTACAACACAGTTTTTATATATTGCACACAAATTATTTTTATGTTATTCGATAGATGTTATCCTAAAATTACAGATTGGCTTTTTGATGTTTCAAATCAAGCTATTGACTTGCGGGTATTGCCGCTATATAGCTATGGATTTTGGGTAGCCATGGGTTTTTTGGTAGCGGCTATACTTTTGGGCAAAGAGCTAAAACGTAGAGAGGCTCTAGGTTTGTTTCAATATACCGAGAAAGAAGTACATGAAGATGGAGTAGATTATTTTAGTTTTATGGTAGCCGCAGTAGTGGGCTATTTGGTGGGTAGCAAAGGAGTAGGATACATGGGGTTGACTATCAATGAAACCCTTGCTGGTATTGTAGGTGCGGTGATAGTGCTAGGTGGAAGATTAGCTTATTTTCTTAAAACCAAACCTGACACACCGAGTGTGAGAATAGAGCGAGTGTATCCTTCTGACTTAGTGGGCGATTTAGTCATATTGGCAGGGGTGTTTGGTGTTACAGGCTCTATATTTTTTAATTATTTAGAAAGTCCTGAAGATTATGTTGGGTTTTGGAATGACCCTGTATCGTATCTTTTTAGTGGGCTCTCTGTATATGGCGGTTTGATATGTGCTGGTATTGCTATTTTGATTTTTGCTTATCGCAAAAAAATCAACGTACCAAACTTGTTTGATAGCTTGGCCATCGTTTTTATTTTGGCCAATGGAGTAGGTCGTATTGGATGTCAAGTATCAGGCGATGGAGATTGGGGTATTGTAAATCCGCATACTAAGCCATCATTTATACCTCAGTTTTTGTGGGCAAATACCTATCCTCATAATATTATAGATGAGGGTGTGCCCATCACTGGTTGTATGGAGCCGCATTGTATGCAGTTGGCAGAGGCCGTTTATCCTACTCCTATCTATGAGTTTTTGATGTGTACGGCTATCTTTTTGATCCTGTATTTGCTGCGCAAACGATTTACACCAATGCCAGGTATGTTGATTTTTCTTTTCTTTATTTTTATTGGTATTGAGCGGTTTTTAATAGAGAAAATCAGAGACCTAGGCGCAAGGAATCTTTATTATACTCCGTTTGGAGGGTTTAAGCAGTCCGAATTGATTTCTATTGCCCTTTTTGTGGTAGGTGTTTTAGGTTGTATTTGGACTTGGTATTACTACAAAAAAGTGCGTGCAAAAGTTGAGTAACTACTAAATGTTAGTATTTGTTTAAAAATAAATAGGGCTATATGTTTTTTAATTCTTAAAAAATCATAACTTTAAATAATTAAACCCCTAGATTTATGTTTAAAGCTATACCTAAAAAACTTTCCTTACTTGCCGCAGCAGCTTCTATGATTGGTATCATAAATGCGCAAGATCCCCACTTTTCTCAATTCTATACTTTTGCTTCGCAGCTCAACCCATCACTAGTCGGAAACTATGACGGTAGTTACCGTGTGGCTGCGATATATAGAAATCAGTGGTCTTCAGCCTTACAGCAATCTGGCTATACTACCATAGGAGCCGATGTTGATTTTTCATTTTTAGAAGGCTATCTTCGAAAATCAAAATTTGCGGTGGGTGTAGGCGTACTCAATGATAGAAGTGGAAAGGCAGGGCTTTCTTATCTTAACGCTACAGTTTCATTAGCTTATCATCAAGGATTTGGAAAAGATGGTAATCACAGATTATCTATTGGATTGCAAGGAGGCTTTATTCAAAAGCGAATTGATAATCCATTGTTTGGCGATCAGTTTGTAGATCACAATCAAACACCACTTGGCTCATCGCAAGAAAACATAGTGCGTGGATTTTATAATGGAGATTTGAATGCAGGTTTGTATTGGAAGTCAAATTTCAATGATAGAGTGCGCTTTGGATTAGGTTTTGCAGCATACCACTTATTAGAGCCTAAAGAAAATTTAGTAAATGAAGCGTTTGCAGTGCATGGCAATCAATATAGAAGATTGACGGCCGATGTGAATGTAGAGGCCTTTATAGGAAAGAAGAAAAACTTCTCAATTGCACCAGAGTTTGTGTTTTTGATGCAAGGTCCAGCGAGAGAGATTAATCCAGGCTTGTTTTTTGGATACTATTTCCAAACTGGGTTTAGAAAAAACAACAGTCTTCATTTAGGGGCAAGATATAGAGTAGGTGATGCAGTGATACCAATGGTACAAGTAGAATTTAGAAATATTCGCTTAGGCGCATCGTATGATGTCAATATTTCCAAACTAAATGCTACAACACGTAATCAAGGTGCATTTGAAATTTCACTTTCTTACGTAGGCGAAAGCATTAAGTATTTTAAAGGCAGCAAATCGCTACCTAGCCGAAGATTTTAATTTTATCTACCCTTTTACCTAAATAGCGTACTACTGTGGTAAAAAATATTGTGATATGCTAAAGAAATTATCTACTTGTTTAATATTGTTAGCTACATGGGTATCCGTGATGGCTACAGGTACTAACCATCAAGTATCTCAACTTTCAAAAAATGCTCGTCTCAAATTGGCAGACCGCTATTTTGCAGAATCTCTTTTTTATAGTGCAGCTGAAAATTATCAAGCATACTTAGCTAAAAAGCCAACATCACGCTATGCAAATTATTGGTATGCAATGTCGCTTTACTATGCTAAAGATTACACTAAAACAGAAAGAGCGTTTGCTCGATTTTACGCACTTACACCTACTAAGAAAGACAATAAAAAACAATGGGAGCAAGAGGATAAATCCGATTTTAAAATGGGCAAGTTTTTCTACGGACTCACTCAATTTAGAAATGGAAAATATGATGAAGCTAAAGCGACATTATCTTCTTTCAAATCTAACTACAACTCTTCAGATGAAGCAGAAAGGGCTACGGTATATCGCATAGTCAAGCAAACTCAACTATCGTGTGACTCTGTGATTAATATACCTAAAGCAAAAGTGAAAATAAAAGCATTGCCTAAAGGAGTGAATCATATCTACTCTGAGACTGCCCCATTTTCGCCAAAGCCGGGTGAATTGTATTATACCTCTACAGGTTCAGATACGTTGATGACCTTTAAAAATTACAAAAACGAGAAATATACGGCTATATATAAAGCCACAATGAATGGTAGAGAGTGGAATAAAGGACAAAAGCTAGGATTTCCTATCAATGAAGAAAACTATTATACCTCTAATGGTACTTTCAATCCATCTGGTACGCGTTTTTATTTTACGAAATGTTTAGAAAGAGATGATGAAAGACCTCTTTGCAATATCTTTGTATCGGAGGTACGCAATGGTACTTTTGGTGAGCCAGAAAGACTGCCTAAAAACATCAATTTTGAAGAGCTATACACTTCAACTCAACCTACCGTTCGGGCCACAGAAAATCCAAATGTGGAGTATGTCTATTTTGTGAGTGATAGACCAGGTGGGTCGGGCGGCTTAGATATTTGGTACACACGAAGAGATAGAGCAGGGCAGTATCAAGCCCCTGTAGTACTTCCGAATACTATTAATACGGCTGCCGATGAAGTAAGTCCATTTTATGATGATAGTACTAAGCTGCTCTACTTTGCCTCAGATGGTCATGTAGGATTTGGGGGATTTGACATGTATGTAGCAGCTCAGTCGGCAGACGAAGGAAAAAAATGGTTGGCACCTTCAAATTTAGGAAAGCCTATCAATTCTGGCGCAGACGATTTGTTTTTTACAAAAGCAAAAGATCAGACAGAAGGTTTTTTTACTTCCAATAGAGAAGGTTCTTTACCGCTAGCGGGTATATCTACAGCAAGTGATGATATCTTTGGCTGGGAAAACTTTAAGTATGCAGTTGAAGGAGCAGTTAAAATTGCAGGGTTGGAGAAGGCTGATTTGGAAGGAGCTAAATTTTCACTTTACCTCAAAAAAGCTGATGGAACTAAAGAGCTGGTAGCTGTGGATACATCATCTAAAGGTGGCGATTATTTCTTTAAATTAAATCCAGATGCAGACTATGAGATAGCAGTAGAGCGACCAGGTTTTTTGCCCTCTTTCGAATCGGTAACCACCAAAGGATTGGCTGATGAAGACACATTGAATCAAAACCTTAAAATAGACAAGGATTCGTATAGGGTATATGGAAATGTGACGGAAGATGGTAAGCCAGATAAAGCAATAGAAGGCTTTAACTTGTTAGTTTATGAAATTTTACCTGGAGGTCAGGAAAGACTGTTTTCTGAGAAGAAAATTAATGCAGGAGAATCTAACTACGAGGTGCAATTACCAACTGGTAAAGACTATAAATTAATGACTCGTAAAGAAGGCTATTTTGCAGGAACTACCAGAGTAACTACGAAAGATTTGGGCAATGATGTGACATCAATAGAGAAAAATATGTCGATGAAAAAAATGCAACTCAATGTAGAGTATAAGTTGGATAATATCCTCTATGAATTTGGCAAAGCTACGCTTACTACTCAATCTAAGTTGATACTGGATTCTCTATTTTTTATCATGGACGAAAATCCAGGTATAGTAATCGAACTTAGCTCGCATACGGATTCAATTGGTTCTGTAGTCAACAATAACAAACTCTCTCAAGCTAGAGCACAAAGTTGTGTTGATTATCTCATTTCGAAGGGTGTAGAAAAGAAACGAATGATACCTATGGGATATGGTAAAAGCAAGCCTGTAGCACCAAATTCTACACCAGAAGGAGCGGATAATCCAGAAGGCCGTGCGCTAAATAGACGTACAGAGTTCAAGATTCTGAAGATGTAACACAATTTCGGTTTTAAATTGCCGTTATTTTCCTAATTTTCACCAATGAAATTTAGAAGTTTTCTTTTTGCTTTACCGATATTGTTTTTTTTACAGAACTGTAAGAAAATGCCCAATGGGGGAGTACCTATCTATTTGAAAATTGATAGCGTATTAGTATCCTCTACCCTTGACCAAGGGAGCGCCTCTCATAAAATTACTGATGTGTGGGTTACTGCCAATGGTGAGAACAGGGGCGTATATCCATTGCCTGCAAAAATCCCCATTTTAGCAAGTGGTGATGTACGTATGATTGTGAGTGCTGGCATTAGAGATAATGGCATTTCGAGTACACGTGCAGAATATCCATTTTATAATGTTGATGAATTTACCATTAATGGTACAGAGGGAGGTAAGACATATACCCGCAACAGTGTGTTTACCTATTTAGATGGAACAAAATTCGCATTTAAAGAAGATTTTGAAGCAAGCAATGCGTATTCGAATATGACTCGTATCACCTCAGGTACGGATGCAAATGTATTTGAGGGCAGTGCAGCTGGTAAACTAACTCTTGGCCCAAATGATACCGTAGTGGTAGCATATAATACAAATGGATTTCCCATAACTGGTGCTGGAAGGGAAGTGTATTTAGAGGTAAATTATAAAAGCGATGCTTTTTTTGAAGTGGGTTTAATCACTACAAAAGCGGGCTTGTTAGGAAATTATTATAAAATGACCATTTCACCCAAGGAAGAATGGAATAAAATATATATAAACCTTAGTAATGAGGCAGGCACTATATTAGCAGACGATTATCGCTTATATTTTAAAATAGCAAAGTTGGCAGATGGTACTACCGCCACTACCTATCTCGACAATATTAAAGTGGTGCAATTTTAAACAATGCATCGGAGGTTACCTTATATTTTTCTTTATGCTGTAGTAGATGTAGCGGCTTCTTTGATTGCTTGGACATTACTCTACTATTTTAGAAAGTTTTTCATTGAATATGAGTCAGCCAGTATATGGACACCATTTTTAGATAAAAAGTTTTTTGTTGGCTTGCTCGTGATACCACAAATATGGTTGTCACTATATTATTTAAGTGGTACATATACGGATGTGTTTCGTAAATCAAGATTACAAGAATCGTTTAAAACAGCAGTGATAACATTAGTAGGCTCAGTGATCATATTTTTCTTGTTTTTGCTTGACGATTTGGTGCAAGGATACAAAGACTACTATTTCAGTTTTGGGGTGTTATTAATCGCACAACTGAGCGTAAGTTTAAGCTTTAGAATGATTTTTTTGAATGGTGTGAAATCCTTAATGAAAAGGGGTATAGTGATGTTTAATACACTTATAGTAGGGTCTAGTGTGAAAGCAATCGAGCTCACTTCCACACTACGCGCTAAGCCTACTAATTTTTATCATATTATCGGTACAGTAGCGAATGATAATGAACTTTATGCATCAAGTCCTACAAACTATCTGGGTAGTATCGAACAGTTAGATAAGCTCATAGAGGAGTATGATATTGAAGAGATTATTATAGCTATCGAAACAGAACAACATAGCACACTTACAAGCATTATTCACCTTCTTGGCGATAAAAATGTTTTTATAAAAATAGTGCCTGATATGTACGATATACTCTCTGGTACAGTGCGTATGAATCATGTAATGGGTGAAGCATTTATCGAAATTCCTCCTACTCTCATAGAAGAGTGGGAACGTATCCAAAAGCGCAGCTTTGATATTGTAGCATCTTTGGCCGCACTTGTACTTACATCACCTATCATTTTATATACGATTTTTCGAATAAAATATGACTCAATGGGTGCCGCATTTTATTCTCAAGAGCGACTTGGACAATATGGAAAGCCATTTTTGATATACAAACTCCGTACGATGTATAGTAATGCTGAGGAGCAAGGTCCCAAACTCACTGCTGATCATGATCCTCGTATCACGAAAGTGGGTGTTTGGATTCGTAAATATCGGATAGACGAGTTGCCTCAGTTTTGGAATGTTGTGAAAGGCGAAATGAGTATTGTAGGCCCTCGTGCAGAGAGAGCTTTTTTTGCAGAACAGATAGAAATGCGAGTGCCACATTACACGCACATCTTTAAAGTTAAGCCTGGTATTACATCGCTCGGTATGGTGAAGTTTGGCTATGCCTCTACTGTCGATGAAATGGTGCAGCGATTAAAATACGACATTATTTATATCGAAAATATGTCGATGATTATGGATTTGAAAATATTGATTTATACCGTAAAAACAGTAGTGACTGGCAAAGGAAAATAGACAGACTAGCTTAGTTTGTCGGCTATGCCATCTGCTATACCGTATTCAACAGCAGCTTGTGCATCCATCCAAAAGTCGCGATCGAAATCTGCCATCACTTTTTCGTAACTTACGCCACAATTGTCAGCTAAAAGTTGTGCACTCATTTCTTTGGTCTTTTGAATTTCTCGTGCAGTGATTTCAATATCGGTAGCTTGACCATACATACCCCCAATCGAAGGCTGATGTATCATCACTCTACCACTTGGCCATATTAAACGTTTTCCTTTTTCACCTCCGCTAAAAAGTATAGAACCCATAGAAGCCGCCAGTCCCATGCAAATGGTGTTGACTGGTGAGCTGATCATTTTCATGGTGTCATATACTACCATGCCCGAGGTCACTACACCGCCAGGTGAATTTATATAAAAGAAAATATCCTTACCTGGATCTGTAGCCTCCAAGTATAGCAATCGATTCACTATTTTTTCGGAAGACTCGTCTGTGACTGGCCCCCATAGAAAAACTCTACGTTGTTCTAAAAATTTATTGTCAAATTTCATAGCACCATTGGCTACTTTTTCGATTACTTCTTCGGGTTTATCTTCAAGAAAAGTGTGCATGTTTTAATTTTCTCCAAACCTAAACGAAAATTTAATAATTCGTAAGTCTTTAGGTTCAAAAATCGTTAATGCCTGATTTTGGTAAAAATCTAACCATCACAATCGATTTAAAGCATTACTTTTGCACGCAAAACGAGCTAAAATGTCTGAAATAAAACCTACAAAGAAATCTAGTACAATTAAAAAAGTAGTTGCGTTGCTTGTTTTGGTGCTATTAGCTTGGTGGATATATGCCTTGATAAGAGGTTATAATCGAGAACAAAAACTTGCTGAAGTATTGTATCTTCAATCCGATAGTATAGATATGGCATATCACGATAGCGGTCTTCTATATCAGTATTTTGCAGAAGTTAAGGAATATAATAAACTGGCAGAGTTGCTATGGCTCAAAGAGGGTATAAATGTAAGAACGACCAAAGAGATTAACTCTGCAAAAGCAGCCAATGCTAAAATGCTACTGGATTTTATTTTGAATGCTGAAATAAAGCTCAAGGAGTCTGTTTTGCTGAAAGGATTAGGGTTTAAAAATGAGGACATCCATATCATGCAAGATCAGAATATAACAGCTGGTGTACTTATCGAGGCAAAAGAACTTAAAAACTATGCCGTGATATTAAAAGATAAAAACGTAGGTGTAGGTTCTCGCCCAGAAGATATTTGGGTTGTTCAACGATTGCTAAACTACAATGAATATAAAATTCCCATTGATGGGATTTATAACAAAATCACAGACAGTGCTGTAAGTCATTTTCAAAGAAATTCCAATCTTTATGAAAGCCATCGGGTAGATAATTTTACCCTCGAAAAACTGACCGAAGAGTAGTAGTGCCGATTTTTTGATACAGCCCTGTACTAAATTGAGGTCATTGTTTTAGGATAGATATTCCATGTTGATTATCTTATGTGATAATAATCAATGTGTTATTTATTTTCTAATGTCCTTTATTATTTTGGTGCGAAAATTGATTAGGTTTAGTTTATAATTAACGTTATGGTGTTTTCTACTTTAAAAAATTATGTTTTTGGCGTGTTTTCACTCTTTTGTGTAGGTGCTATCGCACAGCCTACTACTTATGCAAATTTGTTTTACAACAATGGGGCAGAAGTGCATGTGCAGTCAGGTGGACTTATACATGTGCAGGGAGATTTTGTAAACAAAAACAGCGCTGCTCCAAAAAAAGTAACAAACAATGGTATCATTGAAATCGAAGGCAATATTGATAATGAGTCAGGCGCTACGTTTGAAAGGACCAGTGGTGAAGGTGTCGTTCGACTCATAGGCGGTGCCGTTGTAGCTGGGGTAGCCAATGCAGCTCATGAACAGCAAATCAAAGGCGATTGGACTACCAATGGTAGATTTCATAACCTCGTTATTGACAAGCAGACTGCTGGTACTAAAGTAAAGTTGCTCACCGATGTAGAAGTAAGCGGAGCACTTGTGTGGGATGGCTCAAATACAGCAAACGGATATGCAGGCACAGCGAGCAACAATGTAAGAGGCTCAGGACGTTCGGGCAGTGGTGTGATTCAACTTTATGATGGTGCTACGGACTACAACTTGTATATTTCCAATGGGCATGAAAATGCAGTAAAGGGCTATCAATCTTTTGTTGAAAATGGAAGTGATACTGCCGTTACAGATCAATTTATTTTGGTGAGTGGTAATGCACCTACTTCGGTCAAAGGGTTTGCTCGGTCAGTTAAAAGCGTTGGCAAAGACTATGATTTTCCACTTGCCACTTCGGCCAATTCTTACAACAGTATGCGATTTAATTTTTCTACGATACCTAGCAGTGGAGCCAATAAAATTACAGGAACTTTTAGAAATGGAAACTCAGGTAGCATAGGTAGTTCATGCGTAGGCTGTGTAGGTTCTCCAGACAATACAGGATTCAACTACTTTTTCAATAATGCTACTAGTTCTGCATGCTCTGGTGGGAGCTTAAAGCAATGGGTTATTTTTGATGCGCTGCCAGCTTCGCATGGGCTATGGAGTTTTGATGGAGACACCGCAAACATCTATACCGCTACCGCATATTCGAGCTCAAACGATTTGGCAATGGGTAGTCAAAATAGCCGCTTGATAAAATATTCAGCAGCGTATATTGCTCCAAATGATTCTTTAAATAAAGATTGGGGAGCTAGCATAGGTACATCGGTAAGTAGCATCAACGATTTACTTGATTATTCCACGAATCTATGTTATTCAGGTTCAGGATGGAGAGGAGGAGTTTATACCGGATTTTCACATTTTCAGCTGGCTTCTACAACGACCAACAATCAACTGCCTGTAAAGTTAGTTTCGCTCAAAGCTGAGCCTATTCAAAACGCATTCATCAAAGTGTCTTGGATTACTGCACTCGAAATCGACAATAAAGGATTTGAGGTCAAGCGAAGTGAAGATGGACAAAGCTTTTCCTCAATAGGATGGGTAAATGGGAATGGTACTACCACTGAGCCTAAAAACTATAGCTATGACGACAAAGATGTGGTAGCTAACAAAACGTATTATTACCAACTCAATCAAATTGACTTCGATGGCAAGAGCGAAGAGTCAAACATCGTATCTGCTCGATTGACTGATGGTGAACAATTTTCTGTGAGTGACTTCATCCCAAATCCTACGAACAATTCTACTAAACTAGTCGTTAACACATCAATATCTCAAACGGTAAAAGTCAAATTTTATAGCCTTTTGGGGCAAGAAGTGCTAGCAAAAGAATTTCATCTTTCAGCGGGTACTAACGACCTAGACTTTAATGCAACAGAATTAGCTGCGGCTACCTATTCAGCGGTGCTGGTAGCTGGCAATAATGTGTATAGCAAAAAGCTGGTAGTTGCTAACTAATATTATTTCTTTATAAAACACAATACCCCTCATTTGAGGGGTATTGTGTTTTATGCAATATCCATTAGCTTTATTACTTTAGCCACGCTGTATGAAAGCTGAAGATTACATAGCTCAATTTAGAGATACCATTCCCCATTTGCCAGGGGTATATCGCTATTTTAATGCTACCGATGAAATACTCTATATCGGCAAAGCGAAAGACCTCAAAAAGCGAGTTAGCTCTTATTTTCAGAAAAATGATTTGAGTTATCGAATCAGCTCTATGGTGCGCAAAATCCATCGAATCGAATTTACGATTGTTGAGACTGAGCAAGATGCTTTTTTACTAGAAAATAGCTTGATAAAAAAGTATCAACCTCGCTATAATATTTTACTTAAGGATGATAAAACATATCCCTACATCGTTATTAAAAATGAGGATTTTCCTAGAGTATTCATTACCCGTAAAGTGGTCAAAGATGGCTCTACTTATTTGGGCCCTTTTACGAACGTAAATAACATTTACACAATCTTAGAATTGCTCAAAAATATATTCCCTCTTCGCACATGCAATTTAGCACTCACAGGTAAAAATATAGCGGATGGAAAGTTTAAAGTATGTCTTGAGTATCACATAAAAAACTGCGCTGGACCATGTCAAGGATTTCAAGCAAAGACAGATTATGACGAATCGATCGAGCAAATCAAAGACATCTTAAAAAGTAACTTTGGAGGTGTGATTTTTTACCTCAAAAAAAAGATGAATGAGTTTGCAGAAAGACTTGAATTTGAACGAGCAAATGAGTTTAAAGAAAAAATAAATCTACTTACTGATTATCAAAATAAATCGGCTATTGTAAATCCCAAACTGACCCATGTGGATGCTTATGGGTATGCAGAAACGGAGCAATTTGCTTTCATCACTTTGCTCAAAATAGTGAATGGAACAATAGTTCAGTCGCGTGCTATCGAAGTCAAAAAAGTTTTAGATGAAACGAGCGAAGAACTTTTGCAAAAAGCTATTTTTGATTTTAGTTTAAATGACGAAAAACTACCAGTAGAAATTTTCTTGCCTTTCGATATTGAAAATCTCTTCAAGAATGTAAAGCTCTCTGTGCCTCAAATAGGCGACAAACGAAGACTCATAGATTTGGCTATGCGAAATGCACTTTATGCCAAACAAGAAAAGCTAAAGCAGCACCAAACTTCAGAAGAGAAAAATCCGGTTTTTAGGATCTTGACCACATTAAAAAAGGACTTACGTCTCACCGAACTACCTCGCCATATTGAGTGTTTTGACAACTCAAATATACAAGGGACAAATCCAGTATCTGCCATAGTTGTGTTTAAAGATGCAAAACCATCCAAAAAGGACTATCGATTTTTTAATGTAAAGACAGTGGAAGGGCCAGATGATTTTGCGACTATGAAAGAAGCGATTTTTAGACGATATAAACGGATGCTTGACGAGGCTTTGCCACTCCCTAATCTCATTGTTGTCGATGGCGGAAAAGGTCAACTCAGTAGCGCAGTTGAAAGCCTTAAAGAGCTTGATATATATGGCAAGGTTCCTATTATCGGTATCGCAAAGAGATTAGAAGAAATCTATTTTCCAGAAGATAGTTTGCCACTGTATATTGCTAAAAACTCGGAGAGTTTGCGATTGATACAAAGGCTGCGCGATGAAGCGCACCGCTTTGGCATCACTGCTCATCGCAACAAGCGTAGTAAAGAAATGACAAAGACTACAATGACTCAAATCGAAGGCATAGGAGAGAAGACTATGGAAAAGCTAATTATTGAGTTTAAATCAATTAAAAAATTGAAAGAGCAGCCTTTTGAAGTTATCGAAAAAATAGTGGGCAAAGCAAAAGCAAAATTAATTGTGGCCAGTTTTTTGGATAAGATTTAAAGGAATAAGAAAATAGTTTAAATTCACATAATGGCAATGCAATGCATAATCGAATATTTCTGCGCTTTAGTTTACCTATAATAAATAAATTTTGTTTCCACTTGCTACCATAAAATCTAGCTTTCAAGACTTGCTTTCAATAGCGTATCCAAACAACTGTAAGTTGTGTAGGCAATCGCTTTTTGAAAATGAAGAAACGCTTTGTAGTGCTTGTTTAGAAGGTTTGCCCACTACAAATTATCTTACAGTAAAGGATAATCCAATACAACAATTGTTTTGGGGAAGGTGCGAAATTGAGCATGCTGCTGCTATGTATTTTATCAATAAACACAATAAGGTACATGACCTAATGCACCTACTTAAGTATCGTGATAAACCTGCGGTAGGAGAGCGGCTAGGGCGGAGGTTGGGTAATGCACTTTTAGACACTAATTCCTTGTTTGACAAAATCGACTACTTGGTTCCAGTGCCATTGCATTGGAAAAAAGAAAAACTTCGAGGATATAATCAATCTTATCATGTCGCTTTGGGTGTAAAAGAAAAAGCAAATATTCCCATTGATCATACTAATTTAGAACGCAGGGTTGAAAATATTTCACAAACTAAAAAAGGGAAGTATGAGCGATGGGAAAATGTAGAAGAGATTTTTGTGCTCAAAAACCCTGCTCTTTTCAAAGACAAACATCTTTTACTAATAGATGATGTAGTGACCACAGGGGCTACACTCGAAGCCTGTGTACACGCGCTTAAAAATGCAGCTTGTAAGGTGTCAATATTTACCTTGGCTACTGCAGGGGCTTAATGTATAATCTCGATTTGACGAACTACCTTTTGTAAAATTTCAAATACAGTTTCTGCCATTACATTTTCTGAATCGAGTGTTGGATTTATCTCTGTAAATTCAAGGCAACAGACTCTTTCATTTTGCACTAAATCCAAAATTATATCTGCTGCTTCACGCTCATTGATACCTCCTTTTACAGGAGTCCCCGTACCTCTAGAAATCGAAGGATCCATACAGTCAACATCAAATGAGATATAAATTTTGTCGCAATGAGATAGGTATTTCAATGCTTCTCTACATATCTTGGTGTTGCCCGTCTTTCTGATTTCAGTGGTAGTCAAAATTTTGACCTTGTTTTTTTTGAGTAGATAGGCCTCTTGCTCTTCAAAATCACGAAGGGTCATAAACAAAATGTCACGATATTCTATCTTAGGGCTTATGCCGCCTACATTTTTGAGCATTTCCCACATGTCGATAGTTTCGTAGTCGAGGTCATTTACCTTATTTTCGATATTGTCTTCGCCTAGCGATACGGCTAGTGGCATACCGTGCATATTGCCCGATGGAGATGTAAAAGGAGTGTGCATATCGGAGTGTGCATCTATCCAAATCACGCCAATGTTAGAATCAGGATAGGCCATTTTGATACCGGCTATCGTGCCGCCTGCATTGGAGTGGTCGCCCGAAAGCACAATCGGAAATTTGCCATCTTTCAATACCTCTTTAACCCCAGCACCTATTCGTTCATACATTTTGAGTACGCTTTTGAGTCGTTTTGCGTAGCGGCTTCCTACTTCGCCATAGAGTGCTGCGTTGTCGTCTGGCACTACCATCGTTCTATTTGTTTTGAAAAATTGAGAACGAAAATCGAGTGCCGCAATTTTGATAGCATCTACGCCCAAGCTTGCACCTCTTGTCCCAGCTCCTACCTCTGATTTTACCTCTACCAGTTTTACTGATTTAGTCTTTTTTATCGCCATAATATTTTGTTTTTTTGGTTACTTTGACCTGTTTTATGCTCTTTTTGACCTAAAATACCGTGCAAAAACACCTTAAATAACCCTCAAAGTACATGAAATTACTTCTTTAAAAGTAAAAATAGTCAATATTGCCACATTTCAACATACCTTTTCTTAAAGTTTCTTTTCAAGCTAGCTTATATATACTTTAGCTTAAATTAAAATTCAATATAAATGTCACCTCAATACATACTTTCATTAGACCAGGGCACTACTAGTTCTCGTGCTATTTTATTTGATAAAGAGGGAACGCAAGTAGCTGTTTCGCAACGAGAATTTACGCAGATTTTTCCGAAGCCAGGTTGGGTAGAGCATGACCCTATGGAAATCTGGAACACACAAATTTATACTGCTCGAGAGGTGTTGCAGATGGCTAATATCGATGCATCGCAGCTAGCCGGTATTGGTATCACTAATCAGCGAGAAACAACCATAGTGTGGGACAAGAAAACAGGGCAACCGATTCACAACGCTATTGTGTGGCAAGATAGGCGCACTGCTTCCATTTGTGAAGCCATAAATAAAGACAAAACTTTGGCAAAGTATATTTGTGAAAATACAGGTTTGGTTATTGATTCTTATTTTTCTGGTACAAAAGTAAAATGGATTTTAGATAATGTAAGAGGTGCTCGCAAGCGTGCAGAAAATGGAGAATTATACTTTGGCACAGTCGATAGCTGGCTAGTATATAAGCTTACTGGAAGGCTACTGCACATTACCGATTTTAGCAATGCCTCTCGAACTTTACTTTTTAATATCAAAACAAAAAAATGGGATGATAAAATCCTTAAAGCACTTGATATACCTAGGGTGATGATGCCCGAAGTAATGAATTCGAGTCAGTTTTATGGACTTACAGCCACGACTATTTTTGCTGAAAAGCAAGTGCCTATTGCAGGTATTGCTGGTGACCAACAAGCTGCACTTTTTGGACAAGGATGCTTTGTGGATGGTATGGCTAAGAACACCTACGGTACGGGTTGTTTTTTATTGATGAATACAGGCGATAAAATGGTAAAATCAAAACATGGGCTTTTGACTACCATAGCGTGGAGTATAGATGGTAATGTAACGTATGCCCTAGAGGGTAGTGTTTTTATCGCAGGGGCGGCCATACAATGGTTACGCGATGGATTGCAACTGATCAATTCCGCAACTGACTCAGAATACATTGCTACTACTGTACCTGATACTGAAGGCGTGATTGTAGTACCTGCTTTCGCAGGATTGGGTGCGCCCTATTGGGACATGCATGCAAGAGGCGCTATTTTTGGATTGACGAGAGGTACGAACAGGGCGCATATAGTTCGAGCCACACTAGAATCGCTCGCCTATCAAACTCGCGATGTACTCAATGCTATGGAAGCAGATGCTAGGCTTACGCTCAAAACATTGCGTGTAGATGGCGGAGCAAGTGGCAATAATTTCTTGATGCAGTTTCAAGCAGATATGTTGGGGGTAGGGGTCGATAGGCCAATGGTGACCGAGACTACAGCTTTGGGTGCGGCTTACTTAGCTGGTTTAGCACTAGGGTTTTATAAGATCAACGCACTTCAAAAAAACTGGCAGATAGACCAAAAATTTAAACCTAAAATGAAGTTAGCAGAGCGAAATGCTCGCTATGCCGCATGGCAAAAAGCGGTGAGAAAAACGATGGAGGATTAGCCGAAATCACTGGCCAGTCGTAGCTTGTTTTGCTATTGCTTTTTCCACTCTCAACCCTACAAATTTGATGTTAGGCAAAGGATTGGTGCGCATATCTTGTTTGATGGTGAAGGTGTATTTTCCCTTTTTAGGGAAAATCGCATTTTGCTGAATCGGGATGCTGATAAAACAATTATCTCCCATACATCGTCCAAACCATTCTCCATCTGGTTCTGAAAGTTGAAGATTTACTCGCTTTTCGATTTTCTGACTATCTGGAAAAAACGTGCCTATAGTCACATATACATTTCGCCATTCAAATTGAAAAGAATGTCGCACATTAATGGCTACGTTGTAATGTAGGGTGGTATCTGTAATTTGTACTTCAAAAGTTTTTGCATCGGCATAGTCCCAGCCATCGGCTTTGATATATTTATTTTCGTCAAAAACTCTGCTAGGATCACAAGCTGTATTTAATGTTCCTATCACCAAAATTAGGATAAAGAAAAGAAGGGTTCTAAACGGCATCATGCTATTGCGGTGGATTTTGATTATTGTCTCCCTTCGGTTTTCGCTTCTTAAATTTCGGTTTTCTTGGCTTATCGGAAGGTTGGTTTTGCGAATTTGTTTGCGTATTGTTTTGTTGAGTCTGTTCTTTGTTTTGGTCTTTTTGTTGCGCCTGATTTTGTTGTCCTTGTGGTCGAGGACCTTTGTTTTTAGTGGAGTTATTAGACCCGCTGTTTGGCTTTCGGTTCTTGGTTTGGTTTCGGTTTCTGCGGCTTTTATCTTCAAGCGAAGTTAAGCTCACATGACCCACTAAATCTTCATGTTTTGATTCATCTATTTTCTCTTCTTCAGCTACCACAAAACTCACTAGATTAGCAGGTTTTTGCCCCTGTTTATTCATAAACATGAGTTGTTGTACTGTTTCTATATCTAGTTTGAAATATACTCCAGGATTATTTTCGATACTATACCACATCAGTTTTTTGAGTATTTCGGTTTTTCGCAAAAAAGCACGTCCCTCGCCTGTATCGATTTGGTCTGCATTTTTTGGAAACTTTTTGAGAGCATCGTTGTAAGTATCTAGTTCGAAATTTAGACAGCATTTCAATCTACCGCACTGGCCACTCATTTTTTCGGTATTGATAGATAGATTTTGATAGCGCACAGTTTGTGTAGTCACCGACTTAAAATCTTGTAACCATGTAGAGCAGCATAGTTCTCGTCCACAGCTACCCACACCACCTATACGACCAGCTTCTTGTCGAGCACCTATCTGTCGCATTTCGATCTTGGCCTTAAATTCTCGTACATATACACGTACAAGCTCTCTAAAATCGACTCTGCCATCTGCTATGTAATAAACTGTCAATTTTTTGCCATCACCTTGATATTCAATATCGCCTACTTTCATCTCTAAATCCATCGAACGTGCTATGGCTCTGGCTCTCACCATAGTTTCTCGTTCTTTGTTTCTTCCGTCTAAAAATAGATTAATGTCTTGTTCGTCAGCATGGCGCATGATAGCTCTAATCGTATCGTCTCGCTCAGATACGTGTCGTTTTTTCATTTGCGCTTGCACGAGTTCGCCTTGGAGATTCACCTCACCTACATCATAGCCTTGAGCAGCTTCTACTACGACTAGTTGTCCTTTGAAAAGTTCGAGGTTTTGTGTGTTTCTATAAAAGCCTTTTCTAGCTCCATTTTTGAAAGAAACTTCGACTATGTTGAAGTTTTCGAAAGGAGAGTGAGGCATAAATGAAAACCAATCAAATACATTATTTCGATTACATCCGCCCGAGGAACAGCTTCCGCCACTCCCACATCCACTTACTTTACCGTCTTTAGTACCACATGATCCACATCCCATTTTATATCATTTATCTGCCTGCAATCATAAAGATTGCTGAATATTATTACCAATATGAAGCCAAGGTCTTGCCTTCAACTAGCGAAAATAAAGAAAAAACGGGATTATTTTTTGGTAAAAATCCTACCCATACTGAACGAAACAGCGTAAAGATTTATTTTTGGGTTCACATTTCGCTCTATGTGATACATTAAGTTTTCAAACAATGTCAAGAGTTTTTGGGCTGCATCGGGGTTGATGAGCGTAGCCACTTTTCGAGCATATACCAACTCGGAGGTGGATAGTTTTTCTGAGTTTAGTCCCTTTGATAAAATGTTGATTTCGCGAAGTGTCCAGACGCAGTATTGCAAAAAAGCTTTCTGGTTTTCGCGGCCTAATTTTTGAAACTCATCGGCCAAATCTTGGAGTGTGATGGAGGCTTCTGATGCAGTTGAGCCAAATAGACGAACTGCGGTCGAAAACCAACGTTGTAGAGTAGCTTCGTACTGATTAGTAGCTAGCTGACTTAGCTGTAGCGCAAGGTTGACATTGCCATCCGATATCTTGGCTATCTTTAGCGCATGCTCTGGTTCGATATTTTCATGTTGTACCAAAAAATCGGCCATTTCTTCTGGCAAAATAGGAGGAAGTTTAAAAATTTGCGTACGCGACAGTATAGTTCCTATTACCTGCTCGATTTGATCTACAACAAAAATAAATAGCGTATTTGGTGGTGGCTCTTCGATGACTTTGAGTAGTATATTACCCGTTTCTCGGAGTTGTTCTGCTTTCCAAATAATATAGACTTTGTATTCAGATTCAAAACTTTTTAAGCTTACTGATTGAATGATTCCTCTACACTCAGCTGATGAAATATTTCCCTGCTTATTTTCTGCATCTATATGTTGCAACCAATCGTTTAGATTTAGGTAAGGGTTGGAATTGATGGCAGTTCGCCATTCGTGAATGAAGTCTGAGCTGAGTGCTTTTGCACCACTTTTTTGTGTATAAACGGGATAAGTGAAATGTATATCAGGATGAATGTGTTTTTGTGCTTTTTGACATGATGGGCACTCTCCGCAACTATCTGTAGCCGCTGCATTTGGTAGAGTAGGCTGTGGCGCACCAAATAGACCGCCATCATCTACTTTTTTGGGACGGACTCGCTCACAACAAGCCATCTGGGCTATGGCAAGTGCAATAGGTAGAGTACCTACACCCTCATGTCCAGCTAAAAGAATGGCATGGGGTAGCCGCTCATTCACTATCATGGGAATGAGTTTTTGCTTTAGTAACTGCTGCCCTACTACCGTTTCAAACTTCATGCAATATGTTTGAGAAATTCTTCGGAAATAACTTCGATCGTAGGCGCAAAAACAGCTTCTAAAAGTCCATTTTCATCAATCAAGTATTTTTGAAAATTCCAACTTACTTCGCTGTCTTGTTTGCCATTTTGCGACAGTTTCGTCAGATATTGATAAATGGGAGATATGTTCTCACCCTTAATAAATACTTTTTGAGTAAGCGGAAATGTAACACTAAAATGTGTTTCGCAAAAAGTGACAATCTCCTCTGCTGTACCAGGCTCTTGACCCGCAAAATCATTGCACGGAAGTCCCACCACAGCTAGCTTGTCGCCATGTGCTAGGTGTAATTCCTGAAGTTGGGCGTATTGTGGTGTGAGTCCACAAGCAGAGGCCGTATTTACCAATAAGATTTTTTTGCCTTTGAACTGTGTAAGGTCAAAGGGTTGACCATTTATATCGAGTAAAGCGGTGTCATATATCGGATTCGTCATAAGTTATTTTAATTTTAGGCGAATATACAATTTTGAAATGGATGCAATAGGCTTTACACATATCATCAACCCAGTGGGGGTGGATGCGCATCATCCGCTTTTTGAAGTACAAAAAATCACCTTTGCGAGTATATTAAATGCAGTTAGGTATAGCACCAAAGCTAAGGTGCAGCTACTCACTACACAATATGAAGAAGATAAAAGTTGTATTCCAGAGGGATTTAATATCACGTCTAATTTGACCCGGTCTGTGCAAGATGTTGGACAGTTTAATAAACCTACCAAGTACCCCTTGATAGCCGATATTTTGCAAAAGGCACTTGAAAATAGCACATACGACTATATCCTTTTTTCAAATATGGACATCGGCTTGATGCCCCATTTTTATGATTTTGTGGCGGCTGAATTGAACATTCATGGCTACGATTCTATGCTTATAACCCGAAGAAGAATTGGGCTTCAATATAAAACGGTAGAGCAGTTACCTGAAATTTATGCAGACCTTGGAAGGCCTCATCCTGGCTACGATATGTTCGTGATGCACCGTGAGGTAGTGGCACGATTGGTGCTAGATAAAATATGTGTGGGTGTGCCATTTTTGGAGGTTTCGCTTTTGCATAACTTGGTTGCCTTTTCACAAAATCTCAAGCTCTACGATAAAGCACATCTTACTTTTCATATTGGCATGGAAGTGATGCCGCCAGTTAATCTGGCTTTTTATTGGCATAATCGAAATTCGTTTGAGAAGCATATTTTGCCTGTAATAAAGCCACATTTGGCAGGAGAAAAATTTCCTTATACTGAGTTGTCATTTTGGAATAGAATGCTGAAATGGGGACTAAACCCTTGCTATCGCACTGCTTTGATGCTTGAGATGGAAATGATGGGGATGATGCGAAAAGTGAAGTTTTTGTTAGATGAAATACGCTGGTGGATCTTGCAGGGGCGTTGATTTTTTTTACAACTCTCGTTGGAATTTGAATCCTAATCTTTTGGATGTTTGATGCAGCGAAAGTCCAGCGCTAGTTATCTTTTGTTGTACGGTTATTTCCTTAATGTTTTGAATAGGAGGAGCCCATAGGTCAAAATCAAGTGCATAAATCATCGACTGTTCGATAATTGCTCTCACCGTATCATCACAAATAGTGGTTTTGTCAAATCCTTGATTTAGCTCTATGATAGGTCGTTCACCTTCAATTATAATCTTGTTTTCTTTATTGATAAAAATCCTACAGACAAGGTAGCCTGTATCGCTCATACGCTGATATTTCAAGGAGTCATTAAGAAAATTATATACTTCTATGACCCCACAAAATGCTTTGTTAGGATCTTGCTTTACATAATCGAGAGAATGTATAAAATGGCTTTCCTCGAAAGTAAAAACATTGGTGTGCATATTAAATAGGAGCACATCACCAGAAAAAGAAAGTTGTACTTCAAACTCATTGTTTTCTTTGTATTCAATACATACTGAGGCGTCTTTTTCCTTTAGAATAGGACAAATCTCAGCGACTATCTCTTGTATTTGTTTTTTAAACAATGCAAAAACAGTTTTCGTGTTTCTATAGACAAACTGTTTGTTAGACGATTTGTCGAGTAATTTGTCAGTTATTGACTTTACGCGTGTAGTGTTGGTATCCATATACTTTTCCCCAATTCAGTTAATATAAAATTCTTGTCTTGATTGTGCCTTTCACCTGCTTTAGTAACTCTAATGCGGCCTTAGATAGTTTTGAATCTATATCTAAAACCACATATCCGATAGCTTCGTTTGTCTTGAGACTTTGCCCTAAAATATTGATATTTTTAGATGAAAGTTTAGTGTTTATTTCGCCTAGTACGCCAGGTATATTTTGGTGAATGTGTAAGATACGATGCGCTCCTTCTAGTATGCCAGGATTGATGGCTGGTATAGAGTGAGAGCCATAGCTAGAGCCAGTTTCGAGGTAGGAGAGGAGTTTGTCTGCTACATCTTCACCTATATTTATTTGTGCTTCTTCGGTAGATCCACCTATATGGGGTGTCAGAATGACATTCGGCAAGCCTTGCAAAGGTGTTGAAAATGGATCTCCATTTTTTTCAGGTTCATCAGGAAAGACATCAATGGCAGCGCCAGCGATAACCCCTTTTTCGATTTGCTTTTTGAGTGCAGCGAGATCCACTACATCGCCACGACTATAGTTAATAAAAATAGCGCCTTTTTTCATTTGCGCAAAAGTGGTTGCGTTCATCAAATTGCGAGTTGTTTTATCGCTAGGCACATGGAGTGTGACTATGTCAGCTTGTTTCAATACATCAACTAGTTTAGTTACTGATTGTGCATTGCCTACAGGGAGTTTTCGTTCGGTGTCATAAAACAACACTTTCATACCGAATGCTTCTGAAAGTACAGATATTTGTGAGCCAATGTTGCCGTAGCCAATGATGCCAATCGTTTTTCCTCGCAACTCAAAACTACCTTTTGCATCTTTCATCCATTTGCCTTGGTGTGCAGCTGTGTTTTTGTCGGTTACTTTTCGGATTAGCATTATCATCAAGCCCATTACTAATTCGGCTACAGAGCGAGTATTTGAATAAGGGGCATTGAACACCGCCACCCCATTTTCTTTAGCGGCTTTCATATCTACTTGATTAGTGCCAATGCAAAAGCAGCCCACAGATAGGAGTTTTGGGGCATTGGCAAGTACGGTAGCAGTGAGTTGCGTTTTAGAACGAATACCAATGATATGCACATCTTTGACCGCTTTTATCAATTCTTTTTCGCTTAGGGCACCCGCTATTTGTTTTACGGTGGCGTAACCAGCATTTTCAAAAGCTTGCACCGCTTTAGGACTGATATTTTCGAGTAAAAGTATTTTTATTTTTTGCTTTGGATAGCTGGTGTTTTTCATGTTTTATTTCAGTTTAAATCCGGCCATTGTTTTTTGTGTTGCTAAAAATTCGTCCCATATTTCGGCTACTACTTCGGCAGCAGGTTTTATTTCTCTGATCAAGGCTGATACTTGTCCTATCTCTAGTTCACCTTCTTCCATATCGCCTTCATACATGCCCTTTTTTGCCCTTGCTCTGCCGAGAATTTGGACTAGCTCATCTACCTCTGCGCCACGCTCTTCGGCTGTGTTGATAGCCTCATAAAAATTGTTTTTTATTAAGCGTACGGGGACTACTTTTTTCATAGAAAGTTTGGTGTCGCCCTCGTTTAACGAGACTACTTTTTGCTTGAAATTTGGATGAGCAGAAGACTCATTTGTGCACACAAAGCGAGTACCTATTTGTACACCCTCAGCACCTAGCGACATTGTCGCAAACATCGCAGCGCCAGTAGCTATTCCCCCAGCCGCAATGAGTGGAATGCTAACTACTTTTCGAACAGCTGGTATGAGGCAAAGTGTAGTCGTCTCTTCTCTACCATTATGCCCACCAGCTTCGAAGCCTTCTGCTACTATGGCATCTACTCCTGCATCTTGGCATTTGACAGCCAATATTGATGACGCGACCACGTGTACGACAGTGATACCATGGCTTTTAAGCAATGGGGTGAATTTTTTTGGTGAACCAGCGGAGGTAAATACGATAGGCACTTTTTCTTCGATGATGATTTGTAGATGCTCCTCTAGTGCTGGATATAATAGTGGTAAATTTACTCCGAAGGGTTTGCTAGTAGCCGCTTTGCATTTTTGAATATTTTCTCTCAAAATATCGGGATACATAGAGCCTGCTCCGATGATGCCTAGTCCTCCTGCATTGCTCACTGACGAGGCGAGCTCCCAACCGCTACACCATATCATTCCTGCTTGTATGATGGGGTATTGTATATTAAATAAACTGCAAATTCTATTCATGTGAATGGTTGTGAAGCGTGAAAATAGTGAAATATTCGGTAGCTTTGATGATGACTAAAACAGAGAAAATCGTTTTTAGCTTATTTTTAGCAATATGTGTAGTAGTGCATATAGTAGGGTTGATAAAGCCTTATACTGCGGAGCCAGCCTGGTCACATCTATTCCATATTGTGAGTTATTCGGTATGTCTTTGGGCACTAATTTTCAATTTTAAAAGCAGCAAAACGCTTTTGTTTGTTGGTGCCGTTTATCCGGTGTATTATCACATAGGGTGCTTGTTAAATTCAAACGATTCGCAGTCTATTATTATATGTTCGCTAGTAGTGTTGCTACTTCCTTTAATGTGGTGGAGGATGAATAAGGATTAGCTAGAAATTTGCCAAGCGGTATATTCAACTTTAGCTCTCGTAGGAGTTTTGTTTTTCAATTCCCGAATTGTTCGTAAACTGCTTTAGCATGGTTACAAACTTCTGCTAAATAAAGATTTTAGGCTATTAGGTTAATGATTTATTGACTTTGAAATAATTGCGTTTTATGAAAGTATCTTTGAGCTGCTCAGTATAAAAAAAGCATGCAATTTGCTAATCAATCATAAAACATAACTGACAAAATTGCAGTACTTTTAATTCAGCACGCCATTTGTTATATTTATGTCAAACAATAAAAATAGAACTATGTCAATTATGATTTTGTCGCTCTTGATTATGGGCGTAAGCTGGTTAGTCCAATGGAGACTTAAAAACAAATTTGAAAAATATTCGCAGATTCCTTTTAGAGGAAATATGATAGGTGCCGAAGTGGCACAAAAAATGCTCAACGACAATGGTATTTATGATGTGAAGGTAGTATCTGTAGAAGGAAAACTAACCGACCACTACAACCCTATGGACAAAACAGTAAATCTTTCGCCAGAGGTATATGGAGGTGCAAGTGTAGCCGCAGCAGCCGTGGCAGCACACGAATGTGGTCACGCGGTGCAACATGCTAAAGCCTATACATGGCTTACTATGCGTTCAAAACTTGTACCTATAGTGAGTGTGTCTTCGCGTTGGATGCAATGGATTCTTTTGGGTGGTATATTATTGATCCAAGTGTTTCCATATTTGTTACTAGCTGGTATCGTGCTATTCGCAATGACGACTATATTTAGTTTTGTAACGCTACCCGTAGAGTTTGATGCATCAAAACGTGCATTAGTGTGGCTCGAAGGCAGTGGGCTCGTGTCTTCGCAAGAACATGACCAAGCTAAAGATGCGCTCAATGCGGCCGCTTCTACTTATGTAGTAGCTGCCATAGGCTCGCTCGCTACCTTGATGTATTACATTATGATTTTTATGAGAAGAAGATAACTCATTCTTTAAAATGCCGCAATCATTACGTTGCGGCTTTTTTTTGCTCAAAATTGATTTCATCAAAATTGTTATTGGCTAGATATATCCTGTTTTTTTGCGATGAGCAAAAAAAACAATTGCGACTAATGTGCAGAATAGCAAAGGTCATGGCGGGAGAATTCGAAACCACACATTTTCGACATTTATATTAAATTGCAGAAAAGACTAACACCTTTATGCTAAAAACGCTTTTTAATGCACTTTTTTTTCTTTTTTTATCCATCAATGCGCTGCATTCGCAGCCATTGACTCGAAACCCGGTAAGCACAGAATCCGAACTTGGCTATTCCGGTTGTACTGATACGCTCAAGTTTTTGAAGCGGAGAGAAGAGTACGATATAGGTGTGATACTTCCTTCTTGGCGACCAGTAGTGAGCGAAAACTATGTTGCGGTCATTGAAGGTAAGGTAGGCTACAATGCGGAAACGGGTGCTCATGGCCCCCATGTGAGCCATGAAGATCTGCCCTTTTATCACTATACACACGATATGGATTTCGATCTCATTCCAGATGCTACTGAAGATAATCGATTTACAAATTATCTACCTTATTTAGTTTATAAAGGTGAAGGCGGTGTGCAAGACACCGCATTGCGTAGAATGATACATGTAGAATGGGAGTCAGGTTTAGGGGCGGGCAATTTTATACACCCTTATCGAAAATTAAATAATGTAGGCACGAGCTGCGGATTTGCCACCGCGGGACACGAACGTAGAGACGTGATTTGGAACTGGCCAAGTATAGGCGACTGGGTACATGCGGAGGGGCATCTGGTGTGGGATAGAGGGCACCCGCCAGCCAACATAGAATTGCATCCAGCGCGGCTTTTAGGTATCCTTAGGAATCTTCCCGAAAAAGTAGCTTTTGCAGATAGTAGCTATGTGTTTGCTACTCGAGTAGATGTATTTGCATCGGGCGATGGTGGTGCCCTTCGCAACAATCGAATGGGTGTGCCTAATTTTGTACAAAAAGTAAAAATGAGTAGCAAAGATTACCTCATTCCAATCAAATCATTTTTACCCAAACCCTCACCAACAGCTAAACTCAAACATCTTGTTTTGCAAAGAAAGGGAAACACCTTTATCCCACAAGAAGAGGTGACATACCAAAACGATACCGCTTATATATTTATACCCTGGCGCAGAGATGACGGCAATGATGTCGATGTATTTGCAAAAACCTTTTTATTTTATTGGGATGAAGGTATAGGTGTAGATACGGTGGCTTATCCTATAGATGAATATGACATTTTTTTACAGTCGCTTTATCTAAAAAAGCAAAATGACCTAGGCAATATCACCGAAAATAGAATATTTACCAACGTAGGTTCCAATTGGATTTTTTTAAATGATTTTTTGGGAGGCAAAAAGAAAATACTCACTAGGGGATTGGGGCATAGTGCGAAAAAGAATTGGGTACTGGAAAATCAATTTAGGATTTATGTGCCCCGCGACAAATCATTTAGAGTATATACAAATGGCTGGGATGCAGATGGAGTGGACTACTTCATGAGTGACTTGTTTAATCCCTTTTCGCCATGTACCAAAAAGGTAAAACTTGCACTAAAAGCAAAACTTTTTAGTATCAATCACATGCTTTTGGCCGGCTGCAAAGACGATGAACTTGGCGAAATAACTAAACTACACAACTATCAAAACACCACTTTATCAAACTATTTTTACAACAGTCCTAAAGAAGGCATGAACGAAGATCCTTGTCCTTTCAGCACTTTCCCGCTGATTAATAGATATTTTATGGGATATACAATAGAAAGAAAATGAGAGATATAATAACTTTAAGGGAATACTGCTTAGCCAAAAAAGGCGTAACGGAGTCGTTCCCATTTGGAGGTGATACGCTCGTATTTAAAGTAATGGAAAAGATTTTTGCTCTCACAGGTATTGATGCAAAACCGGTATCTATCAACTTAAAAATGAATCCTGAAATAGTAGAGGAGTATAGAGCAAAATATACTGCTGTGCAGCCAGGTTATCACATGAATAAAAAACATTGGAACACGGTGATGGTAGAAGACCCATCGCTTCCGATGAACGAATTGAAGTGGATGATAGACCATTCGTATGACGAAGTAGTAAAAAAAATGCCTAAAAAGTTAAAAACCGAATTAAATCAACTTTAGATTATTAATTTAGCAGTATGGTAGATTTAATAATGTTGGCGATATTTTCATGGCGACTGCATGGCATGGCAACCGAAAATGGGCTCTCTCCTTGGGCGTGGGTATCTCGTTTTTTATCTGGTTATTTCTTTTTTGGGCTGTTGTTATCCTTAGGGCTTGTTTGGTATTATGGCAGAGAGGCATTTACTGATTTAAACAATATCTCCAAGCTGCTTTTACCTTTCACCCCTATTTTCCTATTGTTTCTAGTAGCTTGGTTTATATTTTTGAGAGGTAGAATAATAAAGACTGTAGCCAACGATGAGCAGCAAGACAAAATAGAGCCTCCTACCACTCCAGCTGAACCTACTGAAGAGAAAAAAGATCTCTCTTATTTTAGATAAAATGAAGACCTATACAGTCGTTGGCGGTGGTATAGCTGGTTTAATGACGGCTTGGTTTTTACACAAAAAAAACAGACTTGAAGCCATCTATCAACCTACTGAAAGTAAAGGTGCGTCAAGCATTGCAGCTGGAGTTATAAATCCCATCACAGGCAAACGATTTGCTAAAACATGGATAGCAGACACACTCTTTCCTTTTGCTGAAAAAACGTATCAAGAAATAGAACAAACACTCAGTATCTCTTTTTTTTCGCCCATAGAGGTGATGCGTTTAGCAGAAACAATGGAGCAGGAAAACGACTGGCACGCTCGTACCCAAAGCGACTCATTTGCAAGCTATATATGCACTAAAGCAGTTCCTAAAAATATATATACCCTACTGCAACCCATAGCTAGTAGCTTTTTTATAAAGGGAGGCTATAAACTAGCCGTAGAAACACTTTCCGAAAATTTACTTTGTTATTTTAAAAGTGAAAAAAAATGGGTAGATGCGCATTTTGATACAAATAAAATAAGCAATAATGTCATTTTTTGTACAGGTATGATGAATCAAAATGCCCTGCCTGTGATAGGTGTAAAGGGTCACTATCTCGTCTGCGAAATGCCTGATTTAACGGTTGATTTTGTCGTGCATGGTCACGCTACTATCATCCCTCAAAAAAATGGACTTTACAGAGTGGGCTCCACCTATCAATGGGCTTTTGAAAATGATGAAATAGAAAAAGTACAAGTAGATTTTTTGACTAGCGGGTTAAAAAAAACATTGCGCTGTGAATTTAAGGTCATAGATGCCCTCGCTGGCATACGCCCTACTACTGCCGATCGCAGGCCTCTAGTAGGTTGTATTGATGTTTCCAAAAAACATTTTGCGCTCAATGGGCTAGGCACAAAGGGCTACTCTCTCGCTCCCTACTTTGCAGATATGCTCGTCAATCATTTGACAACAGATAGCGCAATTATACAAGAAGTTAGTATCGCTAGATAAAAAGAACGTGCTTTCTATCATACATTATCCAAAGGCGATAGAAATTAATAAATTTACAAAAACTATTCCTCTTGAGTTTATCTATATTATACGAAGACAATCACTTGATAGCCATAAATAAACCTGCAGGACTATTGGTGCAGGGCGATAAAACTGGCGACAAAACACTGCTCGATGAAGTGAAAAGCTATATCAAAATAAAATATAACAAACCTGGTGATGTCTATTTAGGATTGATACACAGAATCGATAGGCCCGTGAGTGGAATAGTCGTACTCGCTAAGACTAGCAAGGCATTGACAAGAATGAATGAGCTTTTCAAAACTCGAGATGTACAAAAAACCTATTGGGCGATTGTAGAGCAACGACCTCAAAAAACAGAAGACACTATCACGCAATGGCTCAAAAAAAATGAAAAACAAAACAAATCCTACGCCTCCAATACTGAAAGCAAGGGGGGGCTGAAATCTACGCTTAGCTATACGCTAAAACAAACAGGCGATAGATACCATTTGCTTGAGGTAAATCCAGCTACAGGCAGACATCATCAAATACGCGTACAGCTCGCTGGTATGGGCAGTATCATCAAGGGTGATTTGAAATATGGGGCTAAACGTAGCAACGAAGATGGCTCTATATGCCTTCATGCTCGCAAACTGACGTTTGTACACCCTATCCAACAAATCGCTATCTCCATCACAGCACCCGTGCCTGCTGATCCTCTTTGGCAATTTTTTGAGAAAAATAATGGCTAAAAGCACTTTTGAATATTTTTTTCGAGCAGGAAAAAAGAATAGCCTAAGTTTGTAAAGTGAAATTAACAGACAACATACGCTTAGCCACACGGGCCATCAAAGGAAATAAGCTTCGTACCATATTGACGTTGTTTATCATCGCTATAGGCATCAGTGCGCTCATCGCTATCATCACTGCCACAGAGGGTATCACACGCAAACTCACTAGCAGTTTTAGCGAAATGGGTGCCAACACTTTTTCTATAAAAAACGATGGCGGGCTAAAACGCACACGCCCTGGCAAAAAAGCCGTAGCTGGCAATGAAAATATCACCCTTTTTGAAGCAAATGAATTTAAACGGAAGTATAAATTCCCTTCTATCATAGCTGTTTCTGCGCTAGTAGATCCCGCTGCAATAGTGCGTTACGACAATAAAAAGACCAATCCAAACGTAAAAGTTTTTGGTATAGATGAAAACTACCTGAAAGCAGGGGGATTCTCGATTTCAGGAGGTCGAACCTTTACTAACCACGAAGTGCAAAACGGCCAAAACGTAGCCTTAATCGGCATAGATTTAGTCGATAATCTATTTGACAATAAAGACTCCGTACTCCAAAGACAAATCAGCATAGGCAACACCAAATACACTATCGTAGGTATTTTGGCCTCTAAAGGCAATAGCCAAGTGAGCTCAGATAATCAAGTGATGATACCCGTGCTTACCGCTAAATATAATTTGGGAAATCAAAACACCTCCTACATCATCAACGTAATGATAGCCGATGCGAGTCTGATAGATCAAGCTATTGAAGAATGTTATGGCACTTTTCGTACAGTTCGGAAACTAGCTCTAGGCGCTGAAAACAACTTTGCCCTATTGAAAAGTGACCGCCTGGCATCGCAGGTTATCGATCAGCTGAGCTATGTTCGTTACGCCACCTTGGTTATAGGCTTCCTGACACTTGTAGGCGCAGGCATAGGTTTGATGAATATCATGTTAGTGAGCGTAAACGAACGAACTCGTGAAATCGGCATCAGCAAAGCCATCGGTGCTAGAAAAAACACTATTTTAATGCAGTTTTTAGTGGAAAGTGTCGCCATCTGCATGATTGGAGGGGTCATCGGCATTATACTCGGCATACTTCTCGGCAATCTAGTGGGGCTTGCACTTTCTTCAGGCTTCATCATGCCTTGGCTTTGGATGATACTAGGTATCGTATTCACGTTTATTATTGGGCTTTTGGCAGGTATTTATCCAGCTATGAAAGCGGCCAATCTAGACCCAGTAGAAGCGTTGCGATACGAGTAGTCTTAGGCTAAAATGCGTAAGCTGCTATAGCATATTGCTGAAAATTATATTCTGCATGTTTTAATGAAAATGTAGTAAAATCTTCCCCTTTTACAGCGATAGAATGAATATTTAATGGAATAACTTTCATTTTGCATTTACCCATTTTTCCTTCTACTGTTACATGCAAGCCGTCTTTCATATACTCTTTAGGCAAATCTAACGTGGTTAACTTATGATCCTTAAAGTGGTCAGGTTTTAATACAAAATCACCATTTTCTTTTACTACCACTGCATCTATTCGATGTAGCTCTTTTTTATCCTTATGGCGAGCAAAAGTAGAAACTGTAATGGCCAACATAGCGATTGTAAAGAATAGCTTTTTCATAATAAAAAATTTAGGTTAAAGAAAACTTACTTGTTCTAGTTTACGACATGAAAATTCTTTTGTTTCAAGTGTGAAACAAATGTTTATAAACTCTATATTCGCCCCATTATGAGTATCAATTCAACTACAAATCTCCAAGACATCATATCTCACTGCAAAGAGTATGGATTTATTTTTCCTTCATCCGAAATCTATGACGGCTTAGGTGCTGTCTATGATTATGGTCAATATGGCATAGAATTAAAGCGAAATATTCAAGATTACTGGTGGAAAGCGATGGTGCAACTAAACGAAAACATCGTGGGTATAGATGCAGCCATCTTTATGCACCCAAAAACGTGGAAAGCAAGCGGACATGTAGATGCGTTTAATGACCCACTTATTGACAACAAAGACTCTAAAAAACGCTACCGTGCAGATGTGTTGATAGAAGAAGCTATCACTAAAATAGAAGATAAAATCACCAAAGAAGTTGAGAAAGCGGAAAAGAAATTTGGCGAAAACTTTGACAAGGCTATGTTTTTGAAAACAAATCCAAATGTACTTCGAAACAGAGAAAAAGCAAATGCTTTAGAAGCCCGTTTCAAAAAAGCGTTGGAAGAAAACAACTTAGAAGAGTTGAAACAAATCATCATCGATACTGAAATTGTATGCCCCATCAGCGGCTCAAGAAACTGGACTGATGTGCGCCAATTTAATCTCATGTTTTCGACCCAGATGGGCTCTGTAGCCGATGATGCAGATACTATCTACCTACGCCCCGAAACAGCCCAAGGTATTTTTGTCAATTTCTTGAATGTGCAAAACACCTCTCGCCAACGCATCCCTTTTGGTATAGCGCAAATCGGCAAAGCATTTAGAAATGAAATAGTAGCTCGTCAATTTATTTTCCGTACTCGTGAGTTTGAGCAGATGGAAATGCAATTTTTTGTACGTCCTGGTAGCGAAATGGAATGGTACGAACATTGGAAAACGGAGCGAATGAAATGGCATCGCTCTTTAGGTTTTAGTGCCGATAAATTGAAATTTAAAGATCATCTCAAAACGGCTCACTACGCCAATGCAGCCGTGGATATTGAGTTTGAGTTTCCTTTTGGATTTAAAGAAATGGAGGGTATTCACTCCCGTACCGATTATGATTTGACACAACATCAAAATCTATCCGGTAAAAAACTTCAATATTTCGACCCAGAGCTCAATCAATCATATGTACCCTATGTGGTCGAAACTTCTGTGGGACTTAACCGTACGTTTCTGGCACTGATGTGTAATGCGCTTGAAAATGAAAAATTAGAAGATGGTTCAGAGCGGATAGTGCTTCGCTTACCTGCCTTTTTAGCACCTATCAAAGTCGCAGTTTTACCACTGATGAAAAAAGATGGCTTACCCGAAAAAGCGAGAGAAATTTTTGATGAATTGAAATTTGAGACTAACTGCTTTTATGAAGAAAAAGATGCTATCGGCAAGCGATACAGACGGCAAGATGCCATCGGCACGCCTTATTGTATTACCATAGACCATCAGACCTTAGAGGACAATACCGTGACGCTGAGAGATAGAGATACTATGCAGCAAGAGCGCATATCTATTCCTGCTTTGAAAGCTGTGTTAGCAGAAAAAACAGATTGGAGAAAGGGTTTGAAATGAACATTTCGCGTAAGCTTATAGCCCATTTCCTTTTACTGCTCGTCAATCTTTTTTATGGAGTAAATTTTGTGGTTTCTAAATCCTTAATGCCTGATTTTTTACAACCGCAGGCGTTTATCTTGATACGGGTATCGGTTACGGTAGCCTTGTTTTTTTTAGTAGATTTTTTTTGGGTAAATGAAAAGATACACAAGCGAGATATACCGCTATTGTTTGGTTGCGCTATGTTTGGGGTAGTCATCAATCAAGAAATGTTTTTTGCAGGACTCAATCTCACAACCCCCGTCAATGGCGCATTGATCATGATTATGACGCCCATTTTGGTATTGGTAGTGTCGTTTTTTTTAGGTTACGAAAAAGTGAAATGGTTTAAAGCAGCAGGAATACTATTGGGTGCATTGGGTGCATTTTTAATTATCAGCGGCAAGGGCTTTGGCTTTTCGTCTAAAACAATGAAAGGTGACTTTTTTATTTTACTCAATGCCGCTTCTTATGCAGTCTATCTAGTGATGGTGCGCCCCTTGATGAAAAAATATCATCCGATGACGGTCATCAAATGGGTGTTTCTATTTGGCTTAGCCCCCGTTATATTTTTAGGCTGGGGCCAGTTTCAAACTATCCAATGGCAAACATTCACACCATCCATTTGGATTGCCTTAGCCTTTGTGGTGATTTGTGTTACGTTTTGCGCTTATCTTTTCAATATCTTGGCACTACGCGAAGTAGATAGTTCGGTAGTGGGAGCCTATATTTATTTGCAGCCTATTTTTGCGGCCATACTGTCGGCATTTTTCAAATACGACACTTTCGACATGATGAAAATAGTAGCAGCAGCTTGTATATTCTCTGGGGTGTTTCTAGTGGCTTTTGGCAGTTATTTTTTCGAGAAAAAACAACTGCCCGAATCTATTATTGAAGAGATATAAAGCCCGCTTTATTTTTTATCTTTACTCTATGATACAATCAATGACAGGCTTCGGTAAAGCCGAAGGACAAATAGATACTAACGCTATAGTAATCGAAATACGCTCGCTCAACAGTGCCAAGGGCTTAGACCTCGCTCTTAAAATTCCGTCAAAGTATAGAACACTAGAAGCAAGTTGGAGAAATGTGATAGCCGAACGACTACAGCGCGGAAAAATAGATATAACCCTTTCTTATAAAGCACCCCAAAACTCATCTGTCATTGATTTGACAAAAATCGAAGCCCTCTTCACCAAACTATCCGCTACCGCAGATAAATTGAATGCAGATAAGACAGCACTATTTGGGTCATTGATACCGCTACTGCCTACCCTCAGTGAGGAAGAAAGCGAACTCGATGAAGCGGCTATCGAGAAATGCGATGGAATATTAAGCGAAGCTATCGACAAATTGATGTCGTTTAGAGCGCAAGAGGGGGAGACTATTTGGAAAGATGTAAATCTCAGACTGCAAAATATCGAAGCCAAACTAGCCCAAGTAATAGCGCGTGATAAAGGGCGACTGAGTGAGGTCAGAACTAAGATGCACGAACGAATAGAGGGCTTTATCAATTTGGAGAAAATAGATGCCAGTAGATTAGAACAAGAAGTGATTTTTTACCTTGAAAAAATGGATATAAACGAAGAGATTTCTCGTCTCACGGCACATTGCGACCACTTAGCTCAAGTACTCATAAGCGAAGACAGTCAAGTAGGTCGAAAGCTCAATTTTATAGCGCAAGAAATGGGCAGAGAGATAAATACCATCGGCTCTAAAGCCAATGACTTTCCACTCCAAAAATTGGTGGTAGAGATGAAAGACGAACTGGAAAAAATAAAAGAGCAGACGAGTAATATTTTATAGTGATGCGATGCTTGTTTAGTATTTTGATGGTGTGCATAGGATTGAATTTACTTGCTCAAAATGATGATAAAATCGAGTACCGTACCTTTACTTCTACAGATTTCAATTTCACTATTTTGTGTCCTACTACTTGGGAAGAAAGCAAAGATATCAACGAGATAGTGCCGTTTATTTTTGAAGCACCCCGCGACAATGAAAATGACTTCTTTAGAGAAAATGTAAATGCAGTAGTAGAAATTTCGAGAGGGTATTTATTAAGTCAATATGTAGATGCGTTGGTGAGTAGATTGCAGAGTCGTTTAGCCAATTTTAAACTACATTCGAGAGGCATAGCAGACGACAATCCACTTCGTCCAGCTTGGATCATCTACGACAATGCAAAAGGCGACCTGCCACTCAAGTTTCTTTCCTATTTCTACAAGGTAGGTGGCCATGTAATCATCGTTACAGGTAGCGCCAAAATAGAGGAGTTTGACAGATACCAGCCTATCTTTGATACCGTTTGCAATTCATACAAAATCTTACCTCCACCTATCGAAACAAAAAAATAATTTTGGTTTCTACTTTTTTTCTCTCAACTTAGACATCAAATACAAAATATCATTTTTAAACATGGCAACGTTTCCTCCTCTCAAAATCTATGGCAAAAAAATAATTGTAATCACCGCCCCATCAGGTGCTGGCAAAACGACTATTGTACGTAAGCTATTGACACAACTAGAGTATATCGGATTTTCGGTATCGTGTACTACACGTGATAAGCGAGCTAATGAGATCGATGGAAAAGATTATTATTTTATAAGTGTCAGCGATTTTCAAGCAAAAGTGGATGCACAAGAATTTGCTGAACATGAAGAAGTATATGCAGGTAAATACTATGGTACATTGAAGAGTGAAATTGAGCGCCTCTGGGCATCTCGCAAAGTAGCCATTTTTGATATTGATGTGAAAGGTGCCGTAAATCTAAAGCAACTTTATGGCGATGATTGTCTTACTATTTTTATCAAACCACCAAGTATAGAAACCCTCCGAAATCGTCTCACCGCACGCAATACAGAAAGCAAAGATACACTCAAAAAGCGTATTAAACGCTCCGAAGAAGAGATGACCTATGAGTCGAAATTTGATAAGGTAGTGGTCAACGCTGACTTTGATATAGCTTACATGAATGTCAAAAATTGTATTCACAGTTTTCTCAAACCCATCGCTGTAAATTCACATTCACATTAGCATGGTAGTGTCTGAAATCACCTCGGGCGTAAAAGTGACGGTAAGTGTAGCCTATCAAGCGGCACACTCTAGACTAGATGAGCATCTGTATGTGTTTAGTTATCATATTCACATCCAAAACCACAATCCATATACAGTACAGTTGCTCAGACGAAGATGGACGATCCTAAATGCACTAGGCGAAGTAGAAATCGTAGAGGGTGATGGTGTAGTGGGCAGGCAGCCAATACTCTATGCGGGCGATGAGCACATCTATCAATCTGGTGCTGCTATTGAGACTCCACTCGGAAACATGAGCGGTGTTTACTTTTTTGAAAACAAAAGTACAAAAGAGATTTTTGAGGTAAAAGTACCCACTTTTAAACTCGAGTTACCTGACTTGCTCAATTAGTTGAGTTCTTCTCGATTCTTAGGCTCCCAAACAGTTTCAGCATCGTAGGGTATAAAAATAAAACTCGAATCACTAGGGTCTGACAAAAAAATACAGCAATACTTTGACGGGTCTTTGAAATTGTCGATAAACACACTTGTTTTCTGCTCATCTACGATTTGCTTATTTACAAAATCTTCGAGATGTGATGCATTAAACGTATAATGAGTGCCTAGTTCTTCGTGTCGAATAATGGGCACACCAATATCCAAATCTATCGCTTCTGTCACTGCTGCAAAAATGGGAAACTTAGATATACCCTCTCCCATAATTGTGAGACCCACCTTCCGCAAATAGTTTTTGCAAATGGTAAAATCTTGCTGGAGCAACTGTATCAATTCCTGGTTCAAACTTAATTTTTTTTGAAAGTAACAGATTTTTCTTTAAACCCAAATCAGGCAGTAGAAAACAAAATGATTTTTTTTATCAACTGAAATGAGTTTTCAACTGCGTAGATATGAGCAGCTCATTAGTATTAGCTTGTTTGATGCGTAATTTGGGTATAACCCAAGTTGAGCTACTTTACTAAGGCTTCATTATTGAATATTTTTGGCATAAAAAAGTATTGAAACCCTACCCCAAACCCTATGCGAGAATTGAGCGATCGCTCTGAAAATTTAGCTCCTACGTATCCCAATGTGGCTTCTATAGCTATATTTTTATTTACGAAATAATCGAACCCCAAGCCTCCACCATAAGTAGCGCCATCTAGATTGCTACTGCGAGCTTTGATAAGGGCAGTAGTACCCATATATCCACCAAACACATAGATGAACGGCCGCATCTTTTCTTTTAAAAAATAATACCGTACATAAGGGGTAAAAACGGTATTGAGAAAAAATCGATTTCCTTTGTTTTTTCCTTTATTGTCTGAGGTGATACCTATACCTATAGATGCGCCAAGAAGCAAATTTTTATAAACAAAAATCCCCCAGCGGGGCTGTACATTTATGGTGAAAATTTTTATGGAATCTTGAAAACTGTAGCCTATATCAAAATTGCCACCTGCCATCATCGCTTTTTGCTCTGTTTGGGCTGCGGCTGCCAAACTTAGCAAAAGAGAAATTGCAAGCAGTTTGGTTCTCATTTCACAAAAATTTCAACCTTCTTTTTAGCTAAACCATCTTCGAGCACTTTGTTGTATATAGACTCCATTAAGGTCACTTTCTTTTTATTCGTAAGCATTTCCTTGATTTGATTTCGCACAAAATCAAGTGGTGTAGGCTCACCCTTTACCCGAACTTCTTTTACTTTCAAAAAATAGAGCGTGTTGCCCTGCACGATTTCTTTGTAGTTGTTTGAAACAGACAAAGCCGTTTTTTCATCCAGACCAAACTCACCTTTGATCGCTTCTAGACTACGCCATACACCAGCTGCTACATCGTAGGTTCTAGCAAAAGATTTACAATATCCAGCTACTGCCCTTTCATCTTCTTCCGTTTTGGCTTTATTGAACAGCGGCTTCATTTTTTCTAAATCTTCCGCATCATCATCCAATACGATATAGTTTATCAAATAGGCATCATTTTCAAGCAAGAAATTTGACTTGTTTTTTTCATAGTAGGCAAGTATATCTTCCTCCTTGATAGCATTGTCTAATTTTTGTCTTATCAACTCTTTTTCATACTCATACAGCAGTAGCGATTCTCTGTATGCCTCTACTTTTTTTTCTATACCTGCATCATCAGCTGCTACATAATCCTTTGCTTTTTCGAGTAGCAATTTTTTTTTGACCCAAGACTCTGTATAGGCGCTTACTATTTTCAGCGAATCTGATTCCGATTGGCCAGCCACCAAATCTTCTAAATCGGCTAAATACAAATACTCGTCATTGACCTTTGCCAACACGCGCTGTCCATTGCTACCTTGTTGGTTTTTAAAGTAACTACAACTAGGCAAGCCAATGGTCAACATAGCTATTGCAAAAAAGAAATAATGCTTAGAAAAATTCATGTTGAAAGGTACATTTTTTTACGAAAAAAAGCCACTCTGTAGAGAGTGGCCTTTAAGTAGTTGAAAATTTAGTTTATCCAATAGCTGCAGCATATCGCTTAGCCACTTCCGCCCAGTTGACTACATTGAAAAACGCTGCGATATAGTCTGGTCTTCGGTTCTGATAGTTTAGGTAATAAGCGTGTTCCCACACATCGAGTCCTAAAATGGGTGTACCTGGACATTCCGAAATATCCATTAATGGATTATCTTGGTTTGGTGATGAGCAAACACAAAGTGATTTATCCGCTTTCACACATAGCCATGCCCAGCCTGAGCCAAAACGAGTAGCCGCAGCTTTTGAAAAATCTTCTTTAAATTTCTCAAAGCCACCTAAATCTTTTTCAATAGCCGCTGCTAATGCTCCATCAGGAGTTCCACCAGCATTTGGCGCCATGATAGTCCAGAATAGACTGTGGTTGTAATGCCCGCCACCATTGTTTCTCACCGCAGCAGATTGTTTTGAAATTGATTTCATCAAATCTTCAAGAGAGAGATTTTCAGCATCTGTGCCGGCAATAGCCGCATTGAGATTGTTTACATAAGCTTGGTGGTGTTTACCATGATGGATTTCCATCGTTTTAGCATCTATGTACGGTACCAGTGCGTCAAACGCATAAGGGAGATTGGGAAGTGTATGTGCCATGATAGTTAAAATTTAGGTTTAAAAATGATGTTTAAAATTAACAATTATCAGTTAAGCAAACGACTGTTTAAGTAAAATTAAGATTGAGTCTATATTAAGGCTAGCTGATTTCGATTTTGTTTTTCTTACTAAAGAGGTATAACCCTAGGAATGTCAGGCCGCCATTGATAAGTAACAGCTCATTGCCGATCTGATATCCGGCTGGATTTGACTTTGTAAGCATACTAATCCAATAACAAAACAAAGGCACTACTACACAAACAAGAGGTATCAAGGTATCTATAACTCTGCGCTTAGTCATAATACCAAACATAAATAAGCCAAGGAGCGGCCCATAGGTGATGTTGGCGATAAATAGCACGCTATCTATTACCGCTGCGCTATTGAGCCATTTAAAGCCTAAAATTACCGCTAATAAAAGCACTGCAAATCCCATGTGCACCATCATTCTGGTCGCTTTATCTTGATTTTTTTGATCTAAAAAGTCGAAATAAAACGAAGTGGTAAGTGTGGTAAGCACCGAGTCGGCACTATTGAAGGTAGCAGCAGTAAGCCCTACTATAAATACAATAGCCGCAAACGAACCTAAATGATTGAGTGCTAAAAATGGAAATACTTGATCAGATTTAGAAGGCAGTACCACCCCTTTCACCATGGCAAAGTGGTAGAGCAATACTCCTAGCGATAAGAAAAATACATTGACGGCCAATTGGATAAAACTAAAGGTGTAGATGTTCGTTTGCGCCTCTTTGAGCGATCTACAGCTCAGATTTTTTTGCATCATGTTTTGGTCAAGCCCAGTCATAGTAAGAGCTATGAGCGCTCCCCCTATAAATTGTTTTGGAAAAAAACTCTTCGGCAACCAATCCCAATGAAATACTTGCGCCATTTCTGAACTCACTATTGTGGTAAACAGCGTGCTTGGCCCCATATCGAGCTGATGCATGATAGCACCTATCGAAAACACTACTGCCATCAACAAAAACGAGGATTGAAACACGTCTGTCCACACCAATGTTTTGATACCTCCGCGTATGGTATAAAGCAAAATCAACACTATCACTATGACAGAGGAAAGGGCAAAAGGGATTTTCCATTGGTCGAAAACGAATATCTGCAATACATTGATAGCTAAATATAGTCTCGCTCCTGCGCCTAACAATCGAGATAAAATAAAATAGAATGAACCTGTTTTTTCGGCATAAAACCCAAAACGAGTGCGTAAGTAGGTATATATAGAGGTAAGGTTTCGACTATAAAAAATGGGCAATAGTACACCTCCGATGATAAAATAGCCAACCACATAGCCGAGAACTACTTGTAAGTAATTGAAATGATCGGCTGCAACTATGCCAGGCACCGAGATAAATGTAACTCCTGAAAGTGAATCGCCTATCATGCCGAAGGCCACCAAATACCACCTCGACTGTTTATTGCCTAAAAAGTAGCTATCTTCGTTTGCTCCTCTGCCCGTAATCCACGATATGGTGAGCAGCGCAACAAAATAGAAGGCAATAAATGCAGTAATATAAAGCGGATTTAATGGCATAGTATGGGCTATTGATTACCTAAAACTATAAACAAAAACATAAAAGCCCCACAAATGGGGGCTTTTAGTCTTAACAGTTAATTGTGGATTAATCTTCTTTTGCCTTAGCAGGTGCTTTCTTAGCAGCGGCCTTTTTTGCAGGTGCTTTTTTAGCTACTTTCTTTTCAGCAGATGCAGCTGTAGGTGTGATGTCCACCTTCACACGACTAGGTCGTACATTACCAAAAGAACCTTTAAATCTTTTTCCTTTAGCCGTTTTTTTATCTCCTCTTCCCATGAGTTGTTTTTTTAATTTTAGTCTGCAAACGTAAATAAAAAAAGTGGTATAGCAAACGTCAGTTTAAATTAAAGGTATAACTCACTAAATGGGTCATCACTGTTTTTGCCTTTTGACGATTAATACAGATTTTTTTTTGCCCACTACTAAAACACAATTCTTGCTCCTCTGGTTTGTTTTCGAGTATGTAAATTGCATCGCCCGGAAACACACCTTTATTGACGACCTCTAATCCTGCCGAATAGCACTTCAAGTCAACTATATAGGCATATTCGCCTGTTTTTAAGTCCGAGAGTGGTTTCATATACTTCAAGATAATATCATAAAAGCCTTTTGTCAAGACCCAAAATAGTTAATGATGCAGTTTTTTGCCACCAAACTGTGGACAATCACATTTTTGTGATTTACATGATTGTAAACTGGATACCATCGCTACCGACATGATACAAACAAAAAGGTACTTTAATATTTTTTTAGATAGATACATGGCGCAATGTTTATATTTAAAACGAATATCTGTCGAAGTTAAGTATTGTCATCAAAAAATAAAATATTAATAGCTCCGCTAAATTGGGGATTGGGTCATGCAACACGCTGTATCCCTATCATCAAGATGATGCTCAAAAAAGGCGTAGATGTACAAATAGCCTCCGATGGCGATGCGCTGTTATTGCTCAAAAGTGAATTTCCGAATTTGGCACAGTGGGAGCTACCGAGTTACAAAATCAGCTATGGTAGTAGTTTTGTATGGAGTATGGCTAAAGGGATGGCGAATATTGTAATGGCCATAAATGAAGAAAAAAATACTATTGCAAAAATCGTAGCAAAAGAAAAAATTACCCATATTATCAGTGATAATCGGTATGGATGCTATCATCCTTCCACAAAAAACATTTTCATCTGTCATCAACATCAGCTTTTGATGCCCAAGGGTATGAAGTTTATCGAATCGACCATAAATGCCTTGCACCAAAGGTATCTGAGTAAATTCGATGTACATTGGATTCCGGATACAAAAGAGCATGTTTTTGCAGGAAAACTCAGTTTTACCTCATTTGAAAATAGTGAATTTATAGGCTCACTCTCTCGGCTGGAGAATATGGATATACCTACAACTTACGATGTAGTGTCCATCATTTCGGGCCCCGAGCCACAGCGTACTTTTTTCTTTGAAAAAATAAAAGAACAACTCATTCATTCAACACTCAAATGTTTGATAATAGGCGGGCAAATTTCGCAAAATGCAGCTAAACACGAAACTATAAACAACTGTACCATCGCGCAATTTATGAACACTATGGAGCTCAATCAAGCTATGGCAGCAGCTTCGGTGATAGTGTGTAGGTCAGGATATAGCTCGATCATGGATCTGGCTGTTATGCAAAAAAATGCGGTGCTTATCCCCACACCTGGTCAAACAGAACAAATGTATCTAGCTGAACGATTGCACGATTTGGGTATAGCATTTTATGAAAAGCAAAACCATATGAATTTATCATCGGCTATTGAAAGCGCAATGAAAACATCGGGATTTAACACTGAAAAATGCGACCCAAATTTATTAGAAAATGCGATAAATAAATTATTATGATGACCATGTTTTATGTTGCTACCAAAGGTTTTTTTGCGGCCTTGCGTACAGAACGAAACCTGCAATTTCATTGCATAGCACTGCTTGTGGTATCTATGGCTGGATTTTACTTTGGTATTACAAACATGGAGTGGGACGCAATAGTACTTTGCTATATAATTGTGATCAGCGCAGAGCTGCTCAATACCGCCATCGAAAAACTATGTGACGCCCTTCATCCTGCACAGCATCCAGCTATAGGCAAGGTAAAAGATATAGCCGCTGCAAGTGTTTTAGTGACTGCCTTAGGTAGTGCAATAGTAGGCGCAATCGTGTTTTGGCCTTATGTAAAAGCAGCGATTACTTTCCCGTAAAATTCGCTTTTCGCTTTTCTAAAAATGCCGTAGTCCCTTCCGTAAAATCTTCGGTAGATACGCACTCGCCAAACATTTCTATTTCTGTATTGAAGCCATCTATTCCATCGGTGAAATGGGCATGTACGCACTGAATCACTTTAGCGATAGCGATGGGTGCTTGTTGTGCTATTTTTTTGAGTACCGCTTTACTTGTTTCCATCAGCTCTACCGTTTGTACTACTTGATTTGCGAGACCAAGGTGACACGCTTGATGTGCATCTATAGTGTCGGCCGTCATCAATAATTCTAGGGCTTTTCCTTTGCCTATCAACTGAACCAAGCGTTGTGTGCCACCATAGCCTGGTATCAATCCTAGCTTAACTTCTGGTTGTCCAAATTTGGCATTTTCACTGGCTATTCTGATATGACACGCCATCGCCAATTCGCATCCTCCACCCAATGCAAATCCATTGACTGCCGCTAGGATAGGTTTTGGTGATTGTTCTATTTTATTAAATACATCATGTCCCCTTTGAGCGAGTGCCTTGCCCTCAGATTGACTCAACCCCTTAAACTGGCTAATGTCCGCTCCAGCTACAAATGCCTTAGTCCCTTTGCCTGTGATAATACAACCAGAGAGTGATTTTTCAGCTATAAAAAAAGTCACTGCTTTATCTAAATCCTCAATCACTTGCGCATTGAGTGCATTGAGTTTTTCTTCTCTGTTTATGGTAATGATAAAAGTAGATTCTTCAATCGATGTCAAGAGCGTTTCGAAAGTTAGCATGGTTTAATTTTTTTGATGCAAATGAAAAAATAATTACCCCTTTTTCAAAAAAAGATGGTATGCGTTTATCAATACAATACTTACGTTGGTGATAATGATAGGCCATGATGTAAGCAAAACCCCATATGCGATAAACAAAGCGCAGCCTATCATATTAATCATTCGTAGCTTACGCATATCTGCAAAAAAGAATGAAAATAGCACACCCGCAGAACCTAGGTAGCCGATCATTTCGGTCGAATTAATGTCCATGCGGGATACTTTTTATTTTATTTCAACATCAAACATACACTTATCGTCCACATATCCTTGTAGTCTATCGCCAATTTTGACAGGACCTACACCAGCAGGAGTACCTGTATAGATGAGGTCGCCTTGTTGGAGCGTAAAAAACTGAGATATATAGCAGATTATTTTCTCAAAGGAATAAAGCATATCACTCGTATTTCCTTTCTGTTTGATTTCGCCATTTTGAGTAAGGCTAAAGTTGATTCCATTTTTATAGCTTTCTCCAAATGGTAAAAACTGGCCGATCACGGCAGAATTGTCGAATGCTTTGGCAATTTCCCAAGGCAAACCTTTCGCTTTTTGATAGGCTTGCAAATCGCGCGCAGTGAGGTCTATACCCAGTGATATTTGGTCAAAATAAGTCGCTGCAAATTTTTCTTTAATATACTTACCCTGTTTGCAAACCCGCAATACCACTTCGGTTTCGAAATGCAACTCGGTGGTCCACTCTGGATAATAAAATGGCTGGTTGTCTTTGAGCAATGCCGTGGCAGGTTTCATAAACACCACCGGATTTTCGGGTATCTCATTGTTAAGTTCTTTGGCGTGTTCGCCATAGTTGCGACCTATGCAGAATATTTTCATACTGCCAAAGATAGGATTTTCGATAAATCGAAAATCTAAACCTTATTTTTTATCTATAGGCACAAACTCTAGCGAAAGCGAATTGACACAATATCGCTCTCCCGTTTCAGTAGGGCCATCGTCAAATATATGTCCGAGATGTCCACCACACTTTGCACACACAATTTCGGTACGTATCATACCATGCGACTTATCTACGTTTTTGATAATTTTTCCGCCTTTGATTTCTTTATCAAAACTAGGCCATCCGCAATGCGAATCAAATTTCATGTCTGAGGTAAATAGTGGCTCACCACAACCTGCACAAGTGTATGTTCCTTCATCTTTATGCAAATAGAATTTACCTGTAAATGGCCTTTCGGTACCTTTTTCTCTCAATACATAGTATTGTTCATCGCTAAGTTTTTCTTTCCAAGCTTTTTCGTTGTCGGGGAGCTTATTTTCCATATTCGTAGGTTTTACTTTTTCGGTTTTAGAAGTTTGCGCATTTGAGTTGCATGACACGAGTGCGAGTGTACTTACAGCTATCAAAATGGTGGTTATCCTTTTCATGATTTGTTAAATTTACTTATTTAGAATTTATAGTGTTACTTTGAGCTGATTATTATAGAACGGACAACTATGCCATACACTACTACAAAGTACATTGTTTTAACATTAATTTTTCTTCTTTGTTTTCGTAGCACCCATATTTCTGCGCAAGGAGCTTACATGCCTTTTGATCCAGAAACCTACCATATTGTCGATAGAATGGATATACGCTATGGCAGTGTGCTGACTGTGCCGCATACCTCTTCTAAGCAATATTATAGGGCTGATGTGGCTCGTATGGCCGAGAAACTCAAACTCTCTAACATCAAACTAGGTAAGCGAACGGAGAGTGAAGTGCAATATCTCATGGATGATAATGCAGAATGGCTCGACAGTATCAAAAGCAAAACAAAAAATCCCATTTGGCTATTTAAACGCGGCTCAAAAGTCGCACTCTATCGAGAGCCCGCCTCCTTGGCTAGGGTACAAGTCAAAGACTTTAACCTTCGTATCAACCCTATATTTGCGTTCAGATTTGGAGCCGAGTCAGCTCAGTCTGGCCTAAAGCTAGTCAATACCAGAGGAGTAGATCTGCGTTTCAATATCAAGAAAGTAGTGAGTGGTTATTTTATGGTTACCGAAAATCAAACGCTAACACCAGGCTATGTACAGAGTAGATATTTGAGAGATTCGCTCAATAAAATTGAGGCTGTACCTGGCGAAACATATTGGAAAGAGTACGATTCGAAAGTGTTTAAAATCAAAAATGGGGTAGATTATTTTCAAGCTAGAGGATATATCAATATCAATGCGCTCAACTATTTCAATATCACCTTTGGACACGACAAAAACTTTATAGGCAATGGCTACCGCTCTATGTTTTTATCAGATAATTCGCCTGCGTATCTATTCCTAAAACTCAATACGCGCATCTGGAAAATCAATTATCAAAATATTTTTTGCGAACTCACCAATCAATACACCCGAGCTGGCGACCAACTTTTACCAAAAAAATACGGTGCATTTCACCACCTAGACATTGATATCGCTCGCTGGCTCAATATCGGTTTTTTTGAAGGAGTCATTATGAATCGCTCTAAGCATTTTGAATTGCAATATCTCAATCCGATTATTTTTTACCGCTCTATAGAGCAGGCTGTAGGTAGCCCCGACAATTCATTGATAGGATTTGATTTCAAATCAAATCTTTTTGATCATGTATCTTTGTACGGTCAATTTTTACTCGATGAATTTAATTTTAAACGACTCGTAGCTAAAGACAAATGGTGGGGAAATAAGTATGCCCTTCAAGTAGGTATAAAATATATCGATATTGTGCCTAATCTCGATGCGCAGCTCGAGTTTAACATGGCGCGTCCTTTTATGTATGGCCACGATATGAGAGTGAATGGCAATGCCAATTACACCCATTACAATCAAGCATTGGCTCATCCATTGGGCGCTAATTTTAATGAAGTGATTTTTATCGCTCGCTATCAACCTATCAAACGTTTATTTATGTCACTCAAATACATTTATTCTGCCTATGGTGAAGACACCATCAATCACCAACTCAATACAGTGATGAACTTTGGTGGTGATATTTTTAGAGACAACTCTGGCCTCACGGCCAACAACTCCACTGGTGCTATCTCGGAGATAGGCCACAAGCAACTTCAAGGAGTGAAAGCGACTCAGCATTTTGTCAATTTTAGAGCATCATACATGTTTTGGCACAATGTGTATGCAGATTTAGAACTGCTGGTAAGAAGCAAAAAATCGACCTACAAACCCTTCTCAAATTCGACTACCTACTTTGCCGTGGGTCTGCGGATGAATATCCCCTACAAAGAATACGTATTTTGATTTTTTTAGAAAAAGATCATTCATAAATCCATTGAAGGCATTAACTTTGGCATAGGAATTGAATTAAATAAATCAATTAAAAAAAAATAGACCATGAAAAATCTTATCACGCTCACACTTATGGCATTTAGCGTAGCCTTATTTGCACAAGATGCACCCAAAGCAGTAAATCCCAATGCACCTAAAATCAAGCTAGTAGAAGAACTATATGATTTCGGCACGGTAGTAGAAGGCCCTGCTATATCACACGAATTTAAGTTTAAGAATGAAGGGAAAGAGCCGCTCGTATTGTCTAATGTAAAAGCGAGCTGCGGCTGCACAGTGCCTACTTGGCCTAAAGAACCCATTTTGCCAGGAAAATCATCGGCTATCACGGCTACCTACAATACGCAAGGTCGTATCGGTGCTTTTACTAAAACTATCACTATCGAAGGCAATACTGCCGAAGGCAATAAAGTGCTGACCATAAAAGGGGAAGTAATCAAGCCAGAGGATGATAAAAGCATCCCCCTTGCTAAGCCATCGCTCTTGGCGCCTAAAAACTAATTTAACTCAATCAATTCTTTATATTTAATCCTCAAGTAGCCTCACTGCTTGAGGATTAATTTTTCTAACACCAATCTATAGTGGCGCATAAATCGAAAACCTATTTTATCTCTGATTTGCACTTTGGCACACCCGATGCCACGAGTAGCAAAGCGCGCGAACTTGCTTTTTGTCATTGGATGGAGCAAGCCAGTGTAGATGCTAAGGCCATTTATATCGTAGGTGATTTATTCGATTTTTGGCATGAGTATAAAACCGTAGTGCCCAAAGGGTTTGTGAGAGCACTAGCCGCAATAGCCAAGGCTACGGATAGCGGTATAGAGGTGTATTTATTTACTGGAAATCATGACCTATGGCAGCGCGATTATTTTGAAAATGAACTAGGCGTAAAATTGTTTTTCGACCCAGTGCAACATCAAATAGACGGTGTACTTTTTTTTATAGGTCATGGAGATGGCTTAGGGCCAGGCGATTTGAAATACAAATGGATGAAAAAAGTTTTTGTGAATCCATTTTGTCAATTCCTTTTCAGATGGATACACCCAGACATAGGTATGCAGATCGCTAATTATTTTTCTTATAAAAGCAGGTTTGCTAACGGGGCAGCTCCTAAGGAATTTTTTTTGGGCGAAGAAAAAGAGTGGCTGATTCAATACTGCAAAAGGAAATCTGCCGAGAATCCGAGTGTTCGCTATTTTGTATTTGGGCATCGACATTTGCCTATTGAACATAAAATAAATGAGCACTGCACCTATATCAATACGGGCGATTGGTTATTGCATTATAGCTATGCGATCTTTGATGGGGCGAACATGGAGATGAAGCGTTTTGAGAAATGAGAGAGATGAGGGCGATTAGCAAATTAGCTGATGTGAGGTAGCGAAGCAAACCTAGTACACACGTCAATCGTGTGGTCACACTTTATAAAATCTTTAGTCGGTCTCTTCATGCCTGCTGTCAGACGAACGGATAGTCGAGTAACTTGTGATGAAAAACAATCAAAGTTTCTAACTTCCTCTCGCTCTTAACTAGCGCAAGAATGCAGAGCAGGTCATAGGTAAGGGTTCTTGTGCTATTATGTATTAAAATAAAAAACAAAATTATAGCTATGATATTGTTGGTGACGCTGCGCTAAACACCTGCAACGGCATAAAAGAACAAAAAACTGGCTGTGATAGCGGTCTGCAACAAACTTTTAAAACAAGTATTTGGCGTAGTAAAATAAGGTGAAATGTTTGATAGAAACTATTTGCAAAAAATAGCCTAATTTATTTGGTTTTCTGCACAGTTCGTGTTAGTGGCTGGTGCTTTCAATCATTGTCAGCGCTTCTTTCGGAGTCATTGTTGGGATCGAACTTGTCTTGAAATCTTTTGTGTCACGCGTCACAATACAGTCGATTTTATTTAGTGTTTTCGCACAATTATATTGGATAGCGTCTTCAAAATCTTTAAACTCTGATTTTAATGCTTTTCTTACTACGTCTTTTGATACGTCAATGGCTTCTGTCCACTCTTGGAGTTCATTGAGTATCTTAATTGTCACTGAATGCGTACACGACTGTCTCAGGATGTAATAAATGTTGTTATATGAAACAGCAGCAACATAAATGGTTACTTTCTTCTTAAACGAATAGTTGAAAATTTTAGCCGCCTCAAGTGAAAGTGGTTTTCTGTCTGCAAGGAAGTCGATTAGAACATTTGTGTCTAGAAATATATGTTTCATAGCTTATATTTTTTTGCTAGACCATTTGTCAACGCCTTTTTATAGTCAAAATCATCCGGTAGCTCAATTGTTCCCATCAACTTCAAAATTCTCGGAGATATTGTCTCGTCCTTACTTTCTTTTGTTGTCAAAGTCATAAGGTAGTTCTCGACAATGTCTGAAAGACTTTTGCCCTTGTTTTTAGCATATTTTTTTGCAACCGAAATTACGGAATCGTCAATTGTCAATGTCAGCTTAGTTGTCATAATACGTGTCTTTATGTTTGTAAATATACGTATTAATTTAATAATTTCAATATGTTTTTTTTCTGTCAGGCGCACTTGCCACTAACGGCAAACCGTGAAAATACTATCCACAAACGAGATAGCAAAACTTTGTG
>CALAYL010000075.1 GCA_937894725.1 uncultured Bacteroidota bacterium
GTAGGAACAATGACTAAATAAAAGGTGGGTTTAGCTATTAAAAAATCCAGATAAAATCTATTAACAGAGCTATTGAATGCCCCGTAATTGAATACTATGTCTATGTCAGCTAAACTATCTACTACCCTTATGCCACTATGACCAAAAGCGGAGTATAACTCACTTCCTTTACCACAAGTCAAAAGACTCATTTTTGTATTAGCATATTGAGCTATGACATTGAGTGAAAAACCAAATAAAAACAATACGAGATAGCCTATTCTTTTCATAGGTAAGAATCATTCTTTTATAACCCTCTTCAAATCATAGTAATCCTTGCCATGTATTTTCAATAGATAAGTACCTTGTGCTAAATTAGTAGTATTAATTTCTATAAATTTCCTAGCATTTAAAGATAAATCTACACTCGTGCTTTGCATTAGCTTTCCTTGTAATTCGAATAAATCTAAGGTTATTTTGCCGTCATAAGGTTCAACTATATACACTTGCAAAACAGATGTAAATGGATTTGGAAATATATCTAAGTTAATAATTTGAGAAGTTGCAGTAGTTGAATCATTTTTGAGTAATATCATATACGCAATAGCCAAATCTGGAATACCATAGCCGAAGCTATCGTTTGGTACTTTGAAAAGATGCCCACTGGCTCGAATAGCCTCCATGATATCGAAATTTGACCTAGTAGGGAAAGCTTGTCGAAGACAGGCTGCACCACCCGCCAAAATAGGACAGGCAAACGAAGTGCCATTCGACTGATAAATGCTACCGCTGGGGTCATAGACTACTGGACCTTCACCCATTGTACACACATCAGGCTTTACTCTGCCTACTGCATTAGGCCCACGACTGCTAAATCGGGCTACTTGCCTATCTTTATTTACTGCTCCTATAGCCAATGCGCTATCCGCATCGGCAGGTGCAGATATGTAATACCAAGGCTTTGCACCTTCATTGCCGGCACTAGTCACCACAATAATGCCTCCTCGAGCGGCTATGTTTGCGCCTTTAGTAATGACCGTAGTATTGCCATCTAAATCGGCATAGCTGTGGTTGGTACTTGGATCATCAAAGTCTGTGTAACCTAGCGATGTAGAAAACACCTCAGCCCCACCGCTCTCTGCAAACTCAGCCGCAAAAACCCAGTTATACTCCTCCACGAGTGTTTCTGATTTATCATCCTCTGTTCTAAATAAACCATACAGCGCTTTAGGCGCAGTACCCACAAATTTACCAGGCTCATTGGCCGCCATACACGACAAACAAGAGGTGCCATGCGCACCATCATTATATACATTAGCCTCTTGATCTACTATATCATAGGTACCTACGATTCTATTTTCATCAAAAAGATGCTTGAAACCCGCAATATTATTGGCATTGGCGAAACCTACATCAAATACAGCTATACGCACACTATCAGCTTTGTAGCCCATTTTATGTAAAAAATCTACACGTATCATCTCGTTTTGTATAGTAGCTCGACCGTAATCAAAATTTGTAGTATCGCCTGTATTAGCCAGCGTTTCAAGCAATTCAAATTTACTAGACTGCTTTTTCAACACAGGCTGTGGTTGATTGATACAAACCACTTTTTCTACAAATGGTAAGGCCCGAATACTATCGACTGTAAGCGGATTTTTGCAATCAAACACCGCACAGTTTAACCAACGCGAAGCCTGACGATAATCTATCGCAAAGCTTTTGATCGCATCAAGATAAGTTGAGGAAACGGGGAGGTCTGTATCGAAAAAACCAATCCCAAGTCGGGTGCGTCTTTCGTATAAAGGAGCCGCCACAAATGCCGATGGGTTATTTAAGGTATAAGATGAGGTAACCTTATCTTTAAAGTAAACGGAGTAAGTCTGCGCATCTATATTGTTGCTAAAAACATGGAAAAGCAAAAGCAAAATACTTCTACTTACCATAGCTATTTACTTTCATTCGGATTCTAAATCCGGTAGCCTTCAATGGCCTATCCCATCCAGAGCTAACATCTTGTTTTGTAATGACTTCAAATTCTTTTGAAACTAAGCCCACACCTTTGGCATACACTTCTACGCTTCTTTTTTTATCTATTAAATTTTCTTCATCGACTTGCACTATGGTAGCGGTAGAATCAAAAGATAAGGTTTGTATCATTTTAGGTGTATTCACTTCTTTGAAAACATACGTCCAATCATTATAGACTTTAAAGAAATTGGTATCTGTAGCAGGCAAATAATTATTGCCTTTCCAACTGAGTTCATTTTTAGGTGGGAAAACAAATTTCGTAAATTTCAAATCATCTTCTACTCGCTCAAAATTAGTAGTCGTTTTGAGGCAATACCATACTTTCAAATCGCCCCAATTGGCCGTAGCATTTGGTCTTCGCATAACCTCTAGTCGATAATTGAGCCTATTTTGATTGTCATAAAAAGTATCTGCAATCAACTCTCTCTGTTGATATCGAATAGTATCTACAAACTGAGAAGGTGAACTGTATAAATAGCGATACGAATCTACATCAAAGATGGTGTATTGCCCTATACTCAACGGCTGATAATCGTACAGATAATCGCGGGTGTCGTTATACATTTCTTTTTTGCAGGCAGAAAAAGCCAATGCAATAAGTAAGATTGCGATAGCAATCAAACTGTTTTTTCTTTCTAAAAAGAGAAGGATGTATTTCTTCATTCGTATAAATCTAACAATCTATTTTCAAAACTATAAAATCAATCTTCAATTTTGAAGTTTGAAAAAATAACTCCACCGCCTATCACATCGTCACCTTCGTAAAAAACAGCACTTTGCCCAGGTGCGATGGCCGACACAGAAGAATCAAAAGCCACTCTGATTCTATCACCCATCTGTCGCAAAGTGCTTTGCTCTCCATCGTGCTTGTATCGCACCTTTGTTGTAGAAGGCATTTGCCCCTCAATACTGGCATACTTTTGGAGGTTGAGTTTGCCCACCCACATACCATCGCGAGCCAAGCTTTCCTCCTCTCCTAGTACTACGGTATTGGTCTCTGGCAATATCTCTGTTACAAACATCGGCTTACCAAATGCTAGCCCCAACCCCTTTCGCTGCCCTATCGTATAAAAAGGATAGCCCTGATGCTTACCCAATATTTTCCCTTCGGTATCTATAAAGTTTCCACCGGCTACTTCGGCTTCGAGCTCAGGTTTTTGCCGTTTCAAAAATCCTCTATAATCATTGTCAGGCACAAAACAAATTTCGTAACTCTCACTTTTATTAGCAATAGCGGTATAGCCCATATCTCTCGCCATTTGTTTTATCTCTGGCTTATGATACTTGCCCATTGGAAACATAGTACGTTTCAAACAATCTTGACTTATTCCCCACAGCACGTACGACTGGTCTTTATTATCATCCTTTCCCTTTGACACTACAAAGCGACTGTTTTCTTCTCGCACTTTGGCATAATGTCCAGTAGCTATAAACTCGCAGTCCATAGCGTCCGCTCGTTTCAATAGTGCTTCCCACTTAATGTGTGTGTTGCACATCACACAAGGGTTTGGGGTGCGGCCAGCTAGATATTCATCGACAAAATTATTGATCACAAAATCGCCAAATTCTTCTCTTATATCAACCACAAAATGGCTAAAACCTAAGTCCACCGCCACTTCTCGAGCATCATTGATAGAGTCGAGTGAGCAGCAACCTGTTTCCTTTTTTGAGCCACCACTATTGGCATAGTCCCAGGTTTTCATCGTGATGCCAACGACCTCATAGCCTTGCTCATGCAGCATCACAGCCGCTACGGTACTATCGATACCTCCACTCATGGCCACTAATACTTTTCCCATTTTGCTCATAAATGCAAATGTAGCACAAATCAGGCTACTCTAAAAATTCGACCTTTCTATTTCATGCCAAAAGCCAAACTGTTTGCTATTTTTGGATTTTTGACCGCTTATCCAACTAAAAAGACAAGATGAAAATGCTACTCCACTTCCTCAATCCCATAGCCTGGTTCAAGGCATTGAACTATGCCCGCCAATCTGCCAAATTTGACAAATCGACTTTTGACTTAGAGCTCTATCTCTACTCAAAAATCTTGTCGAACAATATGCTACATTATGGTTATTTTGAAAATTCAGACATAGCTCCCGCCACTATATCGCTCAAGCAACTCGAAGATGCGCAAGTGAAGTACGCACAAAATATCATTGATGAGATAAAAGATACCCAACACACTGTACTAGATATAGGCTGCGGTATGGGTGGATTGTCGAGTATGATCATGGACAAAAAAATTCCTGTAGAATGTCTTACGCCAAACAAAAACCAAGTGGACTTTATTCGTCAATCGTTTCCTAATCTCACTTGCCATCCATGCAAATTTGAGGAGTTGAAAACGAATCAACGCTTCGGTACACTTATCAACTCAGAGTCGATACAATACATTTCGCTCGATAAAGCTTTTGAGCAAGCAGATGCACTCGCTATGCCCAATGCACGTTGGATTATCGTTGACTATTTCAGAAAAAACAATGATGGCATCAATAAAAGTTCACACTTGCTTGCTGATTTTTTAAAAAAAATAGACGCTAGTAATTGGCAACTAATTTTACAAAAAGACATTACCCAAAATGTGCTACCCACGCTACGGTTTGCGAATATGTATGCAGAGCGCTTTCTTATGCCTATCAAGCATTTTGGCTATGAAAAATTGCGATTTAAAATACCCTCTCTTTATTATATGACCAGTGGTGTGAGAGAAAAAATAGAGCAAAAAATAACGAAAGAGAAAGCCTCAATAGATCCTGAGAAATTCGAAAATGAAAAACAATATTTATTTTTTGTTTTAGAACGAAAAAGAAACTAGTATTTCTCCACCTCTGTAGGCAAAGCAGGTTGCTTTTTGGGTGTGCCAAAAAGGGGCACAGGTATAGGCGGATTATCATCTTCATTTATCGCAAAGGTGAATACCTTTTCTATCCATTGCCAACGTTCTTTTATCCATTTAAACCCTTCGTATGTGCCATCTGGTACGTAGGCAAAAAATGCACCTTTGGCTCTAGGGTCTTGTGGGGCTAGATGATCAAATACAATAATCTCCAAATTTCTATCGTAATTGAGCGTAGGCGAGGCATTCCATTTGTACTCAATAAAAAATCGAGATAAGGTATCGAGTGGTTTTAGGGCAAACGAATCGTTTGATTTAAAATGAAATAATGGTGCGCCAAACACTGGTTTTCGATTTTCATCGAAACGAAGTATTTCTATAATTTTTCTTCGAGAAGTGAAATCAGCCGCCTCAAATCCAAACAAGGTATAGACCTTTTGTTTGTTGACCGTTTGCTGCATGATATTGTAATACACACAACCGTACCAATTATCAGCTGTTAGTATTTGCTGTGTGTGAAAAGGTAATGTATCTCGTAAATCCCGAAGTGGGAAAATCTTCATTTTTTCTGACTTCATTTGTATCAACCCATAATAGCGAAAATGGCCTTTGGGATAATGCAACTGCCAAGTCAAAATACGAAACGAACTATCGGGCGGATATACTTTAGATACATTGGCGAGTGAGTCGAATGGATAATAAAATGAATTATCAGCTTTGAGTGCATTCAATAATTTGGGTATAAACTTGTAGCAAGCTATTTTTCTATTGTCGAGCGAAAGCGTATCCCACATCACGATATGCGATAAAATCTGTAAAGAATCTTCCGCCTTTTTGAGCTTGGCGAGATTTGCTTTCGTGATGGTTGAGTTTTGAATACTAGCCAACATTGAGGTATTGGCAGGCTTTTTTTGACCCAAAGCGGCTGTTGCAAAAATGCCTAAAAAAAGTACTAAAAAGGAGAATCGATTTGCCATGTTGTAAATAAACGAAAAATGATGCCAAAAAATTGCGATGCTGCCAATCTTTCCAAATTTTAAAGTTGAGATGACTTTGCTGTGTTTAAAATAAATTGACTTTGAGCTAGCCCCAAACCAGTCAGCCAGTTTAAGAAGTTTTTTTATCTGGAAAAAGCAATGAAATAACTACTGAAAGAATAAGCACTCCGCCCACAATACTCAACGATATTGGAGAAGAGATATGAATCCAAGGGGAGATAATCATCTTAACACCAATGAATGTCAATATAACAGATAAACCATAAGGCAATTTGCTGAACATGTATATAAAATTTGACAGCAAAAAATACAGAGATCGCAACCCAAGAATGGCGAAAATATTGGAGGTATAAAGAATAAAAGGATCTTTGGATATAGCAAATATTGCAGGAATACTATCTACTGCAAACAGTAAATCCGAAAATTCTATTACAGCTACTACCACCAATAAAGGGGTGGCTGTTTTTACGCCTTTTCTTATAGTGAAGAATTTATTTCCATCATAATCATCATTCACCTTATACATCCTTTTTACCAATCGCGCCCCTGCCGAATTTGCAAAATCCTTCTCTTCATCTTCATCACCACCGCCCCATGACTTGACACCAGCATACATGAGAAAAAAACCAAAAATTGTAAGTACTACATTGATTTCAACCGCCATACCAAACAATTTAAATACGGGCAAGTAGGTCAAATTTATGATTCCAACTCCTGCAAAAATAAAAATGGCTCTAAAAACCAAAGCGCCAATAATACCCCAGAATAGTACTTTGTGGTGCAATGCTCGCGGAACTTTAAAATAAGAGAACACTAAGATGAATACGAAAAGATTATCGACCGATAGCGCCTTTTCTATCCAATAGGCTGCTTGAAATTGTGTAAATTTTTCGATAGCCAATTCATGTCCACCCACATCCTGATTGAATACCCAATATACCACAGCTGAAAACGACATAGACAAAGAAATCCAGACAACAGACCAAATCGTTGCTTCCTTTGATGAAACGATATGACTACTTTTATTGAACACACCAAGGTCTAAAAGCAACATTATAAAAACCGTGATGCCAAAACCCAAGACCAATCCTGGGTGTAATTGCAAAATACCTTGCTCCATTTTTGCTTAGTTGATTATTTTTTTGCTATTGAAATTAAGGCTGCTAGTTGACGAATTCCTTTGGGAAATTTACATTTTTCAAGTATAATTTAAACTATCAATCCAACTAGAGTTTGGTAGTATTATCTAACATCTATTAAAGATACTCGTTTTTGATTTATAAAAAAAAGGTTGGCATATTTACCAACCTTTTCGATTATGGGTTTACATGTTAGTCAGCTGTATGTTTTAAATCAAAAGTTACAACTTTTCTATCACCACTGCGCTTGCGCCTCCACCACCGTTGCAGATACCTGCTACTCCATATTTTCCACCTTTGTGTTTCAACACAGATAGCAATGTACAGATGATACGCGCACCGCTCACTCCCACTGGGTGGCCTAGTGATACTGCACCACCAAATACGTTCACCTTGGCTGGATCAAGGTTGAGCAGTTTTGTGTTAGCCATCGTCACATTCGCAAAAGCTTCATTGATTTCAAAAAAGTCCACTTGTGATTGTTCAATACCTGCTTTTTTCAATGCCAAAGGAATCGCCTTAGCCGGTGCTGTAGTGAAATCGTCTGGTGCCTGCTCTGCATCTGCATAGCCTATGAGTTTTGCGATAGGCGTAAGTCCTAGCTCTTTTACTTTTGCGCCACTCATGAGTACTAAAGCGGCTGCTCCGTCATTTATTTTTGATGCATTCACAGCAGTTACAGTACCCTCTTTACCAAATGCAGGACGAAGTGTAGCCACTTTATCTGCCTTTAATTTTTTATATTCTTCATCGTCCGAAACGAAAGTCGAATCGCCTTTTCCTTTGATTTCTACTGGAAAAATTTCATCTACAAACCAACCCTTCGCATGCGCTTCAGCAGCACGCTTATACGACTCTAAGGCAAATGCATCTTGGTCTTCTCTAGAGAAGTTGAATTTCACTGCACATCGGTCTCCACTATTGCCCATCATCTGCAAGGTATATGGATCTTGGAGCGCATCTTTCACTATCGAATCTATCAATGCACTATTGCCATAGCGATAGCCACCACGCGCATTTTCGAGCATAAATGGCGCATTGGTCATACTCTCCATACCACCCGCTACCACTACATCTTTATCGCCAAGCATGATAGACTGCCCGCCTAAAATTACGGCTTTCATACCCGATGCACACACCTTGTTTACGGTAGTGCAAGTTGCACTCGATTGCACTCCAGCAGCTAGGGCAGCTTGACGTGCAGGAGCTTGACCATTGTTGGCTTGAATTACATTGCCCATGATGACTTCTTCTACTTGTTCGCCAGAGATACTGGCTTTTTCCATTACTTTTTTGATGGCTTGGCGACCTAACTCTACGGCTGTGAGGTTAGCAAATACACCACTCATACTACCAATCGGGGTTCGAGCTACAGCTACTATAAATACTTCGTTCATTATCTATTATTTTGAGGTTAAAATTTGATTTTAGACTGCAAATGTCGCATTTTTTTGCAAATTGCAGGTATATGAAACAACAATTGGTTCTCGACAAAATGCCTACCCTTCGCATTGACCCTGTGCAGTATTTTTTGCGTACCGAGCATGAATCCTTAGCAGTCAATGACTTTCTGGGTCAGCAAATCCGTTTATCCTTTACTGGACAAATCTTTTGTGGTATCTGTGGTAAAAAAACCAAAAAATCGTTTGGAGAGGGATTATGTTACAACTGCTTTGCCAATGCACCCGAAAATGCGGAGTGCATTATTAGACCAGAGCTGTGTTTGGCCCATGAAGGAAAAGGTAGAGATATAGAATGGGAAAAGAAACATCACCTTCAACCTCACCATGTATATTTAGCTTTGGTAAATGAAGTAAAAGTAGGCGTGACAAGAGATACACAAATCCCCACCCGATGGATAGACCAAGGAGCGAACGCGGCATTGATAATCGCTACTACACCTTACCGCCAACTCGCAGGACAAATAGAGGTGTTTTTAAAATCGCATTATACAGATAAAACAAACTGGCAAAAAATGCTCAAAAACGACTTTAATAAAGCGATTGATTTGAGAATAGAAAAAGAAAAAATAAAATCGATTTTATCGCCAGAACTTAGCCAATATATAGACCAAAATGATGAAGTAGTAAATATAGAATACCCCGTGATGCAGTATCCTGATAAAGTAAAAAGTGTAGGCTTCGAAAAACAACCTATAATCTCCGAAAAGCTTACTGGCATTAGAGGACAGTATTTACTATTTGAAGGAGGTAATGTGCTCAACATTCGCAAACACAGCGGCTACGAAATCTACATTGAGGCATGAAAAAAACATTTCTTTGGTTGAGTATATCAATCTCGCTTTTTGTAGATGCCCAAGACGAGCACTTTGACGACAATCTCCCGATTAATCAAATACAAACACTGGGCAGTCACAATAGCTATAAAATCATGACCGAAAAGTGTATTCATAATCTGATAAAACTGGCCAATCCTTTTGTAAAAAAAGGACTCACTCCAGCCCAACAAATGGAATACAATCATCTGCCGCTTGATAGTCAACTAGAAAACTACGGTTTACGCAATTTTGAATTGGATATTTATAGAGATACTGCTGGTGGTCGTTACTATCACCGCCAAGGTATGGCTTTATGCTTTAAGTCCACCAAATCTAATGTAGATGCCCTTTTGTGGCCTGGTTTGAAAGTTTTGCATATCTCAGACATTGACTTTAACACCCATTACTATACGTTTAAAGATGCGCTCTATGCGGTAAAAAAGTGGAGTGATGCGCACCCTACTCATATTCCTATTTACATTTTGATAGAAACAAAAGAAGACGGGATAAGCGACCATGTAAAAATAGCGGGATTCAAGACCGCCATTAAGTTTGATGAAAAAGGAATGCAAGAAATAACACATGATATAAATTTCATTTTCAAGGATGATATGCAGCATATCCTTATGCCAGATGATGTACGCAAAAATCATACTTCACTCAATGAGGCAATACAACAAGAAGGCTGGCCAAGATTGAAAGATGCAAGAGGGAAAATCATTTTTATAATTAATGGAGGAGCGCATGTCACAGAGCAGCTAATCAAGACACATCCATCATTTCAGGGTTTGCCTTATTTTTCATTTACAGAGCCAGATAGACCCGAATCCGCCTTTATAAAATGTGATAATCCGAATACTGATTTTGAAAAAATGAAACAATCTGTGGCTAAGGGCTACATAGTGCGTACTAGGGGCGATGCGGATACCGAAGAGGCTAGAAAAAATGATTATAGCTCATTTGAAAAAGCAAAATTAACGGGAAGTCAAATTATCTCTACAGATTTTTATCAGCCCTTTAAAGGAACAGGATATGTGCTCACGCCTGCTATGCTATTGAAAAAATAGGTATTTTCTATCGCTGCTTAGCTCTTGGTTTAAAAGGCTTTTTACCCCCAGATTTTGATGGACGACTCACCCGCTTGTTGGGCTCATATGCAGGGCCTTCTCCCATTACTTTGGGCAATGGCAATTTCCTCACTTCTTTCTCAATGAGTTCTTCGATTTGCGCAAATTTTCGTTGGTCGTATTCATTGATAAATGTAATAGCCGTACCTTTAGAAGCTGCACGAGCCGTACGCCCTATGCGGTGAATATAATCAGCCGCATCGCCTGGCACATCGTAGTTTACCACCAGACCTATATCTTCGATATCAATACCTCGTGATAAAATATCAGTCGCTACTAATACTTGCAGTGCCTTGCTTCTAAACTGCAAAAGCACATCTTCGCGCTCGTTTTGTTCTAGGTCGGAGTGTATCGCTTTTGCCTTTATTTTGGCTCGCTGTAGATCGCGCTCAAGATCTTTTACTTTTTGCTTAGTAGAAATAAAAATAATCACACTCGAAAAGTCTTTAGTTTTATCTTCTAAAATACGTCTGATGAGTTCATTTTTTTGTGCATCATACACCAAAAAAGCAAGTTGCTCTACGCCTTCTGCTGGTTTAGATATAGCGATGCTAACTTCTGCGGGCTCTACTAAAAGTTTTTTAGCTAGCGAACGAATTTTTGCTGCCATGGTAGCCGAAAACATAAGTGTTTGGCGCTTTTGTGGCAAAAATGTAGTGATTTTTAAAATATCATCTACAAACCCCATATCAAGCATACGATCTGCCTCATCGAGTATAAAATGATGTAGCGAATCAAGTTTTACATAGCCCATAGCTAGGTGAGCCATGAGCCGACCTGGTGTAGCAATGATAATATTTGCCCCCTGTGTCAAAGCCTTTTTTTCTGTTTCAAAACTACTCCCATCTCCACCCCCATATACTGCCAATGAACTTACTGAAGTAAAATACGAAAAACCTTGAACCGCTTGATCGATTTGGATAGCCAGTTCACGCGTAGGTACTATTACTAGCGTGTTGGTTTTATTCGTATTGGCGAGTGCTATTTTATGCAACACAGGAAGCATAAAAGCTGCTGTTTTCCCTGTACCAGTTTGCGCACATGCTATCAAGTCCTTGCCCGATAAAATGATAGGAATAGCTTGCTCTTGAATAGGTGTAGGGGTTTCGAATCGCATGGCATCTAAGCCCTCTTGCAAACTGGAATCGAAGTTAAAATCGGTAAATGTCAAAATAGGTATTTTGAGTGCAAAGATAGTCAATATTTAGGTCTATTGCAGACTTTAAATAATCTGCAAATCAATCTTGCGTTCTTCAAGACTCGTTCGCTTCACTATCACTTTGACCTCATCGCCCATACGATATTCTGTGCCAGACTTAGTGCCCATAAGCGAAATATTCACCTCGTCATAGACAAAGTTTTCGTTGCCGAGATCATCTACGCCTACCATACCCTCGCATTTATTTTCTACTATTTCTACAAAAACCCCACGGGCTATCACTCCTGAGATTATACCATCAAACTGCTGACCCACTTTATCTTGCATATATTCGACCTGCTTGTATTTAGTGGCTTCTCGCTCCGCATCATTGGCTTTTCGCTCCATGAGAGAGCTGTTTCTACATGCGTTGTCAATATCGTCTTTTGATATATTACTACTATCGTTGGTAAGGGCTTTAAAAAGCAAACGATGTACCATCACATCGGGATATCGTCTAATAGGGGAAGTAAAATGAGTATAAAAAGGCATACCAAGTCCGTAGTGACCTATATTTCGTGTACTGTACTCAGCCTTAGCCATAGAACGAATCGCTAACGACTCTAGCAAATTTTGTTCGGGTCTGCCTTGGATTTTAGCTAGCATAGCATTAAGCGCTCCTGCCACTTCATCTGCTTTTTTGAACGTTACTTGATAACCAAATCGTTTGGCAATGTGAGAAAACTGTTCTAGCTTAGTTTGGTCAGGCTTGTCGTGTACTCGATATACAAATGGCGAGGGTTGCTTTTGTACTTTGATTTTTGCACCATATTTCGCCACATATTCATTAGCAAGGAGCATGAAATCCTCTACCAAAAGATGCGCATCTTTTCTGACTTTAAGCACTATGCCTATGGGCTTTCCATTTTCGTCCAACTTGAAACGCACTTCGTCTTTTTCAAACGAAATAGCTCCGCTCTTAGATCTCTTTTTTCGTAAATCTTTTGCTATTTTATCCATCACCATGAGCTCTTTATGGTGAGGCCCTTCTGCTGTTTCTAATACTTCTTGAGCTGCCTCGTAGGTAAACCGATGATTGGAATGAATGACCGTTTTGCCAAAACTCACTTCTTTTATTTCAAAGTTTTGTGGTTCAAAAGTAAAAATGGCTGAAAAAGTGAGTTTATCTTCATGTGGACGAAGCGAGCAAAGTTCATTTGACAATCGCTCTGGCAACATAGGGCAAACTCTATCGGGCAAATATACAGAGGTAGCGCGTTTCTCCCCTTCCCTATCTAGCACTGAGCCTTCGGGTATATAGTGAGATACATCGGCTATGTGGATACCTATTTCAATCAATCCATTTTCCAAGACTTGATACGATAGAGCATCATCAAAATCCTTTGCGTCTTCTGGGTCAATAGTAAACGTAAGCACTTTGCGATAATCACGTCTTTTTTGAATCTCTTTTAATGGTATTTCATTCGGTATTTTTGCCAATTCATCGTAAACAGCATGATGAAAATCGGTATGAAATCCATTCTGAATTAAAATACGCTTCATCTCTAAGTCTGACACTCTCAATCCATTCAAAATTTCGATAATTTCTGCCTCAGGATGTAGGCTGTCCTTTCTATCCCAATCAAAAATACGGGCGATTACTTTTTCCCCTTGCTTGAACTTTTCAGCAGATTCATCTAGCCTAAAAAGTCGCTTTATTTTCGCTTCATTTGGTTTGAAAAACGGGCCTTGTTTAGACTGATGAATAGTCCCTTCAAGACTTTCTTGCGAACGTTTGAGAACGCGCACTATGGTACCCTCTGGCCTGCCTCTACCACCTGGTCTTAGTCGAACCTCCACTAAATCTCCTTTGAGCGCACCAGCAGTATTGCGAGCAGATACGAATACGTCTTTGGTAGTCTTGTCTCCTGATAACACAAAGATATCGCCAGAGCGAGTCAAATCGGCTATCCCTCGCATCATATTACCCTCATTTTTCTTCGTAAACTTTTCGGGTCGGCTTTGAATTTCTTGCTTGGGTACTCTCTCTTTTCGGGCGTTTACTTTGAGTGCTCCTTTAGCTGAAATTTGAATTTTATCTTGTTCTTCGAGTTGCTCTAATGCGCGCAACACCTGTTTTTCCTTAAATTTCGAGCTAGTCGCTTCCATCACCTGTGAGATAGATATTCCATCGCCCAGCTTTTTTATAATAGCTAAAATATCTTCTGTTGGACGATGTGTGCGGTTAAAATCAGTCCTAGGCTTAGGCTTAGGCTTAGGCTTAGACTTTATGAAACTGCTTTTACTAGAATTATTATTTGATTTTCGAGGCATGGGCTTTTTGTAGAAATAGTAATGAGATATGTAATAGCAAAAAAAAATGGCTACTGTGTGAAGGTAGCCATTTCTAAAATAAAAATTCAAAAACTATTCAACACCTAGTGAGCGGAGTGTTTCCATATTTAGGTTACCGATAGGCAATCCTTTATCTTGCTGATACTTTACTAAAGCAGCTTTAGTTTGTGAGCCAAACACGTTGTCTAACGGCCCTGGATTGTATCCTGCTGCTTTCAATGCTTGTTGGATAGAGAGGATGCGTTGTACAGTCAAGTTTTGAGAACAAAGTATTTCTCTCCATTCAGAATACCCTCCTTTTTTAACCAATTCTTTTCTTACCATCTTTTTGTAAGTAGCCGGAATTTCGATTTGAACTTGTTGAGCTGGTACATCTACTACTTGGCGAGATACAATTTTGTATTCCGAAGGTACAGGTACTTCATTCTTGTATGAAGGTGATTTCATCACTCTACGAGTTACTTTTTTGTAAACAGCAGGTACTTGTTGAAGACACATTACTTGACAATCAGCTGGGTTTGCAGAAAGGCAGCCCGCATCAGCAGTGCTCTTTACCCATTTTTCAGAAGCTGGAGATACCATGATTTCTTCAGTGATGTTTTCATAAACGGCAGGTACTTCTACATAGCGAATAGATGCTGCTCGAGTAGTAACGGTATCAAAAACTGTTCTATATTTCGCAGGTATCGTTTGTGTACGATAGCTAACTGGTTTGTCGATTACCATTTCTTCTTTAAACTCATATTGATCAGCAATAAAACAACGAGCATAACACTTTCCTGGCTCAGCATTTGGCGGTAAATTTTCGTTAGCGTCAGTTATTTTACCTGTATATGCAGTATAGTTGCTATTTTCAGATTCTACTTTAGTAACGGTTTTAGTAGTTGTTGTTTTTGTCACTGGCTTTGCCGTTTCTTTCACTACTTCCTTCACAGTTTCTTTAACTGGTTCAGTAACTACTGGGACACTTTTCTGACCTTCCCATATTTGCGCATCCGGGTTATCAGTTTTGTATTTGTCCATGTTTGGATTACCGGTGTTGATAAAAATTTGTGCATCAACTGCCAACACAACTCCAGTAAGTAGGGTAAAAGTTGTAAGGATTTTTTTCATTAGTTTATTGTTTATTTGCGCCAAAAGTAATTTATTTTATTATTTAAGACGAATAAAACATGAAAGAACTAATCAACATTATTGAAAATTGCTGGGATGATCGATCAAAACTCACTGAGAATAAGAGCGTTGAAGCTATAAACAATGTAATCGCTCTCTTAGACGAAGGCACAGTACGTGTGGCACAACCATCTGATAATGGGTGGATTGTAAATGATTGGATCAAGAAAGCGGTGATATTGTATTTCCCAATTCGCCAAATGGAAACTATCGAGGTAGGCCCATTTGAGTTTCATGATAAAATGGCATTGAAACGCAATTACAAACAACTGGGTGTGCGAGTTGTACCACATGCAGTAGCTCGTTATGGTGCTTTTCTGGCCAAGGGTGTGATTTTGATGCCAAGCTATGTGAATATTGGCGCATTTGTAGATGAAGGAACAATGGTGGATACTTGGGCTACAGTAGGCTCATGTGCACAGATAGGAAAAAATGTGCATCTAAGTGGTGGAGTAGGAATAGGCGGAGTGCTAGAACCTGTTCAAGCATCGCCAGTTATTATTGAAGATGGTGCATTTGTAGGTTCACGCTGTATAGTCGTAGAGGGTGTTCAAGTAGGTAAAGAGGTAGTATTGGGCGCTAATGTGGTATTGACTAAAAGTACAAAAATAATAGACGTATCGGGCAATGAACCCAAAGAATATACTGGCTATGTACCTCCTCGATCGGTAGTAATACCTGGCAGCTATACCAAAAAATTTGCAGCTGGAGAGTACCAAGTACCTTGCGCGCTTATCATCGGACAAAGAAAAGCTTCGACCGACTTGAAAACATCACTAAACGATGCATTGCGAGAACACAATGTAGCAGTATAAAATATGAATCTTAAAGAAAAAATAAGCGAATCCGTATTTGAAAAAGTAGGTGAAGCGGCATTGTCGCTTGATATAGAAGCCTATGTAGTGGGCGGCTATGTGCGAGACATACTCTTAGATAGAAAGTCAAAAGACATTGACTTTGTAGGGGTAGGGTCGGGTATAGACTTGGCAAAAAAAACAGCTGCACTTTTACATCCAAAAATCAATGTAAACTACTTTAAAAATTTTGGCACAGCACAATTTGTATATGAAGGATGGGAACTTGAATTTGTAGGCGCACGAAAAGAATCATATCAACGTGATTCGCGCAATCCAATTGTTGAAAATGGCACACTAGATGACGATCAAAAACGTAGAGACTTTACGATTAATGCGCTAGCGCTATCTTTGAAAAAAGAAACCTTTGGTGATTTAATAGATCCATTTTGTGGGATTGACGATTTGAAAAATAAAATCATTCGCACACCTTTAGACCCTGATATCACTTTTTCGGACGATCCGCTTCGCATGTTGAGAGCTATTCGATTTGCGACTCAACTCGACTTTGTAATTGAAGAAAAAACGCTCCTTGCCATAGCTAGAAACAAAGATAGGATAAGTATAATATCGCAAGAACGAATTACGGATGAATTTAATAAAATTTTAAAGGCAAAAAAACCTTCAATCGGCTTTTTATTGCTTGACCAAGTTGGATTACTGGAAATTATTTTTCCTGATTTTTGTCTGCTCAAAGGAGCTGAAACCGTAGATGACAAGAGTCATAAGGACAATTTTTTTCATACCCTACAAGTCCTTGATAACATTTGTGAGACCTCGAATGATTTGTGGGTACGATGGTCTGCTGTGTTACATGACATAGCTAAGCCACAAACGAAGAAATTTGACAAACAACATGGATGGTCATTTCATGGGCACGAAGTTTTGGGCTCAAAAATGGCAGGTAGAATTTTCAAAAAATTCAAATTGCCATTAGGTGCAGAATTAAGAAAAGTACAAAAGTTAGTTTATCTCCACCTTCGTCCCATCGCACTCACAAAGGAAGAAATAACTGATTCAGCCTTGCGAAGATTGCTGCTCGAAGCAAGCAATGATTTAGAAGATTTAATGCGACTTTGCGAAGCTGATATCACCTCTAAAAACAAACAAAAAGTAGCTCGATATCTTCATCGATTTGAGATGGTAAAAGAAAAGCTAAAAGAAGTAGAAGAAAAAGACCAAATCCGAAATTTTCAGCCACCTGTATCGGGCGAGTTGATTATGAACACATTTGGCATAAAACCATCTACCGAAATAGGTACTATCAAAGATGCCATCAAAGAAGCCATACTCGAAGGGCAAATACGAAATGATTATGATGAGGCATTTGCACTGATGCTAAAATTGGGCAGAGAAATTGGTCTCGAAGTAAAAGACTAGCGATGAAAAAACTTTTGGTAGTCATAGTAGGACCTACTGCCTCTGGCAAATCTGCATTAGCAATGCAGTTAGCCATACATTATGGCTGTGCGATATTCTCTGCAGATGCCCGCCAGTTCTACAAAGAAATGAGCATAGGCACTGCCAAACCATCAGCAAGAGAACTAAGCGAAGTACCCCACTTTTTTATTAATAACCTTAGTATCGCAGACGACTATACTGCTGGCATATACGAAGCTGAATGTATAGCTAAATTGAACGATTATTTTAAAGAAAAGGATATTGCGATTCTGTGTGGAGGTTCAGGTCTTTTTGTAAGAGCGGTACTAGAAGGCATAGAAGAAAAACCACCCATAGATGAAAATATACGAGCCGAAGTAAGGGCACTTACTATCCCCGAAATGCAAGCTAAGTTAGAGCTTCTAGACCCCAATTATTTTGCAGAAGTTGACATCCATAATGGAAGGCGTTTGTCACGAGCATTGGAAGTAATATTGAGTGGTGGTAAAACAATGAGTGAACAGCATAGTGGCGCGAAGAAAAAGCGGAATTTTGATAGTTTGATTTTGGGAATGGAGATAACAAGAGAAAACCTATATGCTCAAATCAATCAACGTGTAGATAGCATGATAGCAGGAGGTTTGGAAGATGAAGTGCGATCCCTTTTGGAATATAAAAATCTGAACGCATTTCAGACAGTAGGATATCAAGAATGGATTTCGTTTTTTGAAAATGAAATGAGCAAACCTGATGTAATAACACTTATAAAGAAAAATACTCGCCACTATGCAAAGCGCCAAATGACTTGGTTTAAAAAACTAGAAAACATAGTATGGTGTAGCCCTAATGATCTAGAAAAGGTGCATAAATTGATAGCTAATTTCTGAAATAAGGATGAAAAAGTTGTTTGCCTCTTATCGAAACTTGCCAAATAGCGCCTGGTGGCTATTGGGAGCAGACGTGTGTCTTCAGCTTATCAATTCAGCTTTCGCAATATTGCTCAACTATGTAATGATAGACCACGGATATAAAGACTATGACATCACTTCCATAAATGGCAATCGATATTTAGCGGTGCTGATTTGTGCATATCCACTCACCATATGGAGTCGAAAAATGAATTTAAAAACACTACTCCTCATAGGCGCGATAGCCTCTCCCCTGCTATCGTTGGCGATGCTATGGTGTATCCATTTTCATATATCTGAATTACTCAGAATAATCACGTTTTTATGGGGTGTCTCCTTTTCATTGATACAAGTTTTATCGCTGCCCATATTGATGAAAATCACGGATGACTCGAATCAAACTGAGGCTATTTCATTATTTTTTGCTGCTGGTAGTTTTACCATGATTTTTTGCGGTTTGTTAAATGTGATTATTCAAACCGCATTACCTGGATTATCCAATATATCAATTCTCACCCTATACTGTGTTTTGGCATGTGTGGGGCCATATTTCATATTCAATATCAAAGATGAACTATCTATAAGCACCAAAGGCGAACATCATCGCACTACTAAAAAAGATTGGAAACGAATAGGAGAAGCACTCTTGCCCACTTTTTTGATTGCATTTGGCGCAGGATTTACCATACCTTTTATCAATCTATTTTTCAATTTTGTGCATGGTGTAGGCTCAGATACCTTTTCAATGATGAATTCCATTGCTTTTACACTAGTCGTCATTGGCGGATTCTTGAATCCAATGGTCAAACGCAAATGGGGATATAAATTTTCGATTACTTTTTTTCAAATACTAGCCATTATTGCGCTATTTATAATGGGTGCTACAGAGTGGTATGGAGGTGCGTTTTGGGCAGCCTCGCTCGCTATTGGTATGTATATCATTCGTCAACCATTGATGAACATAGCAGGCCCGCTTACCACCGAACTCTCGATGAAATATGTAGGTGATAAAAACCAAAAAATAATTTCGGCCATCACCGCAGCCTTGTGGAGTGGCACTTGGTATATCAGCGCAGTGTTGTTTTCTATACTTAGGGAAATGAACATCAGCTATAGCAATATCATCTTCACCACAGTATTCTTTTATATACTAGGCGTATTGAGCTATTACAGGCTAATTCGGAAATTTGAACTAGAAAAAACGACAGACTAATCTACGTCCAAGCATTTTGAAGTGTAACCATTTTCAAAACTTTTTTCAAAACGCTTTTGATAATTTTTCATATCAAATGAAGTACCACATACCTTTTGTGTGGAAGATACTTTTTGGTTTTTAGCATCGAATGCCTCACATTGTACACACTTTTTGGTACATGAAGCCATTGCCAAAATAATTACAACGGATAGAGTCAATACTTTTTGCATGATTAGTTATTATTGTACAAATATATAAAATGTTGCGAATTGGTTTAATTTCAGATACACATGGATTTTTAGACCCAAAAGTTAAAGCGCATTTCGCAGCAGTAGATGAGATATGGCATGCAGGTGATATAGGCGATTGGAAAATAATAAAAGAGCTAGAAACGGTATGCCCTATAGTCCGTACGGTGTGGGGAAATATAGATAGTCACACTATCAGAATACAATCGCATGAGCATTTGATATGGGAGGTCGAAGGGTTTAAAATATGGATGACACATATAGGTGGCTATCCGCAACACTATCCCGCAGCTATAAAACATATGATGAACACGGTAAAACCGAATATTTTCATTTGTGGTCATTCACATATTCTAAAAGTAATGCGCGACCCTGCCTATCAAAATATGATAGTGCTCAATCCTGGTGCTGCAGGAGTACATGGCTGGCACAAGGTGAAAACAGTCTTGCGCTTTACGCTCGACAATAAAAAAATGACCCAACTAGAAGCAATAGAACTAGGTAAACGAGGAGAACTAAAATCAAATAAAAATGAATAAAATAAGCTTACGAAAATCTCAATCATATGAAAGAGCGCTGGCCACAACGCTGATATATAGTTCAGGCCCTCCAAGCTTTGAGTTTGTATTTAAAAATAAAAAAAATAGTGCTCTCGATTTTTTGAACTATGCGTTTGTTCGTGAGGGCGGAGAGTTTAGCTACGACAACCACTTCTCCCTTTATCTAAATAACGAAATGGTAGGCATAGGCAGTGCATTTAGTGCAAAACAGGGACAAGCATTCACGCTATATGAAGCTCGAAATATCATTGGTTTTTACAAACTAAAATGCACGCCAGTGATTTATCATGGATTGCAAATAGAGGGGCTTATCAAACTTCCCAAAAAAAATGAGGTTGCCTTAGCACATCTGGCCATAAAGCCCGAATACCAAGGCAAAGGATTAGGGACAGAGCTCATAAAGGCACTAATGCATACAGTAGAAAATCGAGCAGAGAAAACATTTGTACTAGATGTGTCAGAAGAAAATCTAAGAGCAAAAAATCTTTACGAAAAGTTGGGCTTTATGACTACAATGGAAATGAAATCAACATTGAAAAATCAATATTCATACGTAGCCAATCACACTCGAATGGCGTTGAATCATCGTTAAAAAGCCTTGCTAATAACCTTAATGGCTTCAACAAACACAAAGGTACTAATCAAGCCTGCTACTATGAGTTTTGTGCCAAGAGAAAGTAATGTGCCGAAAAAAGTCGCAATACCTGATTTGGTAGCGTCTTTGGTCTCTCTACCGCCTATCATATCGCCTATGATAGCGCCTACCAGCAATCCCAAAATCATACCCACAGGAGTAAAAAACATACCTAAAAGCATACCAATCACACTTCCCCAAATCCCTTGTTTTGTAGCCCCATATTTTTTTGCAAACCATATTGGCATAAAATAATCTAGGGCAACTACTATAAAGGATAAAACAGCGAAAATAACGAGCGTATAAATCTCAAAAGATGCAAACTGCCATTGCATCAATAACATGCCAGCAAAACAAAGTGGAGGCCCAGGCAACACAGGCGCAAAGCAACCTATAATACCCACGATACATAGGATGACTGCTAACAAGGAGACAAGGAGTTCTAATTGCATAATGTTGTTTTTTATATGACTATACCAAAATTAAAAGATTTAACTAAACGAAAGATTCATTTCTACTAAAAAAATTAACGGGCTTGAAGATGTGCTTTATTTTTACAAAATAGGTAAATCTAACTTTCCTTTATATCTTTAAACCGCATGATTAAAGATTTTGGTGATACGTATAGCACTAACAAAGACAAGGTATATAACCTTGCTCTACATTATGCTCAAAACAGAGAAGATGCAGAAGAAATTATGCAAAATGTGTTCGTGGCTGTTTACCAAAATTTATCAAAGTTTAATGAAGATGCAACAATTGAAACTTGGATATATCGCATCACCATAAACAAATCACTAGATTTTTTGAAAGCAAAAAACAGAAAAAAAAGACTTGGCCCTTTTTATAATCTCTTTTTTGATGACACTTTCACCATAAAGCACAACAATAACGACTTTGACCATCCGGGAGTACTACTCGAACAAAAAGAAGCAGTCAAGCGGATATTCGACCAGCTACATCAGCTACCAGAGAGGCAAAAAACGGTACTTATTTTATGCAAAATAGAACATCAACCCATCGACAAAGTAGCCGAAATTTTAAACCTCAGTCCCAAAGCTGTGGAGTCGCTGTTGCAACGAGCTAAAGTAAATCTTCAAAAAAAATTGAATCAAAACGAAGGAAATAAATCGTAAAAATCGTCTAACCCTTTAACAACGAAAAAATGGAATCAGATATAGACATATTAGAAAACATTCAAAGAGTGAATGCACCTGACTTGAATTTTGCCACTCTTGAAGCACAAGCGGCATTGCTAAACAAACAAAAAGTTTCTGCCCCCATTATGATTACTACTATTAGCGGACTGTTACTTTTGATAAGCTTAAATATATTAACGATAAGTACTTTTGTGAAACAAAAGCCCCAGCACACAGATGATGCTCAGTTCCTTTATCTTGTAAACAACAACTCACTTTACCAATGAACAAAACCAAGTTTTTAACTGTAATAATAGTATTGCTTATCGCCACTAATCTTATGTTGATTTTCACTGCTGCTTTGCCAAATCGACATCACCCAACGGAACCGAAAAAAATAATCATTGACAAGTTGGGATTAGACAACAATCAGCAAGAAAAATATCAACGCCTCATATATGAGCATCAACAACTATTGAAAGGTCTTGACAAAACTATACTATTGCAAAAATCTGCATTGTTTACAAGCCTAAAAAATGAAAACCAAACTGCATTTCAAGATTCGATAATCAGCGCGTTATCTTTGACACAAAGAGAAGTTGAAAAGCTTCATCTCGCTCATTTTAAAGCAATAAAAGCGTTGTGTAAGCCAAATCAAGTGGAGCGATTCAACTCCCTCACAGAGGATCTGGCTGATCTCTTTTCTGGAAAACGAAAACCATAAACGGATGCGTTGGGTTTTAATTCTTTTTCCTATTGCGCTATTAGGGCGGCCTACACTCATCAATATTACCCCAACATGGGGTAATCAAGAGATACGTCTAAATGAAAAATATACATTCAATAACGATACCGTGATTTTTGAAACAGTAAAGTTTTATATTTCTGCTATTGAATGCAATGAAACCAAAAAGAAAAAAAATGAGCCATTAAGATTTCATCTATATGATATAGAAAATCCTTTATCAAAAACGTTGGTCTTAAATATCGCCACTAAGCCAAACACAAAAAAAATAGCCATACATTTTGGAGTAGATAGCGCTACTCATGAACAGGGAATATTGCAAGGTGATTTAGATCCCACCAAAGGTATGTATTGGACATGGCAAACGGGTTATATCAATTTAAAACTGGAAGGAAAACGAAATGGCTCCCCATTCCAATTTCATATTGGCGGCTACATTTCTCCATTCAATACCTTTCAAACAATCACTTTTGATATAGAAAAAAAAGACCTATATGATTTAACTATCGACTTCAAAAAATGGTATGAAAAAGCTATAACCTTAGACACCTCACACATCATGTCCCCTGGAGAAAAAGCGGCTTCATTATCTACACATCTTAAACAATGTATATCGCTAAGATGAGCGTATATTCAAGACCTCTCATTTTAATACTTTGCATAGGGCTGATAAGCTTTTCAAGTCCTCCTCATTTTATATTACCTTCTCATTTCCCTCCCCCTACATACAATTTTAGTACCCATAAATTTTCACCTAAAAAAGTAATGATAGGTAGAATGCTTTTTTACGACCCTATACTATCTATCGATAGCACTGTATCATGCTCGAGTTGTCATCTATCTCATACAGCCTTCGCACATACAGACCACAATTTAAGCCATGGCATAGGCGATAGTATTGGCACACGAAATGCACCGGCACTAATGAATTTAGCTTGGCAAAATAAATTTATGTGGGATGGAGCTATTACTAATTTAGATATGCAATCGCTCGCGCCTATCAGCCATCCTCGCGAAATGGGTGAGACGATAAATCAGGTACTTTTAAAACTAAACAATAGTGCTCTTTATAAGCAAACATTTCAAAAAGAAAAAATCGAAAGTGCTGACGTACTTACATCGCTTTCACAGTTTATGCTCACTTTTATAAGTGCCAATGCCAAATACGATAGTGTGCTTCGCCATCAAGCAGTGTTTAATTCTCAAGAAGAGAATGGCTATACCTTATTCAAAAAAAACTGTGCCATTTGTCATCAAGAACCGCTGTTATCTTCCTTTGAATTTAAAAACAATGGATTGACAATCGATACCAACCTGAATGATCTAGGTAGATACCATATTACGATGAATCCCACAGATTCATTTTGTTTTAAAATACCTTCTCTACGAAATGTGGAGTACTCTTACCCTTATATGCACGATGGACGATTTAAAAAACTTATGGATGTACTAAATCATTATACAGATGGAATCAAAAAAACCTCTACTCTAGCCCCAGAACTTTCTACATCCATCATCTTAAGTAAAAATGAAAAGATAGATTTAATTGCATTCTTACTCACGCTTTCAGATAGAAATTTTATATTGAATAAGCAATACACTTACCCAAAAGAAAATTTTAAACAAACGAAGGATTAAACTAAAAAAATCGTCTAACACCACTAAACAAAATATGAAAAAATCAACCTTACTTTCATTGCTTGTATCTTCATTTATTTTTGCTGATGCACAAGTATCACCAATCATCAGTGCATGGATGCAAAACACGACAAATCTTATGGGCAAACACTATCTACAAGGCAGCTCTGCGGTAATAAATGATAATGTTTTAGCTAATGTGCAGTCTGTAAATTACTCCTCAACCAGTGTATATATAGCCACAAATGGCATTCCAGCCTACGCCACAGGTCCATTTAAAGATGGAAATCCGTCATTAGCTACTTCGCAGAATGCGATTTTTAAATTGCCCTTAAGCCCAGCAGATAAAACAGGTACAAAAACTCCTACCACGGCTGGAAATATTGGCATTTTTGTAAATGGGGTTGCTCTTTTTGATTATAGAGATGGCGTAATGTGGAACACCACTTCAAATAATATCTGTGGTGGCCCTGGCAATCCAATGTGCCCAGGCGGACCTAGCTATTCATCTCCTTGGAATCGAGATGCCGTACCTGCCGAAAAAAGAGGATTTGACTGCGCCAAAGCTCATCCAGCAATGGGAAATTATCATCATCATCAAAACCCTTCTGCTTTCAATTTAGATAAACTATTAGCCTCAGACATTTGTGATTCATTTCCTTCTGATGGTTTATATGTGATAGACAGTGCTTCCCACTCACCGCTGATTGGCTTTGCCTATGATGGCTATCCTATATATGGTGCATATGGCTTTAAAAATGTAGATGGCACTGGTGGCATAGTCCGCATCAAATCAAGCTACAAATTATCTTCAGCCACCACACGAACAAATGGGCCTGCTGTAAATACCACATATTTCAATGGCTATTTTAGAGAAGACTATATTTATACCGCTACCACAGCTGCTACACCAGACTTTCTCGATGAACACAACGGTCGATTTTGTGTCACTCCAGAGTATCCCCAAGGTACGTATTGCTACTTTGCCACTGTAGATGAAAATTGGAATTCCGCTTATCCATATGTTGTTGGCCCAACATTTTATGGAGTAGTATCGGGAGCAAAAGTTGCCAGCATTACGGAAACCGTAACGGCCTATACGCCTTCTACTACAGGAATCAATAATTCATCCCTAGAAGACATAAAAGTCTCGGTATATCCAAACCCAGGTTCAGATTATCTTGCCGTACAAGTAGGTCAAATCGTGAATGACAATATTAAGTTAAATCTTATTGAACTTACTGGTAAAAAATTGTTAGAAACAACGCTTGTACAAGGCAGCACAATGGCCAATTTTGATACACGCACACTTTATGACGGAGTGTATCTAATTCAAATAGGCGATGCTAAAAATACACTTACTAAGCGAGTGGTCATTCAGCATTAATTTTTCCAACAAAAAACTAAAAAAGCGACCGCCCAAAGTGCGGTCGCATTTTATATCACCTCGGCTACTACAAATATACTACCCGATACAATGACTATATCCTCTTTTGCAGCAGATTTTAGTGCTGTTTTATATGCTCGCTTTACGGACACGTAAGCCTCACCATACAAGCTGTTTTTTTCTGCCTCTTGACTAAGTTCTAGCGCATCTTTACCTCTGGGTATGGCTGGTTTGCAAAAATAGTAGGCAGCATCTTTGGGCAATAATGAGAACACTTTGCTCAAGTCTTTATCGCTCACCGTTCCATATACAAAATGAATTTTCCGTACCTGATCAGCCGCTATTTGTGATAGCAAAACCATAAGCCCTGCTTCGTTGTGAGCACTATCAAAAATCACCAAAGGCTTTTTGTTTACTACCATAAAACGACCTAAAAAATAAGTGCTTTTTCGTACATGGCGCAGTCCCTTTTTCAATACCCTCTCTGATATATCAAACTTCATTTTTCGCAACTGCTCCACCCCTGCCAAAGCAGTAGATAAGTTTTTCAACTGGTACTCCCCTGCTAAATCAGTTTTGTATTTCTTTCCATTATACAAAAAGGTAAGTTTATTAAGCTTATGCTTTAGGAGACTTAACTTTGTTACCTTGTCAGCAAACACAATTTCACTATTGCATTGCTTTGCTTTTTGCACAAATACTTGCTTGATTTCATCTTGTGTTTCCCCAATCACTACAGGAACAGAGGGTTTAATAATACCTGCCTTTTCGGTAGCAATTTTGGGCAATGTATTGCCCAAAAAAAGTTGATGGTCATAAGATATATTGGTAATAATGGAAAGTATTGGAATCACCAAATTAGTAGAATCCAAACGTCCACCCATACCCGTTTCTAGCACCACTATATCTACTTTCTTATCCTTAAAATATTGAAAAGCCATAGCATTCGTAATCTCAAAAAAGGAGGCTTTTATGTTGGCAAATGCTTCTTTGTTTTCTTTTATAAAATGAGCGATATATAGCTTTGAAATCAGTTTGCCATTTATCTTTATTCGTTCTCGATAGTCTTTATAATGTGGAGAACTAAACACCCCTACTTTCAAACCTTGCGCTTGCAAAATAGATGCTAGTATATGAGTGACCGAACCCTTTCCGTTGGTACCTGCGACATGTATAAATTTACAATCATTTTGCGGATTGCCGAGTCTTTCACACAGTGCTGTGATATTGGTCAAATCAGCTTTATACGCTGCTGCTCCTATTCGTTGATACATGGGGAGCTGCTCTAAAAGGTAGGAAAGTGCTTTTTTATAGGCTGCCATCGTTTTTTGACAGTAAAAAAAGAGAATTTAATTCTCTTTAAATGTGAAAAGAATAGAACCTGTTTGATATTGCGCTGCATCCGCTTTGGCATCAAATGTATATTTCATAGCTGCTTGTCTAGCCACGTTGACCAAACACTCATCGGATGTCGTAGAACCTCCCTGCTGAAAAGTAGCACTAGTAACCCTTCCCGCTTGATCTACTTTTATACTTATTACCACCTTGCCTCGCGATTGTTCACATGGATTTTTTGGCACATATCTATTCAGTACATTCCTTCCTGCTAGCTTCACATTGCCATCACCTAACCCATTGCCACTTCCCACACCATTTCCGGATCCACTTCCTTTGTAACTAGTAGAATTGGGGTCGCCATTCGGATCTCCTTGATCGCCCTTTCCATTGCCTTCGCCATTTCCAGTGGAATTATTAGGCTTGCCTACAGCTCCTGGTCGAAATAGGGAATTATCATCGACCGCAGGCTTTTCTGTTTTAGTCGAAGTCGTTGGATTTTTCGAAGGTTTGAAAAGTGCATCCGCATTTGTCACAGGCTTCACTGCAGGTTTTGTTGCCGGCTTTTTATCTTCCATTGCCACTGCATCTTCGGTATTTTGAGTTACCACACTTTCATTGCTAGATGTAGGAGCAGAAGGTGCAGACTCCGCACTAGACTGGGTTTGTACAGGAGTATAATTCATTGGTTGCACATCACCAGACCCCACATCGCTCGTACCAAAATTGATAGACATCCCTCCTTCATTTTCTTCAAAAGGAGGATTAGGCGTAGTGACCGCATAAAAGTAAAGTCCCAATAAAAGCAATAAATGCACACCAAACGACACAGCAAAACTAACTGCTCTATTGCGCTTTTCTTTATCTTGATTGGTCGTATAAAATGGGGTATCTAGCATAATGAGCTTTAGAAATATAAGATGCTATTTTTAAAAAATTCCATAACAATTTATTTTTTGTCGGTCGCCAAAATCATTTTCAAATTGAGATTAGTACCCATCGATATAATATCTACAATCACCTGTACAGGCAAGGTATTGTCTGCTCTAATCACGCATGAAGCATCAGCTGAAGCATTTGCTTTCTCTTGTAGAATCTGCGGCAACTGCTCTACTGTGACTGGCTTATCATTCACAAAATAATTTTTGTTGGCATCAATAGATAAGGTAAAATTATTTTTAGAAACAGATTGACCAGCTTTCGATTTTGGTAATGTAAGTTTTATAACCGAGGGAGATACCAAAGTGGACATAATCAAGAAAAACAGCATCAAGAAAAACATGATGTCGCCTAGCGAGTCAGCTCGCATCTCTGAGTGTAATCGGCTTTTTCTTCGCAAATTCATCTTCGTTTATTTAGATGGTTCGTGCAACAAATCAATAAAATCAACAGCCGTGCTTTCCAATTGAAAAGATACTCTATCAATCATGGCATTGAGGTAGTGAAAACCTATATGCGCAATGATACCCACCACTAGACCAGCGGCAGACGTGACCATTTTTTCATAAAGACCTCCCGCTATCAATCCTATACTTATGTTGTCAGCTAAGGAGATGTTGTAAAAGATTTTGATAACGCCCGATATTGTACCCACGAAACCAAACATGGGTGCTATACCTGCGATGATACCGAGGTAGGAGAGGTTTTTTTCGAGTTTGTATATCTCTAATTTACCTGTGTTTTCAACAGCACTTTCAATTTCTTTTACTGGCCTGCCCAATCGCTTAATCCCCTTTTCGAGTAATCGAGCGATAGGTGTATTGGTGCTACGAGCTAGATTCAATGCGGCATCTACCTTATTGTCGAGTAGCAATGTTTTGATGTTATTCATAAAATTGGGATCTACCTTGCTGGCTCTGCTAATCGTGAGATAGCGCTCTACCATTAGAAAAATCGCCACAAACGACAGCGCAATGATAGGCACCATGATAAGCCCTCCTTTCATAATCAAATCAAGGAAACTGATTGAAGTCTGTGGAGCAGCAGTAGTGACGGCTGCTTGTGTAGAATCTAACAAAACTTGTAATAACATAATGGTAGTTTTAAAGTAAAACGTGATTGTGTAATGAAATAGTATTTTAAGTTTTCAAATTTCTAAAACTTTAGCCGTAGATGCTACACGAGTAGCTAACAATACGAAAGACCTTGTGTAGATTTTTGTACATAAAAAGGGGAAATAGAGTTTTGAAAGAAAAATTATACTGTCCAAGTGGTTAATCCCACATTGGTAAAGGTATAACGCATCACTCGACCACCAAGCTCATTGAGCTTATCTATAACTTTAAATTTATTGTTTTCGGGCGCATAGAAAATCATAAAACCGCCACCGCCTGCGCCACTAATTTTGCCGCCCGTAGCCCCTGCCTGTATAGCAGATTCATAGATAGCATCAATCATGGGATTGCTAATACCTTCAGCCATTTGACGTTTATTCATCCAGCCGTAATGCAACACCTCCCCTATCGTATCTATGTTTCCCTTGAGTAACGCTTCTTTCATCAATTTTGCTTGCTCTTTGAGATTGTGCATGGCATCTATTGACTTTGTGTTGTTGCTCACTACATTACTACGTTGTTTTTCGATAATATCGCTAGACACTCGTGAGGTTTCGGTAAAAAAGAGAATTAAATTATTTTCAAGTTCGTGGAGGTGGATGTCTTTAATCCGCAATGGATTTACAATCACTTTATCATTCTCAAAAAACTCCATGAAGTTGACACCACCAAAAGTAGCAGCATATTGATCTTGCTTACCACCCGCCATTGCCAAATCCTCTCTTTCGATAGCAAAGGCCAAATGGGCTATTTCATACTCCCCCAAGGGCAGTTTAAACCATTCTACAAATGCGCCAATCACTGCTACCACTAACGTTGAAGAAGAACCTAAACCAGAGCCGGGAGGCGCATCTACAAAAGTAGTGAGTTCAAACGAAAGTGGTTGTAAATCAAAGTCACGAATGATGCGGTTGTAAATGCCCTTAAGCAAATCGAGCTGCCCATCCATAGGTAAAGCGGGTGAAGAAGTATAGCTAAATCGCTCTCCTTTATCTACAGCATGAAACGTAATGATAGCATCTGTTGTAGGCCGAATAGTAGCATAGGCATACATGCCAATAGTGGCATTCAAAATAGCGCCACCAAATTGATCAGAGTAAGGACTTACATCAGTACCACCACCCGCCAATCCTAATCGTAAAGGTGCTTTGCTTCGTATCATCATAATAAGCTGCAAAATCGAAAAATATTTGTAGTAAACAAAATCGGTCGAAAACTTAGCTGCTTTTTGAGTAAAAAAACACATCAACTGACAATTTGTATTAAAAAACCACTCCAAGCAGCCATAATGTCGCTATTGCAAGCGTTTCATCTGCTATTTTTTCCGTAATTTCCATTTGGATTATACTTTGCATTGTCATTATAAAACAACGAAACATGAACGCAAATAATTTCACCACCAAAGCACTCGAAGCACTCAGCAAAGCACAACAAACCGCATTCGACTTATCTAGCCCTTCGCTCGAAACCATACACTTGCTCAAAGGTATGCTAGAAGTAGATGTAGATGGACTCCCTTACATTCTCGAACAAGCAGGTGTAAACAAAAACATCCTATTTGGAAAAGTAGAAGAACAACTCAATAAACAACCTAAAGTATCAGGCAGTAGCGATAACTCGCAGCAGCCTTCAGCAAAATTTGGTCAATTGATTTTACAAGCCAATAAAGTGATGAAAGATATGGGCGATAGCTATGTGGCTATAGACCATCTATTGCTCGCCATGATGATGATCAACGATGATACGACTCAGCTGCTCAAATCGGTAGGTCTAGAAGAAAAAAAGCTCAAAATAGCTATCGATACCTTGCGCAAAGGCTCAAAAATCAGCGATCAAAATGCAGATACAACCTACAATTCGCTCGAAAAGTACGCTGTCAATCTCTGTGAACAAGCAAAAAAAGGCAAACTCGACCCTGTGATAGGACGTGATGAAGAGATACGTAGAGTAATGCACATTCTCTCCCGAAAAACCAAAAACAATCCGCTGCTCGTAGGTGAGCCAGGTGTAGGTAAAACCGCAATAGCCGAAGGAATTGCTCACCGAATTATCAAAGGCGATGTACCCGAAAATTTAAAAAATAAATTGATTTTTTCTTTGGATATGGGCGCTCTCATGGCAGGTGCTAAATACCGAGGCGATTTTGAAGAACGTTTGAAAGCAGTCGTAAAAGAAGTCAAAGACTCTGCTGGTGCAATCATTTTATTTATTGATGAAATACACACTCTCGTAGGTGCTGGCGCTACCGATGGCGCTATGGATGCTGCCAATATTTTGAAGCCCGAGCTTGCTCGTGGTGAACTTAGAGCCATAGGGGCGACTACGCTCAATGAATATCAAAAGCACTTTGAAAAAGATAAAGCACTAGAAAGACGTTTTCAGAAAGTAATGGTAGATGAGCCTTCAGTAGAAGATGCCATTTCAATTTTGAGAGGGCTAAAAGAACGCTACGAAACACACCACAAAGTACAAATCAAAGATGAGGCTATCATTGCGGCTGTAACACTTTCAGATAGATATATCAGCGATAGATTTTTGCCAGACAAAGCGATAGACTTGATAGATGAAGCGGCTGCAAAACTGCGGTTGCAAATCAACTCTATGCCCGAAGAGCTAGACGAGATAGAACGCAAAATAATGCAACTCGAAATAGAAATAGAGGCTATTAAACGAGAGAACGATGAACGTAAAATAAATGAACTAAGTGCTGAGTTGGCGGAACTCTCTGAAAAAAGAAATCAGATAAAAGCGAAGTGGCAATCAGAAAAAGAAATCATCGAAAACATACAAACGGCTAAGCAAAGTATAGAAGCCTTTAAGATTGAAGCAGAACAACTCGAACGCCAAGGGGAGTATGGCAAAGTAGCCGAAATTCGTTATGGAAAAATTAAAGAAGCCGAAACTAAAATCAATGAATTTGAAGAAAAACTAGCGGCTATCTCATCTGAAAAAAGAATGCTCAACGAGGATGTAACGGCCGAAGACATCGCTTCGATAGTAGCAAAATGGACAGGCATACCTGTGACTAAAATGCTCGAAAGCGAATCTAAAAAACTACTCCACCTTGAAGTCAAACTAGGCGAACGAGTAAAAGGTCAAGAAGAAGCTATATCAGCTGTTTCTGATGCTATCAGACGATCTCGTGCGGGGTTACAAGATGAGCGAAAACCCATAGGTTCGTTCCTGTTTTTAGGAACCACGGGAGTGGGCAAAACAGAGCTAAGCAAAGCCTTGAGCGAATTGCTTTTCAATGATGAAAATGCGATGATACGTATTGACATGAGTGAGTATCAAGAAAAACATGCCGTATCGAGATTAGTAGGCTCGCCTCCGGGCTATGTAGGCTACGATGAAGGCGGTCAACTCACCGAAGCAGTGCGCAGAAAACCCTATTCGGTGATTCTTTTTGATGAAATAGAGAAAGCACATCCAGACGTATTTAATATTTTGCTTCAAGTGCTAGATGATGGTCGATTGACCGACAACAAAGGTAGAACGGTGAACTTCAAAAACACGCTCATCATTATGACCTCCAATATAGGTTCTGACATTATCCAAAAGGCGTTTGAAAATGTGAAAGAAGAAAATATGTTTGCCGTGACCGAAACGGCCCGAATAGAAGTGATAGAGCGACTCAAACAGACGGTACGACCAGAGTTTTTGAATAGAATAGATGAAATAGTAATGTTTAAGCCATTGCTCAAAAAACAGATTCGCGCTATCGTAGATTTGCAACTGAAAGACGTAACCACCCGATTGTCAGAAAAAGAAATCAAACTCCATATCAGCGATTCGGCACTCGACTGGCTAGGCGATCAAGGTTATGACCCGCAATATGGTGCACGTCCGCTCAAGCGATTGGTACAAAAAGAAATCGTAAACGAACTCTCGAAACTGCTACTAGGTGGTACCCTCATAAAAGGCGGCAAAGTAAATATCAGCGAAAATGAGGGGGTACTGAAGTTTGACGTAAAATAAGACTCCTATATCTATAGACCACCACTTTTTTAAAAAAAGTGGTGGGTCTATGTGTATAATATAATAGCTTTCCATCATCTTCCGATAGGGCATGGCGAAATTTAGCTAAACCGAGATTTGATATAGTTAATTTTGACTTTGAGTTGAAATTCGCATCCATCTTTAGGATTAAAATTTCATCCTTAACTTAATGAATATTCGAAGCCTACTTCGCAAACAACATATACTGTAAATGCATAATACCTACGTACCAAAAAGGATGAAACTGTATTGCAGAATATACGAAATTTCAATTCACTGTATGCTAAAAAATACAGCGATTATTGAATCAATTTTTATAACTGTTTTTAAATCAATTAATTATTCAAACTCTATAATTTGGGCTTGATTTTTGTCAATTAAATGTCAATTAAACCAAAACATGAAAAATTTCTTTACCCTATTTTTATCATTCAGTTTAGCTACCGCATTTGCTCAAAACGTAGGTATAGGCACAAGCAGTCCGAATGCCAGCGCAAAACTAGATATCTCGGCTTCTAATGCAGGCGTACTATTTCCCAATGTAACACTTACGGGTGTTTCTGACGCTATTACCATCGCTACACCTGCTAAAGGATTGGTTGTGTGGAATACTGGCTCAAGCTGGGGCAGTGCGGCATTCTACTATAATGATGGCACCTCAGGCGCTCCATCTTGGACTAAAGTAGCCACTGGAGCTGTACTTAGTAATACCCTCACAAATGGAAAAATCTTAATTGGTAACGTTTCAAACATAGCTACAGAGCAGACTATGAGTGGCGATGTGACTATCACTAACGCTGGTGTAACCACTATCGGAAATGATAAAGTAACCACGGTAAAAATATTGGATGCAAACGTAACTACCGCAAAAATAGCCAACAATGCAGTAGATGGCACCAAGATTCAGATTGGAAGCAACACAAATGGTTCGTTAATGTATTATGATGGTAATGATTGGGTAAACCTAGCGCCAGGTACATCAGGGCAAGTATTAAGAACAAATGGGGCTGGAGCTCCTACATGGGTAGATCCAGGCTCTACACTCACTGCTGGCTCAGGTATTAGCATTGCCACAAATACGATTACGAATACGGGCGTAAGAACCGCTAGCAATGGACTAAACGTAGCAAGTAATGATGTAAAACTAGGAGGAGCATTGACAGGCGCTACTACAGTTTCTGCTTTAACTGCTACTAATAAGATGAGCTTCACTGGTACTGGTGTAGATGCTTTTAATGTTGACGGCACTACCTTTTCTATAGATGCTACCAATGACAGAGTGGGGATAGGTACAGCTGCACCTGGTGCCAAGCTTTCTATTTCAACTACTGGTACGGCTCTGAGTGGTACTGCTGCTAGCGCTACTTTCACCACTTTAGCAGGAGCATTAGGTACTTCCATAAATAACGAATTATCATTAGCGAATATCGGGTTCACTTCTTCTAATCAATCTTCATTAGGTATAAGAGCCTATCGAACAGCAGCGGGCACAGATTGGACAACTTCTGCTATTTTGTTAGAAATGGATGTGGATGCTACTCCTAGAGCCGGAGGTGCTTACGTAGCTCTAAATGGAAATGGAAATGTAGGAATTGGAACAGTAACTCCCACTTATGCACTACATGTAGTAAAAAATGCCGATGGCGCAGGGGTAGCAGCCTTTGATAATTCGACCGCAGGTGGATTTGCAGGGATGTATTTTTTACAAGGCGGCTCTACAAATTATCGAGGACATATTGGCCATGTGAATACAGGTGGTGCTTCTAGCTTTGGTGGCAAAGGTACTTTGCAAATAGCTTCTGGCAATAGACCCCTTGTGTTTAGTGCTACAAATGGTTCGGAACTGTTTAATGAAGTAGCAAGATTTGACAATGCTACAGGAAATATGGGGATAGGATCTACAGGGCCAGCTGTAAGATTAGCCATAAATGGGAATGGTTCTAATGTTTATAATACCGATCTCTGGATAGAAAACAATGCTCACATTCAAGGTAATGAAACCTTAACACAAGGCGGAAAAGGCCGACTTAGAATAGGTAGTGCTTGGAGTTATGTTGGTTTATACGCAGAGAGTTCTTCTACATCTGTGTCAAATGATTTGGTGCTTGGAGCAAGCTCTGGCTTAGTAAGAATAGGACCAAATGCTGGGAGTCAAAATTTAAAAGTATCGGGGCTAGAGGGTACTGGAAATAGACCAGTATATGCGACATCAGCGGGCGTATTAACGGCCTCTTCCGTCCCAACATACACTATATCTTCAAACTTACATGCTAGCAATGATGATATAACAGGTTGGACAAATGTAAGAACTGCTTGTGCTGATGATGCCGTAGGTACTGTAAACTGGGGTTTTAACTTTCAGATAGATGGTACCAATTACACCACTGGATGGATATCTACAAATGGAGTATTTGGATTTGGTTCTTCTTCATCCACTTCGTATTCTAATGTCTCACTTCCAACGAGCATTTCGAGTGATCCAATGTTATTTTTCCATTGGGATGATGATGGATCGAATTTACAACGATATGTAGTTTTAGGCTCATCGCCAAACAGAGTTTGTCATATACATTCTCGCCAATCGGAAAATACAGGATGCAGTGGTGGTGCAGCACAAGTAGATGTTTATATACAACTGCATGAATCTTCAAATTTAATGAGCGTAAGATATGTTGGGATAGGCTCAAATGCTGATACACAAGGTGCAGGTGCAACTTATGGCTTTCAGTTTGCTGGAGGCAGTAGCGCAAAAGCTATACCATTAGGTTATAATTCAAAATTACTAGATGATAATAATGGAAACCAATCGTTCTCTATTGATTTTGGGCAGAAATAAAAAGTTCGGTTTTAAATTGACATTCAAAAAGGGTTCAGTAATTAATTACTGAACCTTTTTTTTTATACAAAATTCCGATCATTTATAGATACTTTGAGCATTTCGCTATGTTTCTATGAAGATGGGCGGGCGCTTTAGCTAAAACTGGATTTAAAATCCAGTTAATTTTGACTTCGAGTTGCGCTATACTAACTACTCCATGAGAGAAAGCTATTGGATAGATTATTTTTTTGTATATTATCAATATTGAACCTTTAAATTTTGAGTTATGGACAAAAACGATTTGACAAAAGAGTACAGTAATGGTGAAGTAACCATCGTATGGAAATCTGCAAAGTGTATTCACTCTGCAAACTGTGTGAAAAACAACCCAGCTGTATTTCAACCCCATGAAAAGCCTTGGATAAAACCAGAAGCATCTACTACCGAAAAAATAAAAAACACCATAGAGAAATGTCCCTCAGGAGCATTGACCTACTACATGAATAATAAGCAACAAAAGTGATAAATTTATCTGTAGTAATTTTAGTGTACTATTTGTACTCGTTTACCACAGCGCTTAGAGTATCTACAATCTGAAGTAGAAGTCTAAGATATGCGACTACGAAGTTTCACATCCTCATAGTTTCAATTTAGAACAGTCTAATCCAGCTTGGGGGTCGAGCCTGCAATGACGCCCCCCCTATTTCAAGTCAATACTAATTTTTAACCTTAAGAATGTATTCTGCTACTGCCATTTTTACATCATCAGGTAGATGTGCTTGTGTAGGCATAGGAGGAAAATTTGGTCTGCGCTTCACAGGATTTGAAATATAATCTACTATGCCTTGCGGGTTATTTCTATACATATTTTGGATGTCTGTAATCTTCGGACCAACGATAACATTGTTGAATGAATGACAACCTGCACAAACTCCATAAAACGCCATTTTACCTTTATCTATTTTAGTTAAATCCTTTGGCGGCACAGGATTGGGCAGCATGTAGGTACGAATCTTTTTGGTGTTTATTGATTCGCATTGTGCAAATCCTCCAACACCAAGTGTGTAATATCTACTAGGGTTCAACATACAGTTTCCTTTACCTCCACCTATAAAACCTACATCTAGTCTATCTAACATAGCTATTTTCATAGCTGTAGCTACATCGCCAGATGGCTGGTAGCCGTTATTGTCCATATAGTTGTCAAGTATCATGTTATTGTCTGGATTTGGTTCTAAACCTTCGTCTGAAGAAAACTTAACTCCCCCATTTTTTAAATCAGTCACCGCTATCCCAAAACATTTGTTTCCGATTATTACATTGTCTTCTACAATAACATTATCTGCTGCCATAATCAACAAACCGGTACCTGGAGGAATTGTAGAAACAACAGAACCTTCCAAACCGAAATTGTCATGGTTATTATTAATGACAAAATTGCCTCTAAAAATCACATCAGAGCATGTTTTGATGGGTAGGCCTGGGGTAATAAATGCTAATAATCCACCCGTATTGTCATGTACATAATTGTTTTCAACCAAACAGTGTCTTGAGTTCTCAATTTCAATACCTGCTACGCTTTCAAAAACTTCATTGCTTCGTACATCTACATTATCACACATACCTATATAAATAGCGGCATCTTCTATGCCCGAAAGTACATTAAGCTCTACTAGTCCATTAGTCCCAAATTGAGGGAAAATTCCGTAAACACCTGTATTTACAACCAAATTATTTTTGATTATAAAGTTGTTGCCAGCTTGCCCCATTATACCATTTCCTTTGTAATCAATAATTTTAAAATTCTCAATGGTAATGCCATTTCCAGAGTACAAGAAAGCGTCATTTAACTGGTTCCTACCATCCAAAGTAGGTCTTTTCCCTTTTTCGATTACTCCATAAAAGCGAATATTGTCTTTGTCGATGTACACCGTTTCTGAATAAGTGCCAGGATAAACCATAATCACATCTCCTGGTTTTGCTTTGGCTACTGCAGCTTGAATAGATTGGCCATTTTTCACCTCATGCGTTACACCTTCGGCTTCAACGCTTTTTTCACCACTGTTGGCAGCAGCGCTAGTATCAAAAAAATTAGGAGAAACTACTTGCTTTTCTTTATTGCCAAGTATAAACTTTCCAATGCCTATGCCGATTAAAACTAAGGCAATAGCTCCCATAAATTTCATTGCAATTTTCATAATGTAGAGTTTGTGGTTTTTTTTTGCGATTAAAAAGTGAAGATACTATTTTTTTAAATGGTTAGACCAGAGGGGACTTTTTTCGGTATTTGAGGTTTAAAGCTTTCATCGGTCAAGGTATGTAAAAAATCAACAATTCTTTCTACTTCTGTGTCAGACAAATCAGGCTTCCAAATATGCCAATGCAAGATAAGATTTAAACTATCTGGCACCGCATGCCCTCTACCCAAAGTATAAAATTTAGTGGCATCGAATAGATTATCAAATACGCCAGAATGTTCATACGGTGCAGTTAAAGCAATATTACGAAGTGAAGGTATCTTGAAACTACCCGTCAATGTGCTGTCTTTAAAAGGAATGGCCGCACCTTTATCAAAGGGCAAACCCTTAGGCTCAGGAGTGCCTATCACGGCCAGTTGTTGGTTTGTAAATAATGGAGGAGTATGGCATTCTGCACATCTCGCAACGAAAGATCGGAAAACATTTAGCCCTTCAATTTCTTTTGCATTTAATGCTTCATGATAGCCATGCGCATATTGGTCATAACGGCTATTTAATGAAATCAAAGAACACTCAAATGCCGTAAGTGCAGTGTAAATTTCTCCGAGACTTATATCGCTACTTTCTTTTTTGGTAAAAGCGATTGCAAAAAGCTCCCGATATTTTTGAATAGCATTAAGTGTTTTTAATAAATTTTCAGGATTGTTTCCCATTTCTATATCGCTATACAAAGGACCTTTCATTTGCTCCTCCAAGGTTTTAGCCCTTGCATCCCAAAAGAATTTATCCATAAATGCCACATTCCAAATACTGGGCGCAGATCGAGGCACTACGCCTCCTTTTACTCCTCTGCTCAAACCCAACCCATCTGAAAAACCTTTGTCTGGATGGTGGCAGGAAGCACAAGAAACAGTACCATCTATGGACAAAGCAGGATCAAAAAACAAATATCTACCTAAGTCAATTTGTTGTGGAGAAAACCCATCTCTATTTTTCGGCAACCCCGTTTGCAATCCTCCTACTCCTTTATCATTGGAAGAGTTATACATCTGATAGAGATTCCTATTTATACATTCATTTTTTTCATTCAATTCAAAGCCAGGAGGGCAATGTGAGTTGAGCACTATATCCTCATTGCCATCTTCCAATCTATTATGGTCATTTGTTTCGAGCTTAGTTGCTTTAGTGCAAGAAGCCAGGAAAAAAAATACAGCAATTGGGAAAACAGAAAATCTCACTTAGATAACTTTAGTTCAAATGTAATAAAAAAGCAAACGAATAACAGCATCCAAATTACTAAAAATAGCTGTTCCTTGTGGTGTGCCAAATCATAGAAATTGGATAAAGTAAATCTTAGATAAAACCATATTTTAAATCCAGTTAATTTAGATTTCCTTCTCTAGTACATGTTTAACGAAGCCTAACAAGGGTCTTTTTTCTTTCATTTGTAATGCTGATTAGATTTCTAAAATAAGCCCTCAAGGTTTTTGAAAACCTTGAGGGCTTATTTTAGCTCAACACTTTTCCAAAGTTCAGAAACTTTGGAAAAGCAACATACAAAACAGAAAGTTACAACTCGCCATCCTCTCGCATTAGCGAAGCCTTACTTGTGATAAAAAACAATCCAATTTTCTAACTTTGAAATTAAAATATCCCCTGCTCTTCATATCCAATAAAGCAACTCAAAAAGCAATTTCTTTCCTAGATAATATTTGCACGATAAAACGATCCTAGAAACTTTATTGCAAAACTATAAAGACGAAAGTTTTGCTGTCTCATTTTGGGAGTGTATTTTCACGGTATGACTATTTGGGCTCAAAAAAAAGATTAAAATATAAATGAGAGCATTTTTAACTATTGGGCTTCTGATTTTGAGCAATACATTTATGGTTATAGCTTGGTATGGGCATTTAAAATTTTCAGAATTAAAATGGTTCAGTAAACTAGGCATAGTTTCAATAATACTCATAAGTTGGGGAATTGCACTCTTTGAATATATGTTTCAAGTTCCCGCAAATCGAATTGGATTTAAAGAGAATGGTGGCCCATTTACTTTGATGCAGCTAAAAGTAATTCAAGAAGTAATTACTCTAGTCGTATTTGCTGTATTTACATTGATCGTGTTCAAAACAGAGACTTTCAGACTAAATCATGTAATTTCATTTATCTTTTTGATTTTGGGGGTTTATTTTATGTTCAAAAAATAATGATTAAGGGAAAATAGTTTTGGCTTTGGGATAAAAACAGCATTGACAACTTGGATTACAGACAAAACTGGTTCGATTTCAAATCAGCTTAACCTCAAAAAATTGAGACTGATGAGTTAAATCGTGGATAAGCCAGACTTACATATTGCGCACATATCAGAACGCTTTGCTTGAACCTCAAAAAAAAGGCTACCTCTTTGGAGATAGCCTTTGATTCGTTTTCCGTTGGTTTACCATTTTACTACTCGCTGTTTAGAGAGGGTATTTCCTTTACTATTGACGATATGAAGCATATATACTCCATTGCTCCATTCTTCGGTAGAGATGTAGTTTATCATAGCTCCTGGTTGTGCAGTTTGTTCTATTATTTTTCTACCGGTCACATCATTGATTATGAATTTAGCGTTTTCGGGCAAAAGTTGTGTGCCTGTTTCAATTTTAAGCATGCTGTGTGTAGGGTTTGGATACACCTTTAGGTCACTGATAGCTATTTCATCTACCCCAGATATGACCAATGTTTTGCATACTTCCAATACACAGTTTGGAGAGCCGGCTCTACGCACCAACATGCATACGTAGTACTTTTGATTTGGATTAGCATAAGTGTGAGTCACAGCAGTATTACCTACCGAAAAAACGATTGGACTGCCGTCACCAAAATTCCATTTTACGGTATCGCAACTGGTGAGCGCTAGTGGCACAAATGACATACTACTTCCGCTCACACTAGTAGCGTAACCTGCATTTACATTGCTCGTAAATGTGGCATCGCATGTACAGGCTACCTTGATAGTAGTTCGTACATATTTAGTGAGCTGTACATAACAGGTATCTCCACCTACTATACGTTCTATCCTAGCACAAGCTACAAATGAGCCTGCTACACCATAATTGTGCCTAGCCGTGGCATTGCCCAAGGTGACTAAATCAATGATGCCATCGCAGGTAAAATCCCATCGCACTATATCGCCCGCTAGTAGTGCAGGTGGACTAAACACAAGCGTAGGATCGCTGGTATAGTTTACCAATATCGTTTTGTTTTGCATATAACTCAAGAAAGCATTGCAGCTAGAGTCTTGTGGACATGCACAAATACAAATACAAAATGAATCAACACAAACCTCTCCACTTGGCATCGTATTGGTAGTGACTAAACAGACAGTATGTATGGTCACCGAATCGAAATGGTGAATTGGATTAGCTAAGCTAGATGTAGTGCCATCGCCAAAATTCCATAAGTAAGTAAGTGTACCGCTACCACTAGAAGCGTTGGTAAAATACACACTATCGTTGTGTGTAGTGTAAGTAAACAAGGCTTTCACTTGGCAAGTATCCACACAGTGTTTCACAAATATATTGTAATTGCTCGTGGTACTCATGCAGCCATATTGGTTGGTTACTTCTACTTTTATCACATGACTACCAAGAGTAAGAGAAGATAAGTTTAAAAAATTGCCTAGTACAGACGGAATACCATCTACATACCACTGAATAGTAGGATATAAGAAAGAAGGCGCTACGGGATTTGTATTATTGGCTAAAGGAATATAGAGATGCACGGTGTCGCAAAGGGTGTCGCAACCCAGAGGAAATAGAGAAACGTTAGGTTTAGGATTGACTTGTACGCCATTTGATGATGCTGTACATCCACTTTGTCTATCGGTAATTTTGACATCATACCATCCATTAGCACTCACCGTGATAGTGGGAGTAGTTTCGGTAGTTGACCATTTGTAATCGTATAGAGTAGGGTTGTTTGGTGTAGGTGTGAGTAGCGTAGCAACCCCTTCGCAAAATGGCGAAGCTGGAGCTATACTCACCGAAGGTGCCGTGCGCACTATGATACAAACACTATCTATTTTGAAACATCCTGTTTGGCTATTGGTTACTTTTATGTAAAGCGGATAAATTCCTGGAGGTGTAGCCACAGGTACAGTGATGTCGGTCACATTTGAGGCAGGAGAAGTGATTGATATAGGCAGAGCTGCTGACCATAAATAACTGTAGCTTGCATTATAGGTGGCAGATACTCTGGTAAATCCTCCGCTAAAAGCACCTACACAAAGAATAGAAGAATAGTCGTCTATGAAATCTACTTTAAACTTCGGTAATGGATGTACAACTATTGGTATTGGATTTGAGATTTTTTTACATCCATTTATATCTGTAACCTCTACTGTGTAAAGCCCTGCGGTACTCACTGTGAGTGTATTGCCTGAACCTACTACTACTGAGGTAGTCTGCGTCACAAAATCTTTTCTTCGCCAAACATAGCTAGGAAAACCAGCGGTAGCAGTAAGTGTAGCGATATTTCCTTGACAAATAAAAGAGTCTAAAGTGGATAAGCTAACTACTGGTAGTGGATTAATGAGAATAGAAGACGTATTGGTAGCCGAACACCCTAGATAATTTACAACACTCACCGAGATAGGAAATGTACTAGATGTATTATAGCCATGACTAGTAGGCGATACACTGGAGGTAGTAGCATCTCCAAAGCTCCAACTATAATTAGCAAAGCCACCAGGAGTTGTAGAGAAGGTATTGATATTTGGATCGAAAACACAGCTAGGTGGGAGACTATTGATAGCCACAGTATTTGCAGGAACTACCACTGCTTGAGTTACAGTATAGGGACATCCGTTGTAAGTCACCGTCATAGTCACTGAGCCAGAGGTGCCTGTGAATGTGGTACTATTCCCTATTAATGGGGAAACACTGCCTCCTACTGTACTCCATGCCACAGTGTATCCCGCTACCCCACTCAATGTTTGAGAGGTATTCGTTAGTAGCGCATTTGTGCAGTTAACATTGATAGAAAAACGAGGCACTAATGGCACCGTATCGTTGATACACGTTTGCGTAGGGCAAAAAGCAGGATTAGAAGCTGTAGCACATACATAATAAACGCCTGGATTGATATAATTATGAGAAATACCTACACCAGGAAGTGATGTGCCAGTAAAACCATCTCCAAAAGTCCAGCTAATAGTGGTACCTGCAGGTGGAGGTGAGCTATAAGTTTCTAAAAAATTTGTACCGCAAGTTGCATTTATAGACATCGTAAAAGGAGCAGGAGGTAGAGCACATGGTGCTGAAACACATGCAGTGTCCACTAGTATTGTATTTGACTGAACAGTACAACCAGCACCATAGCTCACGACTAAGTAGTAAGTGCCTAATTGTGCTCCGGGAGCTCCAGCTGGCACTGATAAAATAGGACCAGTACCAAAAGGCGCTGCAATAGCGCCTGGACTAGGAAAATGATACCACTGATAAGTATAACTACCACCCAATGAGATACTAGAATTTATATTGAATGCGGGGATGACACCACCTGTTCCTACACAAAAACGATTTACGGGAGTACTGATAGTCACCACTGGTGCTGCAGGTAGATTTACCTGAATGCCTGATGCTTGAGTACAAGGTAAATTTGGCAAACAAGTGTAATATCCAGAAGATGATATAGCAATAGTTTGGGTAGTGGAAGCTAAAGGTGTACCATTTAAGTACCAAGTATAGCTAGCTGCTAATGCAGATGATGTTAATGTAGGATTGCAAGCTATGCCTGGATTGAAAGTGATAGCGTAAGCAACTTTGCTAGATACAGCCACCGTTTGTGTAGATACACCAGAGCAAGTCGTAAGCGTGAGCGAGTGCGCACCTGTGCCGCCAGCCCATAGTATTTGCACTGATGAACTGCCTTGTCCGCTTATCACCGTACCGCCCATTACCGTCCATTGATAATCAGGCATACCCAGTGGTGCAGCTAAATATGTTTTAGTTTCATCTTCACAGGCAGTAGTAGCACCTGTAAAAGTTGGTAATGCATAAGGTGTAGCAGTGAAAGTGATTGTATTGGACGGACAAACCAGAAATGGATCTGGATTGTTTTGTAAAACAGAAATAGTACCACCTGTTGGTCCCCATTTCACGGTTACATTGTCATCATCATTAGCTAAAATAGTTCCGCCAGATATAGACCAGGTATATGGGAAAGTGGGTTCGGTACTACTTACTTGATATACTCTTATATCGCCATTGCAAATATTGTTGGTCAAAGCTAATGAAGTCGTCAAAACAGGCTTGGCGATTACTACTACATTAGTTGTATAGCTACTATTGCAATATAATGTTGGTGTGAGAGAAGTAGCTACTACTTGATAAGTACCCGGCACTAGCCATGTAATGTTGGCAGTACTGCCATTGGGGATAGTATAAGCTTGTAAAACACCATTTTTAAATACTTGCCAAGTGGCATTGCCACTAGCTTGATAAAAGCCTGTACTTAGTTCACACACTTTATCGGTAGCTTGGGTTATCAAAAAGTTAGGTAATACCGTGATAGTGCGCGTAGCCGTACCTCCACAGTTCTTTAGCGAATCAAAATAAACACAGCTCAGTGTAAAAGTACCAGGAGCTGCAGCAGCGTTTACCGTTACAGAAGTAGTGTTAAATCTATTGGTAGGAAAGGAGAAACTCCCCGCTCCAGTTACATTCCAGGTATAATAGCACCCCGGCAAGGTAGGGAGCGTATAGGTATTGCTGCTATTAACACATACTGGGTTTGCCCCTTGAATCGGTAGATTAGGATAAATAATCGGCACTTGGATAGTAGTAGAAGCCGCACAGCCACCACTACAGCTCGCAGCTACGGTTAGAGTTACAGTAGGAGTTCCTACAAAAGCTGGATTCCATAGCACAGTTATGTTTGCCGTGCCTGCACCGCTGGTAATTGTACCTCCGTTTATAGTCCATGTATAACTACCACAAATTGTAGGGGTAGTATATTTAGTCACTAAGGGAGTATCTTTTGCACAAAGAGAACCATAGCATCCCAGTGCTTGTATCACAGGACCTACACCATTCTTCACTATTATAGTATCTTTTTTTATATCTCTACAATAGCAATCCGTTCGAATAGGTTGCGTACCTCCGAGAGAAGGATTATTGCTTACCAAAAGAGTGACAATATATGTTCCCGCAGTAGTATAAGTATGAGCAGGTGGAGTGGCTCCCACATAGGATGTGCCATCCCCAAAATCCCAAGTGTAATGCGCTCCTCCAATACTAGTATTGGTAAACGTCACCGCCTGATTGCTACATACCGTATCAGGCCCAGTAAAATTGGCTATTGGTCCATCTTTCAAGCATAAATCCACTTCAAAGGAATCTCTACAACCACCGCCTATTTGTGCAATCACCACTTTGATAGTGGCATTGCCACCAAATCCCCAAGTGATCGTAGCAGGATTGCCAGTAAAACTGAGTGGCGTACCTCCTGTTACAGTCCAATTGTAGGTATATCCTGGCAAATTTGGATAGACTGAGTAGGTATTCGTACTTCCTTTGCAAGAGGATGCTTTTTGTACAGGCTGTCCACCTGTAGAATTAGGTCTATTGCATAGCGAATCTCCCTTTTGGCAGTTTTCATCTATACTCAATTTAAACTTAGGACAGCAGTTTTGTGCATCTGAAGTCAAGGCAATAATCATGAATAGAAAAAAACTAAAGGCCGTAAAAAGTTTAATTGCCATCGAGCGAGTGGGTAAAGCTTTTTTCATAAGATTTTTTTTTATAAGTTAATTTTATATCTGTTGCTTATTTATTATAATATTTTAATGACTACAAAAATTAGCAATAGGTTGCATTTGCATAAAACTAACAAAAATTAGATGATAATTATTTATAATCTGATAAGATGGGATATACACCCAATTCCGCTTCAGATTTTTTCCAATAAAGAAAAGGTCTAGTGTTTCCACCAGACCTTTACACAGTTCAAATTTATTTTATCGAATAAGTGTTACGCTACCTTTTAGCTGTCGTTTCTCTCCATTCAAGAACACTACTACGGCAGAGTAAACATATACTTCAACTGGCTGAGATGCCCCCTTGTAAGTACCATCCCAACCAAATTTAGGCGTCTGACTACTTATCAATTGCGGTTTTTCTCCCTCAAATACTTTTTCTCCCCATCGGTTAAAAACAACTAATGAAAACTCTTTATAGTTTGATAAAAACACGTTGAATACATCATTATTGCCATCACCATTAGGGGTAAAAGCATTTGGTACATATAATTTATTATTCGCTTCTGCTTTTACTACTGTTTGCCTTGTCACAGTACATCCATTATTGTAAGAAACGATAACTGTATAGGTCGTGTTTTCCGCATTTACATTCAGTGTAGGATTAGCACAATCTGAACAGCTTAATCCAATGGTCGGGCTCCACATATATGATTGAGCAGTAAAGTTGATTAAGTTTGCTTTTAGGACTACATTCGAACCATATTCGACAGTAGTATCTTGCGGTAGCAAGGTTAAATCAGGCGCTTGCGGATTAGTGATACTAGAAGTAACTGTAGTAGAACAACCATTCACATCTGTAATTGTGACGCCCACTGACTGTGGTGCTGTCAAATTAGCTACAATCGAGTCATTGCCTCCGTTTGGCGTACTAGACCAAGTATAAGTAAACGGCTCTGTACCTCCACTCACATGTACTACAGCATTTCCATCTGAATAGTTAGCACACTTAGGATCTGTCGTGTTAATCGTAGCAGATAGCGATTGCACTCCATTCGTAACCTGCACACTATCGGTTGCAGTACAGCCATTTGCTGGATTTGTAACTGTCAAAACATATGTGCCTATCGAGGATGTGGTAGTCGAAGATGCATTACCTAATCCATTGCTCCAAGCATAAGTAACCCCTACAGTAGATGAAGAGCCAGTAAGTGTAACAGATGACACATTACATGTGAGCACTTGATCCAAACCCGCAGAAACATTCGCAGGAGCTTGCGTATTTTGCGAAACAATAACTTGACCAACTGCGACACAACTATTACTTGGGTTCGTAACGGTTACAGTATAAGTGTTAGGTGCATTCACTGTGATAGAAGCTACATTAGCTCCATTACTCCATGCAAAGGTTACACCAGAGGTTGTAGAAGTCGCGGTTAAGGTAACGGAGGTAACTAGACAAGTAAGCGTTTGATTTACTCCTGCATTTACATTTGGTGTATTTACATTAGGCGTTACATTCACTATATCAGAAGCCGTACAACCATTTGATGGATCTGTAACAAGCAAGGTAAAAGTGCCTGAAGTATTCACATTAGGCGAAAGTGTATTACCTCCTGAAACAACTCCTGGCCCACTCCAAGCATAGGTAGCACCAGCAGTAGCCGAGCTACCCGTTAGTGTAGCACTAGATGAAGCACAAGATAACACTTGATCCAATCCAGCATCCACATTTGGTGTGCTGATATTCAATGTTACATTCACTGCATCAGATGCCGTACAACCATTAGTTACGTTAACAACGGTGACGGTGTAAGTATTAGCCGTAGAAACGTTTGTGCTCGAAGCATTCGTACCATTGCTCCATACAAAGGTGACCCCAGTAGTGGTTGAAGTGGCTTGCAACGTCAATGAGGTACGTACACAATTCAAGCTTGTATCTAGGCCAGCATTTACATTTGGAATTGTATTGTTTAATGTCACAACCACCGCATCGGATGCAGTACATCCATTAGCTGGGTCTGTAGCGGTCACTGTATAAGTGTTTGCCGTTGAGACAGAAGTATTAGCCGTATTCGCTGCATTGCTCCATGCGAAAGTAACGCCTGTAGTAGTTGATGTAGCTTGCAGTATTAATGATGTTCGTACACAATTCAGGCTTGTATCTAGGCCAGCGTTTACATTTGGAATAGTATTGTTTAATGTTACAACCACCGCATCGGATGCTGTACATCCATTTATTGGGTCAGTCGCAGTAACAGTATAGGTATTAGCTGCTGAAACTGAGGTGCTAGCAGTGTTTGTAGAATTACTCCAAGCAAAAGTTACCCCTGCTGTAGATGAAGTGGCTTGTAGTGTCAATGATGTTCGTACACAATTTAGGCTTGTATCTACTCCTGCATTTATATTGGGCAATGCACCTGAAGTAGTAACCAAAACAGAATCTACCTTGGTGCAATTACCAGCACCCGTTACAGTCACCGTTACATACCCACCGGTTAAAGCGCTGGTAGAATCTGCTGTTTGTCCATTGCTCCAGAGGTATGTAAATGGTCCTGAGCCACCAGTTACAGTCACTTTCGCTTTGCCAGTTGGTGCACCGCAGCCTGTAGGCGTTGAAGACATAGTCGTAGTGATAGCCGATGTTGATCCCACGGTCACACTCGCTGTAGCAGAACATAAATTTGCATCGCGAACTGTAACGTTGTAAGTACCCGAAGCTAAATTTGATGCTGTGGCTGAAGTAGCTCCTCCTGTCCAAGCGTAAGTATAAGCTCCTGTACCTCCGCTTGGCGTGGCTGTAGCTGAACCATTACTCGCGCCACAACTTGCAGGAACACTCGATGTGGCAATAGTGACAGCAGAAGGCTGACCAATAGTTTGTGAGGTCACTACCGTACAGTTGTTGGCATCTTCAACCGTTACCGAATAGGTATTTGGAGCAAGAGATGAAGCAGTTGATGTAGTGCTCACATTTGGCGACCAAGTATAGGTTAAAGAACCGGTACCGCCACTTGTATTTACAGTCATTGTGCCATTATTAGCTCCATTGCAGTTGGCATCTGTTTTAGTAGAGGTGGCTGTAGGACCAGCTATATTAGCTATAGTAACCGTAGCCGTTGCAGCACATAAACTAGCATCTCTCACCGTTACTGTATATGTTCCTGCCAATACATTAGTCAGTCCAGCGCTTGAGCCACCACTATTGCTCCATGTATAGGTATAAGGGGTAGTACCTCCTGTGACTGTAGTAGTCGCACTACCATTAGCTAAGCCACATCTAGAACTAGTAGGTGTAGTGGCTACCGTGATAGTTGGACAAGGAGAACAAAGTGGCACAGTAGCCAACCCATAGATATTTACCGTTGTGCCGGCATTATCAACCACTCGAATAGAATCTCTTCCAGCTGGAGGGGTCACTGTAACACCTGTTGTAAAAGTTTTCCAACCCATTGTTTTCACCCACGTACCAGTACAAATTCCACCAAACACAATTCCTCCTTGGCATGTTCTTCCAATAGAATCCCAAACAGACCATGTGTAAGGCCCAGTACCTCCTGAAACGGTTAAATTACCATTAGCTTCTTTACATACAGAAATAGCAGTACAGCTATTTACAGTGATGAAAATAGAATCTGACCCACAAGGTAAAGTATATACTATTTTAAACACCCCTACACCAGCCACTGAAGGCGTAAATACACCCGTTGTCGGATTCACGGCTGTGCCGCTAAAAGTACCGCCCGGAGTACCTACTACCAATGTAACAGGTCCATCAGTTGTACACTTTGGTGGTACTTGACAAATATTTGTATTACAACAAATTAAGCTAATCGGGTTACAAGCACCAGCCGCTATAGATTGAATATAACCTTGGCGTGCGCCAGAAGAGGAAGTACCAGTAGAACCGCCTACTATCACATTCCCCGATGAAGCTATGGCTACATCATAAATATTAAAATTGATGGATGTGGGATAAGTCGCCAATTGGTTCAGGTTGGCATCATACTTTACCAATTGATTTGCAGAACCCACATATACGTTTCCACAACTATCTATATCTATACCTGCATTTCGCACCTGATTACTTGCCCATGCTCCTCCAGGTATTGTCGCTGTAGCAACAATAGCACCAGTCGTAAAACTCCTTTTATGTACCTGATTGCCACGACAAGTGTACATAAAACCACCGTAATAACGAATAGCTGCAATGCCCGTGTTATTTACCCGCCAATTTTCACATTTATAACCAAATGAATACCCATTGCTCACATGAAAAGGTAGAGAACCGCTAGATGCGCATGCGTTTAAACTCTGCTGTATATAGCCTATAGAATCGTGTGTTAGATAGCAATACTTTGCATTTCCGCAAGCCGCAATGGCGCGAACTTCTTGTGTCGGAAATAAAACGCCCCCTGTAACTTGTACACTTGCTGTTATATTTCCTGAAGACATATCTACATCATAAATGTAAGGCAATATGTTCAAAAGCTGACCTCCTGTCCCTCCAATCACCAACTTAGATTGATCGCAATTGAATGCGATAGACCAAAACTCCGTATTCCCGAAAAGCCCCCCAGGACTTGTGTTGCTCCATACCTGTACTCCACTGGTATTTACTCTTTCTATTTTAGCAGTAGATCCTAATGTAACAAAAGAATTTCCCGCTATATCTACTGCAAATGTACCTAGCCATGATGTGGTGTCATAAGGTGTACTATGCGTCCATTGCAATGCGCCTGCGGTGTTATATTTCAATAATTGCATAGGCATAGTTCCACCTATTAAATAAGCATTTCCTGCACCATCTCTTTCCACTTCCCACACACAATCCCACTGTGTAGCAAACGAAGGCGCTATAGCTACCCATGGATCTACTATTATTTCTTGCGATTTATCATAACTACCTAGGGTAAAAGCAACTTCATTTCCATTGACAACAAATGCAGAGGGTATAATCTGCGCAGGATTATTCTTGTAAAAAGTTTTTGGTGCATGTTCTGTTATTGTACCTAAGGTGGTAAGTATTTTAATTTCTCCTTTTTGATTATCAAAATCAATGTGATCTACACCTGTGTAATTCATCTTCACTTGATTCATGTCGCCCCCTGGACGAACTATAAAAGAGTATTCGATACCAGTGACTGGATGAAACTCATACACTACATCAATATTTGGATACAAGTCCTTATAAATGATTTTTTTGAATGCGGAAACATGATCCAGCTTTCCATCATTTAAAGTGTAAGTATAGTAATGAGAAACTTGATCTTCTGCTATTATCTTTACATTGGGATTTGCATTCAACCACTGCGAATGAATCAACTCTCTATAAAATACTCCACGATGTTCTTCTCGCTCTATATCATCATGTGAAATATCGTGTCCTTCAGCTTGCATTTTTTTCATGCGAGCTTCGATAGCTTGACGTTCTTCTTTATTAGGCTGACGAGAGTAGGTCATTCGATAAGTAACGCCTGTAGGTGAAAACAAATACTGTACTTCATCATAATCTGATGAAAACAGGATTTTGTCTGCGGTGCCGTTCATCCCATTAAACTGACCTTGATTTTCAATAAATACTTTTTCATGTCTAAAACCAGATGTCCAGCCAGAAGCCCCAGCTTGTTGCTGTGCCGACAAATCGCCCCCAAAGGCAAATAATAAAAATGCAAAAAGTGTAATTCCTTGTTTCATGTTAGGTAATCGTTTGTTTTGATATTATTCACTGCACTACTAAAAAAGGCAATAGTTGAAATATGGCCAGTTGAAATACCACAGACATTGATTTTTGGATGATTTTTAATCAACCAAAGATGTAAAAAAAAAGCTAAAGTCAGAAGGGCTCACCTGAATATATACGCTATAGATTACAAGTCGAACAGACAAACATTTAATAAAATTTGTATGATTTTGATTTACCAAGATAGGCATAAACTAATCAAAAAAACAGACCACTTACTTGCATAATTTTGACAAATCTTAAAATTCAAAATTAGTTATGAGGTCACCCTTTTCCCGCAAAATTTCACACCATCTTTGCTTAGGTGTACTCAGTAAATATATTGCATAAAAGCTTTTCTACCTACTTTACTTAAAATATTCCTAAAAATTCAAAATTGATATACTTAACAATTTACTATATCGTAATATTGCAATATTAAATAACAAAAGCTAATGGGAGCTTCCAAAACCACACATTTCAACGAAACGCAAAATCAGATTGCCAACATTGCAAAAGCCCTCGGCCATCCGGCTAGAGTGGCCATTATTGACCACTTGACCAATGTGGATAGCTGCATTTGTGGAGATATTGTAAAAGAATTACCATTGGCTCAACCTACAGTATCACAGCATCTCAAAGAGCTAAAAAACGCAGGAATCATAAAAGGCAATATCGAAGGAAATGCCATCTGTTATTGCGTAGATAAAAATACGATTGAAATACTCCAAAAGTATATAGATAGAATTGCAGAAAAAACAAAGAAAAGAAACCGCTGTTGTTAACAAATAAAAAACAATACAATGAAAAATAATGAAGAAATCAAAGAAATGGTAAAGCAAAAATACAGCGAAATTGCTTTACAAAACCAAGAAACGAATGCCAGCTCTTGCTGTGGGAGCGGTGGTTGTAGCACAGAGGTGTACAACATTATGAGTGATGAATACGATCATTTAGGCGGCTACAATCCCGATGCAGACTTGAAACTAGGTTGCGGACTCCCCACAGCATTTGCAAAAATCAAACAAGGCGATACTGTAGTAGATTTGGGCAGCGGTGCGGGCAATGACTGTTTTGTGTCGAGACACGAAACGGGCGAATCGGGCAAGGTGATAGGGGTTGATTTTAGTGTGGCTATGATAGACAAAGCTAGAATCAATGCAGAAAAACTAGGTTACAATAATGTAGAATTTAGACTGGGCGATATTGAGAAAATGCCCATCACAGCTAATATTGCCGATGTGGTGGTGAGCAATTGTGTAATGAACTTAGTGCCCGACAAACCAAAAGCCTTTAGCGAAGTATTTCGTATTTTGAAGCTAGGCGGACACTTCAGTATTTCAGATATAGTACTCACTGGCGATTTGCCCGAAAGAATCAAAAATGCGGCCGAAATGTATGCAGGCTGTGTAGCGAGTGCCATCCAAAAAGAAGACTATATGCAAATCATAAAAGATGCTGGATTTAAAAACCTATTGCTCCAAAAAGAAAAGCCCATCATCATACCTAACGACATTTTAAAGAATTACCTCAATGAGGAGGAAATAGCCGTTTACAATGCAAACAAGAATATCATTTTTAGTATCACTGTATATGGCGAAAAGCAAACAAGCTGTTGTGAACCAGCAAAAAATTGCTGTTAATCGCTATACAATATAAACCAAACTAAAACGCAAAAAAATGAGCTATTATCATTCAAAAATAATAACAGGCACTACACTAGCTGTCTTACGACCAAAGGTAGTGGAGGAATTAAAAAAGGAAGGCTTTGGAGTGCTCACAGAAATAGACTTGCAAGCCACTTTGAAAAGCAAACTCAATAAAGACTATTTGCCACATACTATTTTGGGCGCCTGCAATCCAGTGTATGCCGACAAAGTATTGAGTATAGAACCCACGGTGAGCACCATGCTACCTTGTAATGTCACCCTACGCGAACTAGGCAATGGAAATGTAGAAATCGCTATCATAGCACCATCGGCAGCCATGAGCGCTATAGGCAATAGAGCACTCGAACTAGCTGCTAACGAAGTAGAGGGAAAGCTTTTGGTTGTATTGAAAAATATCTAGAGATTAGTACTCAAGAAAAATGAATGGATATATTGTATCGCACACTGAAAAAAATAACTTTTCCCCTATTCAAGTCAAGAATAAAGAATGACTTGCATAAAGATAGTCTAATGATTTTGAGCTGAATAAAAATTTGAGCTAAGGATTAGGAACTGCAAGAGCAATATAAGCACTGAAACAAACACTACGTAAACAAACAGTATAGGTAATAAAAAATGTCAGCAAATAGCCCCAGTACATTTTGCCCAAATTTGAATATACGGCAGCATAAGGGATAAATGGCAATGCTAAATAAAGACAATACCTATGGAAAACGAAACCAAAATAACTGGCAAAGAATCCTTGAACCACAATAGCAGATTTATCCCAAGATAAAAAGCTGCATAAGCTATTACAAATCCAATAAATAATACCATAACCAACAAAGTAAACTTACCATAAAAATCAGATTGTCCATACTTTTTTACTCTTTGAAACTACAAATTTGACTAACCAAACCTGATATGAAATTAATCTATCGCAACAAAAATAACAAACTGTAAATTAGGTATTAATCTTAGTGAATATTTCAAAATAGTTTTTACTTTTGAGTCATGAAATTAGCTATTTTTCTGCTTTCACAATCTTTTTTGTAGAGAAGTTTTTTCGTTTTTGGCAATATATACCTCTATACCATTAGCCCTTTTAATAGCTTGAGATTTGTATAAAAATACTAAATAGTATTTGCTTAGTTTTTTTTACCAACCTCTACTTTCTCAATCTAAGTTTGCAACTAATTTTTTATACATTTAAACTTATGATGGAAAGTATAATATTCTTTTTTTTGGGTGTCGCCATAGTCTTAATTTTATTGGCTATACTAATTTTTGTACCTACCTATTTTTATTTAATGATAAAAGAATTATGTATTGGCAATTCATCATTAGCCAATAAAACTCCATTTATACAGAACATAGATGACCCTGAAATCCATTAGCATTGTTCATCGTTAGCGATGGTATCCTCTTGAATCACCACACTGCAATCTTCCACTTTTTATGCCGGAAAGAAATATATCTATTAGCATAGAACATCTTTTTCACTAATATTGATACATGTTTGGATTATTTCTTTTTGTCCTTCTGCTCTCACCAATAATTGGACTCTTCGTATATGGGCTTTTAACCTTGATAGTAACTATACATATGATATTAAGAGAACTCTATGCTATAGTATCACAGTTGGTGTCACTGTTTTCATCCCAAAATTAAATATGCATCAGTTTGCACTAAATTACAGCTAAGTAACTGATAATAAAAATGTTTGTAATGCACACTAAAAAATAGCTAGGTTGTGATTTGCTTTCAAATTTTGTTCTTTGCATTACTGATAACAACCTTTACAAAGTAATATATCAATACGGCATAGTTGTGATTTGCTTTCAAATTTTGTTCTTTGCATTACTGATAACAACTACAACTAATTAATAAAAACAAAATGAGAGGTTGTGATTTGCTTTCAAATTTTGTTCTTTGCATTACTGATAACAACCATTGCTTTTTACTTCTTTTTTGGTTTTTTGTTGTGATTTGCTTTCAAATTTTGTTCTTTGCATTACTGATAACAACGTCTTGGTCTGTTTGACCATATTCATCTTTGTTGTGATTTGCTTTCAAATTTTGTTCTTTGCATTACTGATAACAACGTGATTTGTTGAGTAGCATATTTAACGAATGTTGTGATTTGCTTTCAAATTTTGTTCTTTGCATTACTGATAACAACTTAATACGCCTTTTCTTCGATTACCTCGTAGTTGTGATTTGCTTTCAAATTTTGTTCTTTGCATTACTGATAACAACAACGCACAACATGACCCCAAACGACATGCTGTTGTGATTTGCTTTCAAATTTTGTTCTTTGCATTACTGATAACAACAGAAGCTCGACTTATCTCCAATTATTCACTGTTGTGATTTGCTTTCAAATTTTGTTCTTTGCATTACTGATAACAACCTTACCTCCCGTTTTAATAGCCGCACGAGCGTTGTGATTTGCTTTCAAATTTTGTTCTTTGCATTACTGATAACAACGGTGAATTTTGCTGCCACTTCGGCAGATCCGTTGTGATTTGCTTTCAAATTTTGTTCTTTGCATTACTGATAACAACGCATCCCTTCCAGCTAGCTCCGGGCATCGCGTTGTGATTTGCTTTCAAATTTTGTTCTTTGCATTACTGATAACAACTGCATCGTCATCATCGGATTTAGTACAGGTGTTGTGATTTGCTTTCAAATTTTGTTCTTTGCATTACTGATAACAACATATAGTTTAAAGCGTAAAGATATTGAATAGTTGTGATTTGCTTTCAAATTTTGTTCTTTGCATTACTGATAACAACCGGTTCGCGCGCGGGCGCTCCGTTCGTCCTGTTGTGATTTGCTTTCAAATTTTGTTCTTTGCATTACTGATAACAACATTGCTCTGTCATAGTCCTGCGCCCTCGTTGTTGTGATTTGCTTTCAAATTTTGTTCTTTGCATTACTGATAACAACATAACAATAGATTTGAAAAGCTAAACGGACGTTGTGATTTGCTTTCAAATTTTGTTCTTTGCATTACTGATAACAACTGATTGATTAAAATGGTAAGTCATCATTCTGTTGTGATTTGCTTTCAAATTTTGTTCTTTGCATTACTGATAACAACTTTGATTTTTAAGCCACCCAAGCCGAACGGTTGTGATTTGCTTTCAAATTTTGTTCTTTGCATTACTGATAACAACGAGAGAAATAAATTTTAGAGGCAAATGCTCGTTGTGATTTGCTTTCAAATTTTGTTCTTTGCATTACTGATAACAACTAAATCTCCCCGATAGGTCCAGTAGGTGTAGTTGTGATTTGCTTTCAAATTTTGTTCTTTGCATTACTGATAACAACCTTAGTAGCTAAGAAGCTAAGTAGGTTTTTGTTGTGATTTGCTTTCAAATTTTGTTCTTTGCATTACTGATAACAACTTATGCTCCTTCTATCGAAAGTCATTCCGCGTTGTGATTTGCTTTCAAATTTTGTTCTTTGCATTACTGATAACAACAAAGAATTTTGCTTTGTGATTGGGAAGGGAGTTGTGATTTGCTTTCAAATTTTGTTCTTTGCATTACTGATAACAACGGAACTAACTATTGAACAAAACTATAAAGAGTTGTGATTTGCTTTCAAATTTTGTTCTTTGCATTACTGATAACAACAGTCTAGCCTATCTACAGCAGTAGCAGGGTGTTGTGATTTGCTTTCAAATTTTGTTCTTTGCATTACTGATAACAACTACCTTTATTAACAATGGAGTTTCTAAAGAGTTGTGATTTGCTTTCAAATTTTGTTCTTTGCATTACTGATAACAACTCAGCAACTTAGGAAACTTGAAGGCACTTGGTTGTGATTTGCTTTCAAATTTTGTTCTTTGCATTACTGATAACAACGTTTTGCTCCCAGCCAGTTGGTATGATGAGGTTGTGATTTGCTTTCAAATTTTGTTCTTTGCATTACTGATAACAACCAACACGATTGGACTAATACTGTAGCCACGGTTGTGATTTGCTTTCAAATTTTGTTCTTTGCATTACTGATAACAACAATTTTAAAGACAAGCCCCTGTGGATGGTAGTTGTGATTTGCTTTCAAATTTTGTTCTTTGCATTACTGATAACAACTGTGCTTTCGCTTGCTTGGCTGAGTGCGGCGTTGTGATTTGCTTTCAAATTTTGTTCTTTGCATTACTGATAACAACATAAAACTGCTTAATGTGACCACCAAATCTAGTTGTGATTTGCTTTCAAATTTTGTTCTTTGCATTACTGATAACAACTCAATATATAATACCTGGATGCCATGTTTGGTTGTGATTTGCTTTCAAATTTTGTTCTTTGCATTACTGATAACAACTACTACCTTCATGAAGCTGAGATGGGAGCTGTTGTGATTTGCTTTCAAATTTTGTTCTTTGCATTACTGATAACAACTATGACAATTGTGACATGACAAAATCACTGGTTGTGATTTGCTTTCAAATTTTGTTCTTTGCATTACTGATAACAACTGAAATGTTTGCAAAACCAATCGAGGTATAGTTGTGATTTGCTTTCAAATTTTGTTCTTTGCATTACTGATAACAACATTGAAAGGCTTTGTTTCATTTGATGAAGGGTTGTGATTTGCTTTCAAATTTTGTTCTTTGCATTACTGATAACAACTTATCAATTTGTACATTATTTTTAGCAACTGTTGTGATTTGCTTTCAAATTTTGTTCTTTGCATTACTGATAACAACATTTAAATGATTATTGCCACCACATAAACCGTTGTGATTTGCTTTCAAATTTTGTTCTTTGCATTACTGATAACAACTAATGCTGTGAAAGTATCACGTACTATGTCGTTGTGATTTGCTTTCAAATTTTGTTCTTTGCATTACTGATAACAACGGTTATTTTTGTAATTATGTATATTGACATGTTGTGATTTGCTTTCAAATTTTGTTCTTTGCATTACTGATAACAACTTTACAGCGTGAGAGACTTTCTGGAGCTTAGTTGTGATTTGCTTTCAAATTTTGTTCTTTGCATTACTGATAACAACTTTAGGTGCATTAGGTCGCTTGTAATTATTGTTGTGATTTGCTTTCAAATTTTGTTCTTTGCATTACTGATAACAACAATCGTAATTTTTTAAAACAATTCCCTCTCGTTGTGATTTGCTTTCAAATTTTGTTCTTTGCATTACTGATAACAACTGTAGTAGTGTTAATATCTGCTACTTTTACGTTGTGATTTGCTTTCAAATTTTGTTCTTTGCATTACTGATAACAACTACTTTCTTCAAAGTCCATTAAAAGTATCTGTTGTGATTTGCTTTCAAATTTTGTTCTTTGCATTACTGATAACAACTAAATCTTCTATTGATGCCACAAAGTCAGGGTTGTGATTTGCTTTCAAATTTTGTTCTTTGCATTACTGATAACAACAAGGTTTGTACTCATAGCTTCAAAACTTGCGTTGTGATTTGCTTTCAAATTTTGTTCTTTGCATTACTGATAACAACACAAAAAAAAGAAAAGACATGGCAAATTTGTTGTGATTTGCTTTCAAATTTTGTTCTTTGCATTACTGATAACAACAACTCATAATTTAGAAGATGTTGAGTTATTGTTGTGATTTGCTTTCAAATTTTGTTCTTTGCATTACTGATAACAACGGCTACTGCAAAGCAGGAGTGGATGGCTTCGTTGTGATTTGCTTTCAAATTTTGTTCTTTGCATTACTGATAACAACTCCCATGTCAGCTCTCATTTGCTCAATCCCGTTGTGATTTGCTTTCAAATTTTGTTCTTTGCATTACTGATAACAACTTACTGACATTTGATTCACCGCATTTTTTGGTTGTGATTTGCTTTCAAATTTTGTTCTTTGCATTACTGATAACAACGAAAAAACTATTTTTAATCACAATCGCTATGTTGTGATTTGCTTTCAAATTTTGTTCTTTGCATTACTGATAACAACAACATGCTCACTGTGTTTAGTCGAGGGGTTGTTGTGATTTGCTTTCAAATTTTGTTCTTTGCATTACTGATAACAACGCGTTACTTGTTTTCCGATTTAAGTTTCATGTTGTGATTTGCTTTCAAATTTTGTTCTTTGCATTACTGATAACAACGCGAATCGTTGCCGTTGTCCTTGGAGAATAGTTGTGATTTGCTTTCAAATTTTGTTCTTTGCATTACTGATAACAACTAATGGACTTAGCGGGTGTTGCTCATAATGGTTGTGATTTGCTTTCAAATTTTGTTCTTTGCATTACTGATAACAACTAACACAGGGCAACAAGCGATTACCAATGTGTTGTGATTTGCTTTCAAATTTTGTTCTTTGCATTACTGATAACAACTAAACTATATCGCCAAAGGAGAGGGTACTAGTTGTGATTTGCTTTCAAATTTTGTTCTTTGCATTACTGATAACAACTAGCTCTCGCATTTTCTTTATGCGCTTTTCGTTGTGATTTGCTTTCAAATTTTGTTCTTTGCATTACTGATAACAACGTTTTCGGCTATGTATCCGTTGACATAGTAGTTGTGATTTGCTTTCAAATTTTGTTCTTTGCATTACTGATAACAACAAATCTAGCATTTCTATACGCATCAATTACGTTGTGATTTGCTTTCAAATTTTGTTCTTTGCATTACTGATAACAACAACAGACGGTGACGGTAGAATTTTGGCTTAGTTGTGATTTGCTTTCAAATTTTGTTCTTTGCATTACTGATAACAACTAAGTCGTTACTGATAGCCTTGCCAAAGAAGTTGTGATTTGCTTTCAAATTTTGTTCTTTGCATTACTGATAACAACAACGTGGTTCGTCAGCGGCTTGCGCGCCCAGTTGTGATTTGCTTTCAAATTTTGTTCTTTGCATTACTGATAACAACCTAAACAAAAAAAACCGCCACCGCTTGAGAGTTGTGATTTGCTTTCAAATTTTGTTCTTTGCATTACTGATAACAACACTCGCTTTAAAGATAAAAAGACGAGCGCAGTTGTGATTTGCTTTCAAATTTTGTTCTTTGCATTACTGATAACAACCTGTGGATTCAGATAATAAACCATTGTTTAGTTGTGATTTGCTTTCAAATTTTGTTCTTTGCATTACTGATAACAACAATGACCACACCAATGATGGTGAGCAAGCAGTTGTGATTTGCTTTCAAATTTTGTTCTTTGCATTACTGATAACAACATTTTAATTCTTCAGGGTATCGGTGTATGGGTTGTGATTTGCTTTCAAATTTTGTTCTTTGCATTACTGATAACAACTGTTGGTCGAGGACTACTCCTTATCGGTACGTTGTGATTTGCTTTCAAATTTTGTTCTTTGCATTACTGATAACAACAG